>JAIXZD010000151.1 GCA_027489895.1 Planctomycetaceae bacterium
AAGGCCGAGAACCGCAAGAAGTTCAAGGAAGACCCGTCGCGGTTCAGCAAGATCCAGCACGTCATGAACGCCGAAGAAGAAGGCAAACGCCGCATCTAGCCGCCGCCCCGCGCCTGGCGAGCCGCGCTCCTCCAGTCTGTAGCGGAAGCGGTGACGCTTCCCCCCGCGCAGCGGCCCCCCCCTGGAGTCACCTTCCGCCTCTCCACCCCACCGCGCGCCCCGCGTCCCTTTGACGCCGTCCCCTGCCATGCGGTACCGTGAAGTGTCGTGGAACGGATGGGCATCTTGCCCCACTTCTTCGCCGTTCCCGTTGACGCCCTCTTCTCGCTAGTCGACCGCCATGATCCTGACCGGAAACGAAATCCGGAACCAGCTCGGCAAGAACATCGTCATCGATCCATTCGACGAGCGCCTGCTCAATTCGAATAGCTACGATCTCCGCCTGCACAACGAACTGATCGTGTACGAAGAGATCGTGCTCGACATGCGTCGTCCCAATCGCTTCCGGCGGATCACGATTCCCGAAGAAGGCTTCGTCCTCAATCCGAACCAGTTTTACCTGGGCCGGACGATCGAGCGGACCGAAACCTACAACCTCGTCCCCATGCTCGAGGGCCGGTCGTCCGTGGGGCGATTAGGCCTGTTCGTCCACATCACCGCCGGGTTTGGTGATGTCGGGTTTCGAGGCTACTGGACGCTCGAAATGCATGCCGTTCAACCGGTGCGCATTTACGCCGGCGTGCCGATTTGCCAGATCTTCTACCACCAGATCGTCGGGGAAGTCTCCGAGTATAGAAGCCAGAAGTACCAGGACAACCACGACATCCAGCCCAGCATGCTCTTCAAAGAGTATGAAGCGGGCGGCCCGCGCGAAGTCCAGAAGCGACTCGCCTTCGGCCAGGAAGTGAGCGGCTGACCACTACGGCGAGCTGACCTCGTCCTGGCGAGCCGACCCCACCTAGGCGAGCCGACCCTGTGAGGGGTCGGTGGGAAACGTGGATCTCAGTGCACGTCACGCTCGCAGCACGCTGATTGCCAGACCGGTGCCATGCGACGCGCCGCGCGCGAGGGCGTGTGACCCCGCAGCGCGGATCACCGAACCCTCACAGGGTCGGCTCGCCATTCTGTGCCCAACCCACGATGATCCCTCCAAATCACTCCGCCCCTCCGTCTCCTCCTGGGATCGACCTCCTCCATGCGGATCTGCCTCACTTCGGGATTCCTCGCCGTGACTCTCCTCGCCGCCTCCCTCCCCGCTGACGACAACACGGCCGCGACCAAGGCCCCGCCCACCCGCCGCGATCCCGTCGTCGACACGCTCCACGGCGTTAAGCTGACCGACCCCTACCGCTGGCTCGAAGACCAGCAGGCCCCCGAAACCCGCGCCTGGATCGCCGAGCAGAACGACTACACCAACGCCTATCTCGCCCGGTTCAAGGGCCGTGAGGCGATCGTCAAACGGGCCGGCGAACTGATGCGGGTCGATGTCGTCGGCATGCCCACGATCCGTGGAACGCGATTCTTTTTCAGCCGCCGACTCGCCGCGCAAGACCTTCCCACCCTCTGCATGAGTGAAGGCGTGTCGGGCGAACCGCGCGTGCTGATCGACCCGCTCACCCTCGCGCCCGACAAATCGAAAACCGTCTCGCTTTATGAAGTCTCTGAAGACGGCCGACGCCTCATCTACGGCATCCGATCCGGGGGCGAAGACGAAGTCGCCCTCAAATTCTTCGATGTCGATTCCGGGGCCGACTTGCCGCTGGAACTCCCCCGCGGCCGTTACTTCGGCGTCTCGCTGACGCCCGATGGCAAAACCCTCTTCTACACCCTGCACGGCAAGGAAGGCTCGCGGGTCTACGCCCGCACGGTGAGTAACGCCGCGGGCGGAACCCTGGGCGAACCACAGCTGCTGTTCGGTGAAGGGTACGACACCGGGGTGATCGTCAGCCCCAGTCTGTCGGAAGACGGCCGGTATCTCCTGCTGCACGTCTTCTACGGCTCGGCCGCGAAGAAGACCGACATCTACTTCCAGGACCTCGTCGCCAAAGGCCCGATCCAGCCGCTCGTCAACGACATCGAGGCCCGTTTCCTCGCCTCGGCCGTTGACCACCGCGCGTTTGTCACCACGAACTGGAACGCGCCCCGCAACCGGGTGCTCTCCATCGACCTGCGGCACCCCGAGCGAGCCAACTGGAAAGAGATCATCCCCGAAAGCAAGAGTGTCCTCGAAGGTCTCTCGCCGATCGCCGGCCGCCTCTATGCCGAGTATCTCACCGATGTGAAGTCGGCGGTCACCGTGTTCGACGTCACCGGCAAGGCACTCCGCGAAATCCGCTTCCCCACGCTCGGCACCGTCAGCGGTCTTTCGGGCCGGTGGGACGCGAAGGAAGCCTTCTTCGCCTTCAGCGGGTTTGAGCAACCAACCACGATCTACCGTGAAAATGTCGAAACCGGCGAGCAGACCGTCTGGTCGCGCCCGAACATCCCGGTGGACAGTGCGGCCTTCGAGTCAAAGCAGGTCTTCTATCCCTCGAAAGATGGCACGCAGATCCCGATGTTCGTCGTCCACAAGCGCGGCCTCGTGCTCGATGGCACCAACCCCACACTGCTCTACGGCTACGGCGGCTTCAACAACAGCCTCACGCCGGGCTTCTCCGCCAAGGCGATCCTCTGGATGGAGCAGGGCGGCGTCTACGCCGTCGCCAATCTCCGCGGTGGGGGCGAGTACGGCGAAGAATGGCACCAGGGCGGGATGCAGGCCAGAAAGCAAAACACGTTCGACGACTTCATCGCCGCCGCCCAGTGGCTCATCCGCGAGAAGTACACCACCTCGAATCGACTCGCGATCTCCGGTGGCAGTAATGGCGGGCTGCTGGTCGGTGCGGCCGTCACCCAGCGCCCCGACCTGTTCGGCGCGGTCGTCTGCTCTTACCCGCTGCTCGACATGGTCCGCTACCACAAATTCCTCGTCGCCCGGTTCTGGATTCCCGAATACGGCTCCAGCGACGATCCCGAGGAATTCAAGACGCTCAAGGCCTACTCGCCCTATCACAACGTGAAACCGGGGACGAACTACCCTGCCGTCCTGTTCATCACGGGTGACTCCGACACCCGCGTCGATCCGCTCCATGCCCGCAAAATGGCCGCGCTCATGCAGTCGGCCACGAGTTCGTCCGCTCCGATCCTCCTCAAGTACGACACCCAGCTCGGCCACACCGGAGCACGTCCCGTCGCCAAAACGATCGCCGACCTCGCCGACGAACTCTCCTTCCTCTCCATGCAACTCCAACCCTCCAGCCGTAGCGGAAGCCGTGAGGCTTCCCCCCCGTCCCCCGCCTCCCCCTCTCCCGCCGAAACCCCCGAAGAACAGCGTCTCGAAGCCCTCTTCGACCGCGAATGGGAAACCCTTCTCCAACACGCTCCGACCTTCGCCTCCTTCCTCGGCGACGACCGCTACAACAATCGCTGGCCCGATCTCAGTCTCGCCGCGATTGAAGCCCGACACCTGCACCAGCAGTCCGTCTTGAAAGAACTCGACGGCTTCAACTCGTCACAACTCGGCCCGGCCGCGCTCCTCAACTGGAAGCTCTTCCGCCGTCAGCTCGAGCGCGAACTCGAAGAGTATCCGCACCGGATGTTTCTCGTTCCGCTCAATCAGCGGGAAGGCATCCAGGACGAAAGCTCCCTCGCCGATTCCCTCGAATTCAACACGGTGAAAGACTACGACGACTGGCTCGCCCGGCTCGACTCCTTCCCCACCTACATGGACCAGACGATCGCTCTGATGCGGTTGGGCGTGAAGGAACGCCGCGTGCAGCCCCGCGTCACCATGCAGCGCGTCCCCGGCCAGATTCGCAAACAGATCGTCGACGACCCCACCACCAGCCTCTACTTCCAGCCCTTCGCGAAGATTTCTGAATCGATCCCCACGGCCGAGAGAAACCGACTCATCGCCGCAGCCAAGGACACCATCGCCCGCAAGATTGTTCCCGCGTACGCCACCTTTCTCAACTTCTTCGAGACCGAGTACCTCCCAGGCTGCTTCGATGGTGTCGGTGCCTGGCAGTATCCCGAAGGCCAGGCGTTCTATGCACTCCGCGCCCGTCATTACACCACGACCAATCTCACTCCTGCCGAGATTCACGCGGTCGGCCTCAAAGAGGTCGCCAGAATCCGACAGGAGATGGAAACTGTCATGAAGTCGACGGGCTTTACCGGCTCGCTCGAACAGTTTTTCGAGTTCCTGCGGACCGACAAACGCTTCTACTTCGACAACGCAGACGACCTCTTCCGCGAGTACATCACCGTCTGTAAGCGGATCGATCCAGAACTGCCCAAGCTGTTCCGCACGCTTCCCCGCACGCCTTATGGCGTGGAAGCGATCCCCGCCCACATGGCCCCCGATACCACCACCGCGTACTACCGTCAGCCCGCCGCCGATGGCTCCCGCGCGGGGACCTATTTCGTCAATCTGTACCGGCCCGAGGTCCGCCCCAAATACGAGATGGAAGCCCTCTCACTCCACGAAGCAGTCCCAGGCCATCACCTGCAGATCGCCCTCGCCAACGAACTCGTCGGTGTGCCCAACTTCCGCAAGCACTCCGAGTTCACCGTCTATGTCGAAGGCTGGGCACTCTACAGCGAACGCCTGGGGAGCGACCTGGGCCTCTACCGCGACCCCTACTCGAAGTTCGGGCAGCTCACATATGAAATGTGGCGGGCCGTGCGGCTCGTCGTTGATACCGGCCTGCACTCCCAGAAGTGGACCCGCCAGCAGGCGATCGACTACTTCAAACAGAATGCCGCCAAGGCCGAACACGACATCGTGAACGAGATTGACCGCTACATCTCCTGGCCCGGTCAGGCACTCGCCTACAAGATCGGCGAGCTGAAAATCCGCGAACTCCGCACCACCGCCGAACAGACCCTCGGCGACAGGTTCGACATCCGCGCCTTCCACGACACGATTCTCGGCCAGGGCGCTCTCCCCCTCGACCTGCTCGAAGAAACCGTGACCCAGTGGATTGCCAGCCAGCAGGCCCAGTGAAAGGGACTGCAACGCGTCGGGTGAATGACTACACGAATCAACAATGGTGTTGTGATTATCGCCAGGGGGAGGTGCCGCGCTATTCGACTCCCCCTGCCAAAAAACAAACCGGGCCGGCAATCGCTTACGATCGCCAGCCCGGTTAAGTTCACATTCTAACTGACCGAAGTCTGATCAGCTCGATGGAATCGCCGGCGTGAAGGCCTGCACGTTCTTGCCCGACGGCGGGAACCGACGCGGGTCGGTGATTCCCGCTCCGTTCAGGAAGTCGGAGAACATGGCATAGGCACGAGCGTCGAGGGAGCCACCGTAGACCGTTCCCGCACGACCCGAGGGATCGAGCACCGACAGAATCCCCGAGATCCCCACGAACGCCCCGCCCCGGCTATCGCCCAGGACCGTCGTGAACTCGGCGAAAGACATCATCAGCATCTGGAACTGGCGGAACGCCGGAGTCGAGTAAGAGCTATTCGGATAGGGGTCAAACGTTGCCAGGGGCAGGGCATCATTAGCCGGGTCCATGTCGAGCAGTCCGTCCCCGTCATCGTCGAACAATTGAAAGTCTTCATTGCTGTTGAATCGACCGGCCGCCTGATCCAGCAGGAAGCCCGAGAAGCGTCCGCCCAGCGTGTCGTTAATCACAATCCGGCCGAACCGATCCACGGTGAACTCAAGATCGCCGTTTTGATAGGGGTTTTCGATGAGATTCCCGGCCGCGTCAACCGAGCGACGCTCTCCCATTTGACGGTAAAAATCTGTGCTGTTCGGATCATAAAAGAACAGATTTCCGACAAACTGCTGCGAGGGCAGATCGTTGAGCGAAACGCGGTCCGCGTTATCGGCTGTCCCGTAAATGTCCAGTTTTTCATTGAAAAACGGGCGATCGACAGAGTTGGCAATCCGTTGCGAGAGCGAATCACCGGACGCACTCAACCGGAACGGGGCATCATCGGCGTCCCACCGTCGAGGGGGGAAAACCGCTGCCCCAGGATTGACATTCGCAGCGACAGACCCATCTGCAAACGTCACCGAGTCGGTGTACGGGGTCACGATATCGTCCAGATGATCGCGCGATGACGATGTCGAATAGCCCCACTGACGTAAGCCCCGGTCGTAGCCAAACACGGTTCCGTATGACGTGTTGCCTCCTCTCCCGAAGTCGTAAAACGTCGGGCTTTCCAGCAGGTTCTGCATGGTGGTGAACGTATTCAGCACCTGGTTGTAGTGCGATTCGTCCAGCACATACGTTCCAAAATGCGGATTCGTTCGATCGTAGTACTGGCCGAACACCGAGTTGTACATCGGGTCGTTTCCCGACAGGATCGCGTCCTTGTTTGCACGCAGGTACATCAGGCAGAGCAGCGTTTGCTGCCGCGCCCAGTTGTGCGCCTCGGCCACCTGGTCGGCATCTTCCGAGTTCAAGTCGGGGTAGACCGAGTTGTTCAGCGGATTCAATCCCGTGAACCCACCGCCAAAGGTCAACGTCGGAGTCGACAGGTTCAGTTTCGGGACATTCAGCGCCGCAGAGGGTCCTGTTCGGGAATTGCGAGACGGGCGGACCTGCGCCTGGACATCAGCAAGCGTGGCAAGCAGCGTCATTATCGCGCAGAAACCGGCCGCCACTTTGTTCGACAACCGCATACGGCACCCCTCGAAGACCAAACGGATCGTTGAGCTGAATCTCAATCACTGGCCGCAGCAACCGCCGAAAGCATGTTCCGCCGATTCACGACCATGGCTGATGGACGACAGAACATCGCCCGTAGTTCCCTTAAATCTACCCGAGTCAGGCGACGCTGGTCAAAAAGATTCCCAAATTCCCGCAATCGGGCTGTTCCTTCGCGCAACAGTCCGTCGGCTGACCTATGGCCGTTACAACCCCACCCCTTCCGGGGACGCGCATCCTCTCAAAACAAAAAACCCCCTGGCCGAACTGGTTCGGCCAGGGGGCGATCCGGAGTCAAATCCCGTCGGAAGATGGAATGTCTTCCCTGATAAAGATTTGCAACTCGATGTTGCCGACGGGCAAACTCTCCGGTGAAAAAATCAGCGGGTCCTACCCGCGAAAATCTCCAAAAGGCCGCTGACACACGACGCACGCCACAGTTCAGAACCTTAAACCGCGTCCTGTCGCCAGTACAAACCCAGTCGCTCACACCGTCCAGTCGCTCGAATCACTCCCGCAGGCCGCCGACACCAATTCCACGCCGTCGTGGAACTCGGACGTAACAAGCTCTCCACGCGTCACTGACACCGTCCGCGGTGCAGAAATCGCCAGTCGCACCCGATTGGCTCCAACGGCGACCACCTTGATCTCGATCGAGTCTCCGATCCGGATCGTTTGATTCAACTTGCGAGTGAGAACCAGCATGATTACCTCCATGGTGCGGGAACGAGTTTTAAAGTGAGGGAATTACGTGCCAATCTCCACGAAAAACGATCGGAGTTCCGTAAGGCATTTTCAGTAAATAGTTTGTGTCGATGCTCCTGGGTGGATAGTCCTCCCCGGCCCCACGCAAAAATCGTTGCAATCTGCAACACCCCGACTGTTTTCGCTTCGAATCGCCAGTCCGCGTCAGGGATTGATTCAAGTTTTCGAGGGCACGAGAGGGGCTCTGGAGATGTCTCAGCCCGCGGCGCTTCGCGGGATGGCATTCCCGAACCAGTTCGACTGTCCTCCTGCCCGGGTCTCGTTAGACTGACTTCTGCCGACTCACTTTCCGGAACGGTTGACAGTCCATGGGTTACGAGAATCGCGAATACATGCGTCCCGAACGCCGCGGGTTCAATTTCGGGAGCGGCGGCTTCGTCGAACACCCAGGCGTCCGGGGCATCCTGTTCCTCACCTGTGGCGTTTTTCTGCTGCAGTTGGTGTTCGGCCGACAGGGCTTCCAACTCGCCATGCTCTGGCCTTTGGATTCGGGGTTCTTCTATCCCTGGCAGCCGCTCAGCTATGGCTTCCTGCACGATGTCCGCTCTCTGGGGCACATCGTGTTCAACATGTTTGGGCTGTGGTTCTTCGGCAAGCTCGTCGAAGACGGGCTCGGCACGCGCGAGTTTGTCGCCTTCTACCTGCTGGGCATTCTCGCGGGGGCGGCCGGACATCTGATCCAGGGAGCCTTGGGGCCAATCGGACCAGCGTTGGGTGCCTCGGCCGCGATCATGGCGATCACTGGCTGGGCGGCCGTGAAGTATCCCTACATGAAGGTCCAGTTGATGCTGGTCATCCCGCTGGAAATGCGCTGGCTCGCGGTGCTCTACATCGTGATGGACACGATTGGCGCCGGCGCGAACATCGCCCATGGAGCGCATCTTGGTGGCATCGCGTTCGGGCTGGCGGCCGCCTGGTTCAACTGGCGCTTTACGGGTTGGTCAGGACTGAACGGTCAGGCCCGCGGCTGGGCGAAGCGCTGGTCGGGGGCACGCCGTGGAATGAAGGTCTACCGCCCGCTCGAAGAACCGGAAGACGTCCCGCCACTGCCACCGCGTCCCGAACCGAAACCTTCGGATGATTTCCAGGAGCGCGTCGACCAGATCCTCGCGAAAATCTCCCGCGATGGCGAAGCCGCTCTGTCCGACGAGGAACGTCGCATCCTCGTCGCCGCGGCCGAGGTCTACAAAGCCCGGCAGCGGCTGTGACAGCGAAGACTCGACACGGCGGTGCAATTGGCCCAGGTCGCGTTCACACAACAGGATCGCGCGGCGATCGTCGTAGCGCGAGACCCCCTCAACCGTGACCCGGTCGCGTTGCTCGCACTTTCGTCTTCCCGGGGACCACCTTTCGAGGGACCGTCTTCCCTTGCCGCGTTGCCGCCTTGACCCCAGAGTTCTTTCTGACCGACGACTTTGTCAGGCCAATTTCGAGGACCGCTCCCTGAAGTTGTTCGGCGACCCAGGCGTTCAGACTCTTGCCGGCAAGGAGTGCGGCGGCATTGACCTGGCGGTGCAGGTCCGGCGGAATCCGCGTGACGAACTGACCAGAGAACGGCTTGTCCGGGGTCTCGCCGCGTGATTTGCAAAACTCAAGGTAATCATCAACCGACTCGCGGAACGCCTTCCGCACCCCGGCGACACTCTCCCCCTGGAAGGTGATGACGTCGCGCGTGTTGATGACCTCACCGTGGATCACCCCGGCCGCTTCATCGAATTCGACCTTACCAATGTAGCCCTTGTATTCCATCATCATTCAGACTCCATCAGTGCGTGATTCCCGCCTCAGCCAGGAACCGCCGCATCGATTTGACGGCCCCCCGGTCTGTTTCCTTTTGAGGGTGCGGCCGGTGAAACACCGCCCGGACGCCATTCAGGGCAATCCGCACCCGTGAACCGCTTCCTTCCGTGATCTCGGCGCCTGCGGCCTTCAGCAGGGCCTCAATGTCTCGCCAGGCAATGTTCGACCGGACGGGGTCTTCGAGAATCGCTTGAAGCGTCTGTCGGTGCTTTGGCCCCATGATCGCCTTGGTGATATCAACGAGTGATACTATTGTCAATTGCCAGGATCTGCGGCACGTCCCGTTGATGCCGAGGCAGATGACTCGATTTTGGTCCCGATCTTGGGGAACCGGAAGCGCCAGCGACCGAAGCGTCGCCCGTTCCCACCGGCCTTAAATTCGCAAATCAACCAAAAACAATTGCCACCAGCTTCGGCACAGGTCACCACAGACGGATTGCCCCCGTCCATCGGATCCCTGAAGATGCGCTCCGTTGGAAAGAGACCGACCCGATCGGGTGCCGTTGCTGTTGCTTTCCGGAGTGGAATGCCGGACCGCGTCGTGGAAACTCCGGGCGCTGACGCTTCCGGCTCACCTGATCGCGATAGACACTTGGAAAATTGCGACCGTACCCAATCCCAATCCGGCGGCCACCCGTCCCCGTCAGCATATCCAATCTCTGTTTCGTGGATCACTCTCCGCAACCTTTAGTCCGGCCCCATCATGTCCGCGGAGAAAGCCCGAGCACTCGTCATTCGTCAGGTCGACTTCAGCGAGTCGAGCCGGGTGATGACGCTGTTCACCCGCGAGTTCGGGAAAACAGGCGTCATGGCCAAGGGCGCCCGGAGGCTCAAGGGGCCTTTTGAAGTCGCTCTTGACCTGCTCGCCGAGATTGACGTAGTAATGCTCCGCAAATCGTCGGGCGGCCTCGATCTTCTGACCGAGGCGAAGCTGGTCCGGCGGTTTCAGCCCGCTCCGGGCGACCTCCTCTCGCTGTACGGCGGGTATTACCTCGCCGAACTGCTCGAAGCACTCTCCGTCGAAGACGATCCCCAACCTGAACTTTACGACGCGGCCGTCGCCACGCTGTCCGAGCTTTCCGCTGGACGGCACTGCTTCGCCGCGCTCCTCAGATTTGAATTGATCCAATTGCGGGAACTTGGTCAACTTCCCGCGCTGGAAGGCTGCCTCGAATGCGGGGTCGCCTTCCCCGCGAACGCGCGGATCGCGTTCAAAGTGAGCCAGGGTGGGTTCTACTGCCCGGCGTGTTCAGAACTTCAGACCGTATCGCACTTCGTTTCCGAACAGACCATTCACCGCCTTCAGGCCCTGTCCCATCCCGAGATTCCCCTCGCCGAGATTCCTCTCGACAAACCCCGGATGGCAGAAGCTCGAAGCCTCCTCACCGCCTGCATCGCCCAGATCCTCGGCCGAAAACCAAAAACCCTGAGATACCTGCCGTTCGCCTAGCCGCCAGCGACATCTTTTCCTCGCCTTTAGCCCCCCCCATTCCCTTGACCAGTACGCACCGAACGACAGGGACGTCGCTCGCCGCCGCAACAGTTCGCGGCCGGGGCATCGCCACGTCCCCTCGCCGCCTGTATGCCGCGCTGCTGCTGGCTTCGCTGTCGCTGGTCGGGCCGGTGGGCTGCAAGTCGACCGGTGACGGGTTCTTCAACATCACCAACGTCTACGGTCGACACGGCAAGATCGCCAATGGCTACAGCACGCGCGATCCGTTCGCACCCCTGGAAGGTCAGGCCGATTTCGACAAGGCCCAGGCGCTGTTCGATGCGGGCAACTTTGAAGACGCCGAAAAGGCCTTCAAAAAGGTCGCCAAAAAGTACAAGGACAAGCCGATCGAAGAAGAGGCGATGTTCATGCTCGCCGAGAGCAAGTACGAGCGCAAAGAGTATCCCTCGGCCCAGGATGCCTACGGCGAATTGATGAAGAAGTACACGGCGACGCGGCACACCGAAGCCTCGACCCGTCGGCTCTATTCGATTGCGCGGTACTGGCTGGGGTCGCCTCCCTCCCCTTCGGAAATCGAACTGGTGCAGTACAACGCGGGGCGCTTGAACACGCCCGAAGGCGACAAAGAGATTCCGGTCCCCCGGCAAGTCGCAATTGCTCCCAACTTCACCGACAAAACCCGTCCATTCTTCGACACGCATGGCCGCGCGCTCCAGGCGCTCACCGCCGTCTGGCTGAACGACCCGACCGGTCCGATCGCCGACGACGCGCTGCTGATGGCGGCCACGCACCATATGCGGAAGCAGGACTACAAAGAGGCCGACCACTACTTCAACATCCTGCGGGAAGAGTACCCGCAGAGCGAACATGTCCAGACCGCTTACGTGGTAGGGCAGCGCGTCAAACTGCTGGCGTACCAGGGGGCGGACTACGACGGCAAAGCCCTTGACGACGCCCGCAAACTGACCAGCAGCACGCTCAAGCTGTTTCCCGAAGCCGATCAACGAAGCCAGCTCGCCAACGACCTGGGCAAAATGGACGCCGCGGCGGTTGCTCGCGACTGGAAGCGCGTCGAACTCTACCTGCGGAAACGCCAGTTCGATTCGGCCGCCGTCTACTGCGTGATCATCATGCAGCGCGCTCCCGACAGCGAGTACGCCCAGCGGGCTCGCAAAACGATGATGAAAATCGGTCCGGAACGAGCCGGCGAAGCCTGGGCACGCATGCCGAGGCCGTCCCAATCGGTGCCGCCTCGCACTCCTGGCGACCAACCCGATTCTGACATGCCAGACGTCGACTTCCCCGGTGCCGACGAACCTGTTGAGAACAGTCCTCCGGAAGAAATGCCTGCGGAAGAGAGCGTCGACGACGAACCGGCTCCACCAGCCGAGCCGCGCCGCCGTCCCACCCGAGTCGTCGAACCCGAGTTCACCGAAGAATCTCCTGAACCGGACGAACCGGGGCGCGCACGTCTCACCGGAGGCGACAGCGAGTGAAGACGCCCTCCAGGCCAACACTGTTCTGGGTCTGTCTCGTCGCGCTCTGCGTCGCGACCGGCTCGGGGTGTGGCTACATGGTCGGGGCACCGTACAGCCCCGAAGTGCGAACGATCTATGTCCCGATCTTCCGGGCCGAGACCCGCCGCCGCGGCTACGAGTATCAGTTGACCGAAGCGGTGCACAGCAAGATCAAGACTCGCACGCCCTTCCGCCTCGCGCGCGAGGAAGACGCCGACACTCGGCTCCTGGGCAAGATCGTCTCGATCGAAAAGCGGGTCCTCGGTCAGACCAGCCAGTCCGATGCCCGCGAACTGCAGCTCGACCTGATCGTCGAAGTCACCTGGGAAGATGTCCGCACCGGCGAAGTGCTGCAGTCCTCACGCATCCCGGCTCCGGAACTGGTGCGTCTGCAGGCCCAGGGCGACTTCGCCCCGGAAATCGGCCAGTCGCGGGCCACCGGGGAACAGCAGGCGATGGAACGCCTCGCCACCCGCATCGTCGAGATGCTCGAGATGCCCTGGTAGCCGCAGACGCTAGACAGCCAGCCGAAACTCGCTGGGACATCATCGCGCTACGGCGCTTTCGCACCCACCCGCGCATGCACCAGGTCTTTCACCTGAGGCAGGCCCACGCTCACCAGCGGGCTGTTCGGGGCGGGCTTCAGGTAGTTCCCGCTGGAAGGATCCGTCGAGACGAACGGCAGATCCTTCACACCTGTTTGCCCCTGCGCATCAAACAGCGGCAGCGTGCCCGGGACGGGCGGCGTGGCGGGAGTCGTATCGGTCCAGTTGTAGACCGCACCACCCCCGTTCTTCGAATACATCCGCAGGAACTCATCCTTGTTGAAGCCCTTGGCAATCAGCACGGCAGGACCTGACTGGCCCAGGAACAGGTTGTTGTAAAACCCGAGTCCGGAACTGTCGTTCGCCGGCTGATTCGTGAACAGGATCCCCGATTCCCCCAGATGAAAACTGTTGTACGCAAACACCAGATTCTGGTGCCGTAACGCCTCACCCTCGATCCGGATCGCGACCTTCGCATCGCCGATAACCGTCTCCAGAACGTCGACATCGGTCAGCGCCCCCGTCGTCGAGATGCCTGCGGCAAACGGACCCGTGAGCGTCGACTTCGAAATCCGCAGGTTCGATGTCGACTGCTCGCCCTTCCGCAAGGCGATTCCGACTGCCTCCGGTCCGCCCGACCGCAGCGTCACATTCTCGAACAGAATCCGCTTGCTGGCGCCGCCTTCGGCCGTGGCCCCCTCTCCTGCAATCCCGGTCTTCGTAAACCCGGAAATCGTGAGGTTCTTCAAATGCAGGCCCGAGACATCGCCCGAAACCTGGACAGCCGTCGCCTTGCCCGAGGCATCCAGCGTTAACCCGTCAATCCAGATCCGCTCTCGCCCCGTGATCGTGATCAGCGGCCCCGTACCACTGGTGGCGAGCTTCGCGCCCAGCGACGTATCCGCGATCACCCGAATCCCCGAGGGAAGCGACTTGTCGAAGACGAGCGGTTCGGTGAGCGTGTCACCCGAAAGCAGCCGAATCTGGCGGCGGTTCTGTGCCGAGTCGTCGAATTGCTGCCGGTGGGCCGCATACTCCTTGCGAATTTCCGCGAGCGCGGCGGCGACATTCGGAAACGCCTCGCCCGGCCCGACCTTGAGTTCGCGTGATGCCTTGAATGCGTTCCCTTGTGACGGCGCGGGGTTGGACGGCGCGTCATCTTCCTCGGTCGTGGCGACCGCCTTCGAAGACCTCTTCTTGCCTTTGCTCTTGGCCGCTGTCGGCGACGAGGTGAACCAGTTCAGGAGGAACAACAGTGCCAGCGCCGCCGCGCCCCCGGCCGCAACACCCTTCCAGGGCACCTTCGCCATGGGATTCGATTTGGCGGCTCCGGCAGCGACCGCCGGGCGTTCTTCCGTGTTCGTCCCGGCAGACATGTCCCCTGCGGCAAGTCCGGCAGAAGAGCTGACCGGACTCTCCGGCAGAGAGGGCAATGCCTCGGCCGCCGGGAGCGATCCACCCAGGGAAAACTCCGGAAAGTCAGACGCGGCTGACGGGACAGACGGAGTCTCGACTGGCGAAAACGCAGGAAACGCCGGGAATTCGGGATTGGCGGCCACAGGCGGTGCGACCGGTGGCGCCGAAACCGTCTTCGCTACGACAACCGGTGTTGCGATCGGCGTCGCGACCGGCGGAACCACGCCCTTCACCGGCTTCGCGACGGCTTTGGCAACCGGTTTCGCCACAGGAATTGCTGCAGGGATCGCAGCGGTAACCGAAATCGGCGTCGCTGTGGCTGGAGGTGCCGTCAGCGAAGTCGGTTCCGTTGGCGACGCAGGCGGCATCGACAGCGCACCCAGGTCGAACGCTGCCGTCTCGGCGAGCGGAGGCGTCCCCAGAAAATCGTAGCCTCCCGCTGGCGGTGTCGGTGCTGGAGCCGTGGCCGGAGTCGACGGGATCGTACGGGCAACAACCGGCTTTGCGACCGGAGGAGCGGCAGGCTGCGCAACAGGCGCGGCAACTACGGGAGTTGCAACGGCGGGCGTCGCGGAGGCGGGAGCAACGGGAACGGGAACCGCCGGAGCGGGCGGACGGGTCACCGCAACCGTCGGCGCATCGGCGTCAGGCGAGATGGCCGCGGGAGACTTGGCCGCGGGAGCCGTCAAAAACGAAAAGTCATTGAACGCCGTGGGGGCGTCAGGTGTGGGATCGACCAGCGCCGGACCGCTCGACGCCAGTGAGGGGTTAGCCACCGGTGGCAGCGGGCTTGCAAGCGCGGCGGGCTTGGGCTGCGGACTCACCAGATCGGGTGCCGACCGGATGGCCGTCGAGCCTCCGGTTGGTTCCTCATCGGACAGCTTGACCGATCCGAGCACCGAAGAACTGGGTGCGCCGGAATTGTTACCAAATGTCCCAGGCGCAGGGGAACCGCTGGCAACCACTTTCGGTGATGATCCCGACTCGGTCGGCCGCGTCACGATGGCGGGATTCACACCCGAGCCGCTCACTGGAGTCGACTGCGTGGCGGCGCTCATTTTGATCCACGAGTTGCCGCCATGCTGGGCCAGCCATTGGAACAGCGCGGCCGAAGCTTCTTTTGCGGTCTGGTACCGATCGTCCGCCTTCTTCTTCATCAGCTTTTCGACAATCGCCACCAGCGTCTCCGGCACTTCCGGACGCTTGATGCCGATCGACACCGGTTCCCTCGTCTGGTGCGCCATCAGCCGCTGCGCGACCGAGCCTTCCGGGAACGGCGGGTTGCCCACCAGCAGGAAGTAGAGAGTGCCCCCCAGGCTGTAGAGGTCGGCGCGGGCATCCACGAGATGGCTGTCGAGTGCCTGTTCAGGGGCCAGATAATCGGCCGTCCCCAGCACTTTCTCTTCATTCGCAATCGTCAGCGACGAAGCGTCGTCCCCATCACTCGAAAACCGGGCCAGGCCCAGATCGAGCAGTTTGACCGTCCCCTTCTCGTCGACCAGCAGGTTCCCAGGCTTGATGTCGCGATGCACCAGCCCCGCCTTGTGCGCGGCCGCCAGCCCTTCGGCCGCCTGGCGGATGTACTCAGCCGCCACGACCGGCGAGACCACGCCCCCCCGCGCCACCAGCTCCTGCAGACTCTGCCCGGGAACAAACTCCATCACCAGGAAGTGAACGGCCCCTTCCTGGTCGACATCGTACGCGCGGACAATATTCCGGTGATCGAGCGCCGCTACCGCCTGCGCTTCCCGGTGAAACCGCTGCAGGTACGAGCTGTCATCCACGCGTCCCTGCGGCAGCACCTTGATCGCCACCCGCCGCCGCATCAGCACATGCTCGGCCAGGTAGACGCTGCTCATGCCGCCCTTGCCCAGGTGCGACATCAGCCGGTACTTGCCGAGGAAAAACCCCTTGTGCTTGCCCACGAGGATTTTGTCGGCCTGCCAGCGGGTGAGGGCGTTACGCTCGACGAGACCCGTGGCCAGCGCCGCACTGTCGGTGAAGTCGACGGAACGGTCCTGCAGCTCCTTGAGGTGCCGCTTGAGCACTTCCGGATCCAGCAACCCGCTCTGGCGAACGAGCGACAGAAATGTTTCCCCGGACATTCTCGCCGGGGTCGCTTCATTCGTCATGATCGTGTTCAGTCGCAGAGGGCGGTCCGACAAGGCTGCGCCAGAAGCCAGATCAGGCTACGGTGGCATTCCCTTCTCACCCAGACAGTAAGTGCGGAGTGCGACCCCTTCAAGGGGCGGACGCCCCAGATTGCATCGCAGGACCTGAACGCACGCCTGTGAATATCGGTTATGCGCGAAGGACCAGGGCCGCGCAGTGCCCGCCAAACCCCAGCGACAGCTTCAATCCCACCCGAAAACTGCCCGCCCGGGCAACGTCCATGACATGGCCCAGCCGGCAGTCCGGGGCAGGGCTCCGCAAATTGACTGTCGGGGGGACCAGGCCCGTTCTCAGCGCCTGGACGAGCGCAATCAACTCGACCGCCCCCCCCGCCCCCAGCAAATGGCCCAGCGCCCCTTTGCAGGACCAGGCGGGAATCTCGTCCAGACGGTCGCCAAACACCATTCGCAGGGCCGCCGCCTCCAGGGCATCATTGGCCAGCGTACCGGTCCCGTGCAGGCAGATGACATCGACGTCCGCGATTGTGAGCCCCGCCTGTTCCAGCGCGAGCGCAATGGCTTGGGACAGCGCGGTCGGGCCGGTAGGCAGCTGCAAAGGCCCCGCCGCATCGCTCGTAAGGGCATATCCCAACACCTCGGCCAGTTGTCCCTGCGTTCCAGACAACGCTCCGCCCGTGGTTGATGATCCGTGCAGGACGCCGGTCTCCCCCGGTTCGCATTCCATGCGAACGACACCCGCACCTTCTCCCACCACGAAGCCTGACCGGGATTCGTCAAACGGCCGACACGCGGTTTCGGGGCGGGCTCGTTCCCGACTGAGCACCCCCAACCGGCGGTAGGAGGCCATCAATCCCGGATGAAGCGACGAATCGACCCCTCCCGCCACCGCGCTGGTCCAGTCCCCCTGACGCAGCCGCAGATACGCCGTACCAATCGCGACCAACCCGGTCGCACACGCGGCCACCGGGGCCAGCCAGCCCGCTCCCAACCCGAACTCGCGACCAATCCGCTCGGCGACATCGCCCGGGCTAACTCCGTACCCCGCGTCGGGTCGCCACAAGTCGCCTTTGCTCGCCCCAAGGACCAGTCCGCAGTCGGAGCGAGAGGTGCTGTTCGCCGCCGATCCGCCCAGCGCTTCGACCACTGCCGCTCGCGCCAGCGCCGCCAGGCGGTTGTCACCAGGCCCGAGCGGCAGGTCGGGGGCCGGGGCGGCGATCAGCGGTTCCAGGCGATCGAGACCGGGGAGTGTGGGCCAGCCCAGTTCCTCGGGGGTGACGGCTCGCGTCTGCGACTGACCCGCCACAAGATTCCTGAACACCGCGTCCGTCCCCACGCCGCCTGGCGCGACGACGCCCAGGCCGGTGATGAAGACACGCTGCGGTCGCATGAATGCCTGAAGCCAAACGGGCTGGTCACCGGGGTGCGAAGGCGCGGCGCGACCCGCGCGCCAGCGCCCCGTAAAAGGACAATCTTGTAAACGACAACCGGCCGTCGTGTTCCGGAGAACGCGACGGCCGGAGTGTGCTGACTGTCGATCGCCTGGGCGACCGTGACGCCGCTATTTCGAATCGGCCAGAGGCGTCTTCTTCTCGGTGATCACCTTGCACTGCGGGGCCATGTCCGCGTTGATTTTCGTGTACTCGGCCCACTTCTCGGGCAAGTTGTCCTCGTGGTAAATCGCCTCGACCGGGCATTCCGGCACACAGGCTTCGCAGTCGATGCACTCATCCGGATGGATGTAGAGCATCGTTTCGCCTTCGTAGAAACATTCGACCGGACAGACGACGACGCAGTCAGTGTATTTGCACTTGTCGCAGGGCTGGGCAACGATGTGAGCCATGTGGAAATCCTTGCTGTGGGACGCCTGGCGGGGCCTGCAACCGGCCCGAATTCGCCCTGCGTCCGTCCTCTTTCGATAGTAAAGAGCATTCCGGCAGACTCGGCAACCGTAGTTCCGGGAATCTCACAACGCCCAGCCACACGCCGCGATTTGACATTCGGCCGCGCCCCCCGATACTCGCACCATGGAAGAACTGACCCCCGAGACCGCCGTGAAGTTCGCGCAGGATCGCGGCTGGCTCCCGCTCGGCCTTGCCGCCCGGGCCGAGGCGCTCGCCTACGGCGTCTCCAACCTCGTGGTCCGTGTGATGCCCGACGAGGGCGACGACCTCGTTCTCAAGCAATCCCGTGAAAAACTGCGGGTGCAGGCCGATTGGCGCAGCCGGCTCGACCGCATTTACCGCGAGATCGACGCTCTGGCCTTTCTGGGCCAGATCCTGCCTCCAGGGAGCGTCCCGAGACTGCTTGCCGAGGATCGCGCCAACTACGCGTTTGCGATGGAAGCCCTGCCCGCCCAGCATCGCGTCTGGAAGGGTGTCCTGCTGGCGGGTGAAGCGAATGGCGATGTGGCTGCACGGTTAGGAAGCCTGCTCGCCACGATCCATTCCGCCACCACCGACATCGCCCCGCTGGTCGACCGGTTCGGTGATCTCACCGTTTTTGATGAACTCAGGCTCGATCCGTTCTACCGGTACGTCGCCCGACAGTTCCCCGAGGCAGCACCCGCTTTAGAGGCACTGGTCGACGAGAGTCTGTCCACACGGTTCGGCCTCGTCCTCGCCGACTTCAGCCCCAAGAACGTGCTCCTTGTCCCCGAGCCGAACTCCACGCCGACCTCCTCGGGAGCGATTCACGAACGGGTCGTGCTGGTCGACTTTGAAACGGCCCATCTGGGCGACCCCGCCTTCGATCTGGGATTCTTTCTGAGTCACCTCGTGCTGAAAACCGTCAAGTTCCTGCCGCGTTTTCACGAGTATGCCTTCCTGACCTATCGCTTTTGGGATGGATACCGCGCGGTCCGGAAACTGGCCGCGAAGCAGACCCACTTCGTCCCCGAGATGAAGCGCCAGGCCCTCTTCGCCCGCACGCTCAAGCATTTCGCGGCCTGCCTCTGGGCCCGACTCGATGGCAAAAGCCCCGTCGATTACCTGCCCGAGGAACCCCAGCGCCGCGCCCTGCGAAATCTCGCCCGGCAACTGCTCTGTGAGCCAGTCCTGCTCAGCGACTGGGAACAGGTCCTCGCCAGTCTCCGCCTGCAACTCGCCCGCGAAGGGCTGTGATCGACCGTTCGCAAAGCAAAACAGGCTGGCCTGAGCGGCCAGCCTGTTCGAATTCGTTCAGAGGTTGAGATCAGTCGCCAACATCAACCCGTTGGCGATCAACCTATCGACCGCCGCGGAACAGCTTGGAGGTCGTGCCTGTCGATGTTTTCGGCTTCAGGTTCCGGTTGCCCGAAACGGCACCCGACGTGCTCCCCGCCGACGACGGCCGACCGACATCCGACTTCGAAGAGTCGACGCTCGCACTTCGCGCCCCGGCCTTCAAATTGAACGTCGTCGCTTCCCCAGGGCGGTAGACCCGGCGGTTCGGCTTGTACCCGACATACGTCAGGAACTCGTTCATCGACTTCACCTGCACGCCGTGCTCACGGGCTTCGTTGAGCATCCGGGTCAGTTGATCGTTGACCCGCTCGATCCGCTTCTGCTCTTCAACATCCGAAGCCTCATCCAGCGTCGGTACTTTGCCCCGCACGAAGAACTTGATCTCTTCGGTGATCTCACCGCCGGTCCGGTTGCCGTTGTTGTCCACTTCGACGGCAATCTCCGCCCCGACCGTATTGACCAGTTCATGCAAGAGGTCGCGGTCCGGGGTGCCATCGCCATCGAGATCGACCGTGCCAATCACAGCAAACTTCTCGGCCCGGCCCGGGCTCCAGAGCGGCGTGTAGATCAGGTCGCCCGGGGCAATCGGGGCGAAGATCGACGAATCGTTGATCCGAGCCTCGGCCATGTGAGGACCGAGCACGCGAACCACTTCGATCGACCCCTTCACATCTTTCGGGCCGCGGGCCACGCCAGGAACTCCCTGATCGTAGACGCTGAACGTCGTCCGCAGCGGCAGCCGATCCACCTCACCCAGGTTAATGAACACGGTCCGGGCCGAGTTATCGACGAGTCGAACCGCGCCATCGGGCTGCTCGAAGCTCGTTCGTTCCAGATCCATCAGCCGGTCATTCAGCTTCGTGTTGACCGCCACCAGGTTCTTGACGCGGTTGTTCAGGTCCTTCTGCGTCTTTTCTGCCGATTCCTTGTAGAGGTCGAACTCGGCCTGGGCGTCGGTGTAGGCCTTCTTCAACTCGTCGATGTCCGTGTCTTTCTTGGCCAGTTCTTCGGTCTTCGACGTATTCGCCGCCGTCAGATCCTGCTCGGCCTGGGTCTTCGCATCGTCCACCTGCTTCACAACCGCTTTGTATTTGTCTTCCAGACCAATGAACGAGCTGTTCAGGTCGTCGAGCTTTTTCCGCAGGTCATCGCGCTCGGTCGTGAGCGTCCGCACATCGGTCGTCAGCTTGCCCACCGCGGCGGTGTAGGTCCGCTCGGCCACATCGGGCGCGGCCTGGGCGATCTCCGTCGTGATGGCGTTCATCACGGTGTTCGGCTTGTTGGGGTCGCCCGCACCGACATCTTCGTAGGTGTGGCCGGTCGCCTTCTTGAGGGCATCGATCTGCTCGAGGGCGGTGGTCGCCGCCTTGTTCGCCGACGTCGCCTCTTCCTTGGACTTCGCCTGAGCGGCAAGCCGCTCGGCCTTATCCCGTGCTTCCAGGAACCAGCCCAGGCCTAAGCCCAGCGCCAGCACGAGCGTGGCGATAAACGAGTATTCGGGCCAGCCGGGCGATTTCGAGGAGGCCATATGCCGCTCTCCCAACACATCGAGGAGTGACGAATCTACCCCATCCCTGGGCCAACCCGCGAACCGGCCCCGACGTCTGCCCTACTTTGGAACAGCGCCAGTCACTTTGCGGGGCAGCGATCTACACCACCACCCCGCAAACTCGATACGATCGGTCGTTTCGAGCGCGTTACGCGAGTCTAACCCTCGATTCTACATGGGGGTTAGGCCGGGTCAAGAACGTTCTTGCTGGCTGGGGAATTCGCAGCGGTCACGGGGGATATCGTACCGATCCCACCGGCCGTACCGGACGCCAGCATTTCACTCAAGTCCGTTCCTTAGCAATCGTCCATCTCCTGGAACCTCTCGAAATCGAGGGAGCCGGAAGCGTTCGCGCCCGGAGGTTTGACGATGTTCCTCCAAAAACCCACCTCGCTCCCCCTCAGACGTAGTGGAAGTCGTGAGACTTCCCCCAGCGTCCTACCCCAGCTTTAACTTCCCACCACCCAAAGCCTCGCCAACGCCGCACCACCACCCAGACAACGTTCTCGCCGAACCGCCGACACTTGGGAGCCTCGCTGCTCCTCCGGGCGCTAACGCTTCCGGCTCCCACGTGAAATCCCACAGAAGCAACAGTCGCCTGGAGAATTGGTGACCGCACCCACCACTCCAGATCGAATCGTCCGCACCTAGGCAGACGAGCGTCCTGCGAATACTGTCTGCTCTTGAACCTGAATGTCAGATGTGTCCGTCAGTCAGTTGGCCTTCCACACCGTTTCCGACTCGACAATTCGAGGCGTTTGGCCGCCTGCCGACCGACCCCGTCCCACGATCCCCGCAAGTACGCAGACTCAACGCCCTCCTCACTTCAGATTTGTCGCCATGACCCCTCTGCATTGCGCCCTCCGCCGCCTTGTCGATCGGCAACATCTCACGCACCTCGAAGCCGACAACGCTTTCCAGGCGATCATGGACGGGCAGCCGAGCGAAGTCGAAATGGCGGCGTTTCTGGTTGCTCTGCGTGTCTTGGGAGAGTCCCAGACCGAACTGCTCGCCCTCGCCCGCGCCATGCGAGCCCGCCTGACCCCCATCCCCACCTCTCGCACCGGCCTGCTCGACACCTGCGGCACCGGCGGCGATGAACTCCGCACCTTCAACATTAGCACCGCAACCGCGCTCGTTGTCGCCGCCTGCGGAGTGCCCGTCGCCAAACATGGCAACCGCAGTGTCTCCAGTTCGAGTGGCTCGGCCGATGTCCTCGAACATCTCGGGGTGAATGTCTCGCTCTCCGCCGCAGCGGTCGGACATTGCATTGACGAACTGGGAATCGGGTTCTGCTTCGCGCCGCTGCTCCATTCCGCGATGAAGCATGTCGCCCCGGTCCGCAAACAACTCGGCCTCCGCACGATCTTCAATCTCGCGGGACCGCTCACCAATCCCGCCGGCGCCGCGTATCAGCTCGTCGGAACTTATCGCCCCGACATGGCCCGGCTCATGGCCGAAGTCCTGGCGGAGCTGGGCGTGGCGAGGGCCGTGGTTGTCTGCGGGGCCGGTCAGCTTGACGAAGTCGCCCTCTGGGGCCAGACCGATGCCTATGTCGTCACCGGACCGGGAGAGGTGCAGCCAGAAGTCTGGTCCGCAGAGACATTCGGCCTCGCCGAATGCCAGGTCGAGGCCTTGCAGGTGAACTCCGCTCAGGAGAGCGCCGCGCTCATCCGGCGGGTCTATGCCGGAGAGCCAGGCGCCCCTCGCGACATGGTGCTCGCCAACGCGGCCACCGCGCTCTGGATCGCAGGACACTGCACCCACCTGCAGGACGGCGTCCCACTCGCCGCCGCCGTCATCGATAACGGCGATGTCGCCCGACTCCTCGCCCGCCTCGCGCAAATCTCACACGTCGGCTAAATCAGCTCGGCGATCGGTCGGCCTTCTTCCACCAGCGTCACGGGCCGTCCTGCCTGGTTGACGTATTGCAACCCCGGGTCGATCCCCAGCACGTGGAACACCGTCGCCATCAGGTCTTGCGGGCCAATCGGGTTGGTCGCGGGCACTTCGGCCTTCGAATTCGATTCCCCCACGACCTGCCCCATCTTGAGGCCCCCGCCCGCCAGCGCAAGCGTGCTGAGCGGTGCCCAGTGGTCGCGACCGCCCGACCGGTTGATCCGCGGCGTCCGGCCGAACTCGCCCGTAATCACCAGCAACACATCGTCCGACATGTTCCGTGCGGCAATGTCTTCGAGGAACGTAGCGACAGCCCGGTCGACTTCCGGCCCCCGCCGTTCCATCCCCGCCTTGATTCCCGTGTGCATGTCCCAGCCACCAAACTGGATCGTCACAAACCCACAGCCTGCTTCGCACAACCGGCGGGCCATCAGCATCTGCTGTCCCAGTCCCTTGCCGTATTTCTCAACCAGATGCGGCGGTTCCTTGGCGAGGTCGAACGCGGCCGGGGCATTCCCCAGAATCAGCTTGAACGCCTGCTGTTCGAACTTGTCGAGGCCCTCCATCAACCCCGACTGGTCCGACTCCCGCTCGAAGCGGTCGAGATTTCCCAGCAGCGACCGGCGATCCGAAACGCGATCGAGCTTCGCATTGACCGCCATGTTCTTCCGAGCCTGACCCTGCGGATCGAATGGCGCGGCCGCCGCCCCCAGAAACGCCGGGCCATCTGCCGGAATCGAATTCAGCCGCACGTAAGTGGGCATCCCCGTTTCCGGATGATTCGCACCCCGCGTCCGCGACAGAATCGACCCCAGCGACGGCCGCGTCGGCAGCCCGCCGTTATCGGCCATCCGGTTGTCGTAGCCCGTCATCACCCAGTGCGTTCCGCCGCCATGTCCGCTATTGCGATGAGCAAACGAGCGGACCAGAGCCATCTGACCGGCCAGTTGCGCCAGCTTGGGGAACGTCCCGCCCACTGCGACGCCCGGCAGCGACGTCGCGACGTGACCGGTGATGCTGCGGAACTCAGCCGGGGCGGTCATCTTGGGGTCGAACGTTTCGACGTGTGTCGCCCCGCCACCCAGCCAGAGCCAGACCACCGAGGTGTTCCGAGTCGTCACACCCGCTTCAGCCGCGGCCCGCCGTGCTCCCAGCAGGTTGCCTAACGTCATCCCCGTGCCAGCAAGAGCGCCCACCCGCAGCACATCCCGCCGGGTCGACTTGTCACAGGGATTGAGCGTCGATCCGCCCCAGAGGTTGACGCCAGAGAACAGAGAGCGTGCGTGGCTCATAGCGATGGCCCTTTCGCGAGCAACCCAACCAAAAACCAGAGCGAACCGATCGGCCGCTTAGCGACCATCCTGCGAAAACCGAGGCGACCACCCCGGTCAGAATGCTCGAATATCCACTCGGACGAATGTCGGCACAATTTGATACGTGCCTGCTCAAAATTAGTTCTGCCTGACCGAGTTGTCAACGGAACTCCCTTTCCAGATTTAGGTTCCGTTGTTTCCAAACCACTCCTGGCCAGGGTCGGCGACGCCCCGTCTCGATCGGTCCAATCAGCATTCCCGCGACAATTCGCGGGGTTGCGTGCGGCCAGACTCTCCCTATGCTGTGGATTCGGTTTTCCGATGACGGTTTATGGGATCTCGGTTGCAGAGACCTGTGCGTCACCTGCCGTCAGGCGTTGCCGGGAAGAACTACCTCTCTCGTTCGAAAGTGCGGATTGAAATGCCTCGAGTGTTGATTCCCGACAATCTGTCGGCGGCGGGTGTCGAGTCGGTCAAGCGGTCGGGTCTGGAAGTCGACTACCGCCCGGGCCTCAAAGGAGCCGAGCTGATCGAGGCGCTCAAGGGCGCCGACGGCGTCATCATTCGGTCGGGCGTCACCCTCACCGCCGACATCCTCAAGGGGCAGCCGCGACTCAAGGCGATCGTTCGCGCTGGTGTTGGCGTCGACAACATCGATACCCAGGCGGCGACCCGCGAGGGGATCGTTGTCATGAACACCCCCGCCGGGAACACGATCAGCACCGCTGAACATACGATGGCCCTGCTTCTGGGCCTGGCCCGCAACGTCGGCCCGGCCGATGCCAGCATGCACGCCGGCAAGTGGGACCGCAAATCGTTCACTGGCACGCAATTGGCCGGGAAAACGCTCGGTGTGGTGGGTCTGGGCCGGATTGGACTCGCCGTCGCCAAGCGAGCCCTCGCCTTCGAGATGCGCGTCCTCGGGTACGACCCGTTCTTCACCAAGGAAAAAGCGGCCGAGTACGGGATCGAGTTTCATCCCGAAGTCGACACGCTGCTCCCGCAGTGCGACTTCATCACCGTCCACACCCCCCTCACCGAGGAAACCCGTGGCCTGCTCGGCAAAGATCGGATTGCCAAACTGAAGAAGGGCGTCCGCCTCGTGAACTGCGCCCGCGGCGGGATCATCGATGAAACGGCACTGGCCGATGCCCTCGATGCCGGTCAGGTCGCCGGGGCCGCCCTCGACGTGTTCGAGAAGGAACCGCCCCCGGCCGAGAACCGCCTCCCCAAGCACCCCAAGGTGCTCGCGACGCCGCACCTGGGTGCCTCGACCGACGAAGCCCAGGAAATGGTCGCCCTCGAAGCGGCCGAAATCATCTCGGGCTTCCTGTTGCGCGGCGAGATTCGCCATGCCGTCAACATGGCCGCCATTTCCGCCACCGAAATGGGCGAGATGAAGGCCTACCTCGACCTGTCCTACCGTCTGGGGCTGCTGCTCAGCCAGCAGGTCCGCGGGCAGACGATTGTCTCGGCCGAGGTCGTTTATCGCGGTGAGGCGACCACCAAGAAGACCAAGCTGATGACGAACGCCTTCGCGACCGGGCTGCTCGAAAGTGCCATGGCCGAGCCGATCAATATCGTCAACGCCGAGTTCATGGCCCGCGAACGCGGCCTGCAGATCACCTCCGCGTCGTCGTCCGAGCCGAGCGATTTCGCCACGCTGATCCGCGCCACCGTTAAGACGGGCGAAGGCGAAGTCAGCGCGTCGGGCACGATCTTCGGCAAGGAGTTCCTGCGGCTGGTGAAGCTCGGCAATTTCTCGCTCGATGCCTACCTCGACGGCATGCTGCTGGTCTACAAGCACCGCGACGTGCCGGGCCTCATCGGCTACATCGGCACCGTCTGTGGTAATCACAAGGTCAACATCGCCCACATGGCCCTGGGGCGAGAAAAAGCGGTTCCCGGTGGAGAGGCGATCGCCGTGCTCAACGTCGATTCGGCCCCCTCGGCCGAGGCGCTCGCCGAAATCCGCAAGCACGCGGAAGTGACCGGCGTCGACCTGATCAAGCTGCCCGCCGCCGGTGCCGCCCTCCCCTGGGCCAGTGGCCACTAATCAACCGCAGGTTCCACCCGTTCGTAGCGGAAGCCGTGAGGCTTCCCCCACGCCACGATCAACACAACGGCGTGAGCCCCGCAACTTCGCAGGGCTCACGCCGTTGTCGTTTTCGGCTGTAGGGTGGGCACTGCCCACCACTGCTCACCAACCCCCAACCACCCACCATCTTTTCTTCCGGCTTCAACCGACGATCGCCGCGAGGCCGCAACGCGGTCATCGATCGCACTTGAATGGCAAAAGAACCGCGCCGATGGGCGATCCCATTAATGTCTGGTGGATCACGCCGGTGAGCAAAGGTGGGCAGTGCCCACCCTACAATCCTCACCCCTTCGCCTGATACCGCGGCTGCGGTTCGCGATGGACGACCGTCTGCTTGCCGCCCAGCAGTCCCTGCACCGCTTTCTCCGCCGCGGTGACGGCATCGTGCGTCGGATGGATCGCCAGCGTCGTCTCGGTCCGGTACGTCCCCCCAGGCGGCACGTTCACCACCCGCCCATGTGACCGTTCCACCGTTTTCGGGTTCGGATAGTTCGTGCCCGGTTCCAGCCCCGTCACATAGCCATCCACCTCGGCCTGCGTGTTCTTCCAGACGGTGAAACAGGGCAACTGCTGGACATTGAACTTCAGGCTGAGGCCCTTGTCGCCATGCGCATTCTTGAGCAGTACCTGCGTCTGCCCCCGGCTGTCGCCCGCCAACTGCATCCAGTAGCACTGCTCGACAAACCCGGCCTTGGGCGCCGTATACGTGTCCCAGGTGTCAACTGCGGCCACGGCCGTGGCATCGCGCGGCGCGACCTCCAGCGCGGGAACCACAAGGCGCGTCCCTTCTTCCAGGAAGGGACGGCCAAAATTCCAGTGGTAGAGCATCTCCAGTTCGGCTGGCGTCGACTTGAGGTTCGTCAGTTCGTCGACGACGGTGATCGCCGTTGAGCCGATCTGCGTCGACAGGGTCGATTTCATCCGCCAGCAGGGGCCAAACAGCATCGTCTCGTCAACAATCCCGGTCACGCCAATCGTCCCCGGGCCATCGGTATCGACGAAGACCTCGACGAACTGGGCCGGGAGATTGGCGATTTTGCCGTGCAGCGTCAGTTCGGCGGTCGTTTTCTGGCCTTCGTTGTTGACGATCACATCCAGCCCGGGCGGGCCATTTGAATCGATGCCGCAGCGGCAGAGCAGCTCATTGAACCCGGCCAGCCACCCCAGCCCGCCCCGCTCGACCAGATTGACGAACATCGGGTTGACCGGTGCCGCGACGGGCGACTTCCACTCGACCGGCAGCCCCGCACAGACGCCCCGAAACAGCCCCATGCCCCGGGTCGGCAGGACATCCATCGAGAACGCCCCGTTGCTCACGCGCACGACATCGATGCCGTCCGAAAGCCCGCCCTTCAGCGGAAATTTGTCGATTGACCAGGCGTCTCCGCCCGCCAATCGGACTGGCGATCCGGACATCCCCTGCTTCGCGTTGGCAGTGAACCGCTCGCGCCAGGTGCCTTGGGCGGTATCGGTCAAAACAATCGTCTCGCGAGCCATGCCGGCATCTCCGGGCGCAAAGTGAGCAGTGGGCCTTCAGACCGAGATGATTTCGGGCAGCGGGGGGGAATTCAAGCCGGGTGCCACGAATCCCCGCAAACGCAGGCCTCCGGTAGCGGAAGCCGTGAGGCTTCCCCCGCCCCGCCCCAAAACAGGATTCAACTCCGCTCTTCGGCTTGGCGGCAGTCCTTCGGGCGGTTATCCTGCTGAATCACCATTTTTCAGGGCAGGAGTTATCATGGGTGCGAACCACGCCGGCGAACGCAAGCGCAAGAAAGCCAAGATCACCAGAAAGATTATCGCCTCGCTCGAAAAGAAGGCCGCCGAAAAGGCCGCCGCCGCGAAATAGCGAGTGATGGTGCCGCCCAACGTCGCTGCGGATTGCTCACTCAGGAGTCGCAGTGATGGCCCCGGATCGGACCCCGCAGCCAGAGCCAGCGAAAGGTCGTACGAGTCCCTGCCTGCTTTGCGGTGGCGACTCGTTCATCTGGGGCACGTGCATGCCCGTAGGGGCCTTTAAGTTTAAGCCGGACAACGCCTCGTGGTGGGTAAAGAACACCGTTCACGGCGGGAGTGAATTGAGGGCGAGGGCCTGCCAGACCTGCGGCAACATCCAACTGTTCACCAAACAGTGAACTGCTCGTGCCGAGTCGGCCACTTCGGTCGCACGGGCGTGGTCTGGTTTCTGATGAACTGTTTCGGGGGTTCAGCAGACTCTTACGACGCCCTCGTGATCGTCTCGGCCAGTTCCAGCCAGGCGCGGGACGTTTCGCCAGCGGCGCAGACCGGCTTCTTCCAGGCGGCCAGTGTCAACTCGCGTCGCTGGTTGCCCTCACGGGCCTGAATCCACGCTTCGTACCGGGCGATCCATTCACACAGCCCGACGGTCAGCTCGCGACAAGACGCCACCGCCGCCGCTCCGCCGGGAGTTCGCCACTCGGTCAGGCAGTCGGGAGACCAGTGGCGGGAAATATCGATCCGCTCCAGGCAGAGTTTCGGGTCGAACCCATGCCGCCGCACGTAGACCGATCGGTCACCTTCCGTATAGATCAGTCCAAACGCCCATAACACCACCTGCACCGATTCGGTCGAGCGGCGGCCGGGCCCAATCCATTCGTACCGACTCGAAGTCTTCGGAACCAGTGGACAGGAGTGGTACGCTCCGCCAAACGCACAGAGTCGATTGTCGGGTGGCTCGACAATATCGCGCCCCCAGCACCACATCTGCTGGTCCAGCAGCAGCCGTGCCTGCGCTTTCACCCGGTGAGACAGCAACCTCGTGAACACTGTCCCTTGAGGGGACTCTGCCTGCTTCGATTTCGCGACAGTCTTCGTCATTGACGTTCCCTCTCTAGCCCAAACGGTCTGTCCCCGAACAGGTAGTTGCCCAAAGGTCTTTTCCCATGATCGGTTCGTTCCCAACGTGTCATGGAATCAGTCGACCGCCCCACGCCAGGACCAGCGAAAACAGCACGGCGGCCACGGCCTGTTTCGCCAGTAGACGGGACGTAAACCGCCAGCTCTTTTCTCGCGCGATCGTCAGGGCTGTGACCAGACACGGCAGCAGCACGCCCGCCAGATACACCCCCGTCAGCAGTTGAACCGAGGTCATGGCGACTGCGAGTTGCGGCCCTGCCTCGCCCACCGTTGTGAACAGCAGAATCCCATCCTTGCGGATCGATGCCAGAACGACCGGCAGCGCCGCTTCTGCCGGCAGGTTGAACAGCCCCATCACAGGCCCCAGTCCGCGCGCCGCCCACGACACCAGTCCCAGCCAGTCCAGCAGCGAGGCGACCAGAGTGATCAGAAAAAACACCGGTAACGCCAGCACAAAAAACTGAACAATCGTGCTGCGTGCTTCTTGCCAGATCGATTTTGGGCCAGGCCAGACCAGCTCCAGGCCAGGTTCGACGACGAGAACATTCAAGGGCGAAGTCGCCTTCCGCGGCGCGGTCGCCCACAGGTAAGCGATCGTGGTGACAAACAGATACCCCAGATAGGGCAGCACCAGACCCGGACGCCCCGCCGCCGCTAACACCGCCAGCGTGGCCGGAAATTGATAAGAGCAGGCCGCGCCGAATGCAATCGCCGAGATGCAGCTCCCCCGGGAACAACTGCTGCACGCCCGCGTACTGATCACTGCGGGAACATTGCAGCCAAACCCCATCACCACGCGAACGACATCGCGTCCCGACATCCCGATCGGTCGCACCAGCGGATGCAGTGCCACATTGATCCAGTCGACCAGTCCGCTCGCCTTGTACGCGCCCAGCAACACCGCATACATGAGCACGGTGGGTACCGCCCAGACCAACAGCATCGGCCCCATCGTCACCAGACCGTAAGAGCCGATGAGCAGGGCCCGCACCAGCCCTGTGTCGCCGGTCCACCGGCCAAGTTCCGCGACAAGCGGTTCCCGCCAGGCCGCCAGCAAAGGGTCGACTGCCGCCGCCACACCGTTCGCCACCCAGACCGCCACCACTGCAGGGATGAATAGCGCCAGGATCGCGTTACAGGCCGAGGCGACTGTGGCCAGCACCGACCCCCGGTTCCCCGCACCTGAAGGTCGCATGGAACTGGACGACTGCCAGCCCGTCGCGGTCCACGCCACGGGAGAGGCCAATTCACCGGCCGACTCAACCGCGTTCAGGACCGCCTCGCGATCGTCTGCCGTCAGTGCCCGGGCATCGACAGCGACAACGGGGATCGCGAGCTCCCGTGCCAGTTCCGCACAGGTCGTCGGCACGTCCGCTGTGTTCCGTATTGCATCTCGAAACGTCACCACCAGCGCCGCCCGGCGGCCTTCCAGCAGCGGCAGCAAATCCGGCAGATCGCGATCGAGCGTGGTCGCCCGGACAACGACCAGCACCGTCTCGGCCCCGGCCAGTTCGGCCAGCGCCAGACGTGTTGTTTCGGTATCGGAATGTCGCAAGATGCCCGGCGTGTCGACAAATACCCGCTCACCCAGCCGGTACTCTTCGCAAGCGACCGTCGTCCCCGCGAAGTTGCCATACTCGGCATAACGCCCCGTCAGCGACGAGATCAGCCGGCTTTTCCCGGCACTTTCCTTCCCCACGACCACCACGGTTCCCGCGGCATT
>JAIXZD010000441.1 GCA_027489895.1 Planctomycetaceae bacterium
GACCGCCTGGGTGCGCGACGTGATAGGTGCAGCCACCGAGCGACCGTTCGGTCCAGGTGTCGTAGAGATCGAACACGCGCGGCGAATGGACGGGAATCAGCGGGTGCAGGCACGAAGGCGGCTGCCAGGCGCGGAACCGCACGCCTCCCACTTCTTCCGCGGCGATTCCGGCCGAGCGCATCGGCACGCGGCGGCCATTGCAGAGCAGGACGTGCCGCGTATCGACCACGCCCCGGCTCTTCACCTGGACGCGCTCCACCGACGAATCGACGTAGCGCGACGTCCCACCGGCCGAGGCCTCTTCCCCGAGCACATGCCAGGGTTCGAGGGCCATCCGCACTTCGAGTTCGAGTGGGCCAACTTGAACCGACCCATAAATGGGGAATCGGAACTCGAAGAACGGACGGAACCAGTCGAGCTCGATCGGACAGCCGCGCCTCTGCAGCTCATCGATCACCTCGCGGAAGTCGGCCCAGACAAACTCCGGCAGCAGGAACCGGTCGTGCAGTTCGGTTCCCAGAGGAGCGAGTGGCTTGTCGTAGGGAGCCTTCCAGAACGCGGCAATCAGAGACCGTAGCAGCAGCATCTGCACGGCGCTCATCTTGGCGTGGGGCGGCATTTCGAACCCGCGCATTTCGAGCAGGCCCAGCCGCCCCGCCAGACTGTCGGGCGAGTAGAGCTTGTCGATGCAGAACTCGGCGCGGTGCGTGTTCCCCGTGAGGTCGACCAGCAGATGCCGAAGCATCCGGTCGATGGTCCAGGGGAACACGGTGGGCTGCCGACGGAGATGATCGAACGCCAGCTGCAGTTCGTACAGGCTTTCGTGGCGGGCCTCGTCGATGCGGGGCATCTGGCTGGTTGGGCCGATGAACATCCCCGCGAACAGGTACGACAGCGACGGATGATGCTGCCAGTAAGTGACAAGGCTTTTGAGCAGGTCGGGCCGACGCAGCATGGGGCTGTCGCCCACGGTGGCACCGCCCAGGGTGATGTGGTTCCCGCCACCCGTTCCGGTGAGACGGCCGTCGAGCAGATGCTTTTGCGTGGTCAGCCCGCACTGCCGCGCTTCTTCGTAGAGCGTGGACGTGTTCCAGACGAGTTCGTCCCAGCTTGCGGCCGGGTGGAGATTGACTTCGATCACGCCGGGGTCGGGCGTCACCCCCACGCGATGAATTCGCGGGTCGTACGGAGCGGGGTACCCTTCCATGACGACGGGAATCTGGAGTTCGCTGGCCGTCTGTTCGATGCAGTGAAGCAGATCGAGAAACTGCTCGAGGTGCGACACCGGCGGCAGGAACAGGTGCAACCGGCCCTGGCGCGGTTCGAGGCAGAGCGCGGTCCGCACGACGGGATCGCTCGGCTCGGTGTAGCCCGGAAAGGCCGAGATTTTGACCCCCGGCACCTGACCGGCGGGGAGGTCGACGGTCTGTTCCTGGAGCGTTTGAACGTCGCCACCGGGAACGCCCTCGACGCCATTCCACTCGCGACCGGTCACATCGCGGACCACGCGCGAATACCGTTTCTGGACGAGCGTGGCGAGGTCGGGCAGTGTTTCGCGATCGTCACTGGGGCAGGCTTCGGGGAACGGTTCCCGCTTCTCCGGTTCGACGAAGAGGAGCGAATCGAGCGGCAGGCGGTAGCCCATCGCCGAATCGCCGGGAAGCAGGTAGAGCCGGCCGCGACGGAAATCCCACGACCCGCTCTGCCAGCCTTCCCGCCCGTAGCCGAAGTCCCAGCGCAGAGGGAGGACATAACCGACGACATTTCCCAGGCCACCTTCCAGCAGCCGGGAGATCCGTTTGCGTTCGAGCCCGTCCTTGAGGTCGACCTTCAGGGGATCGACGTTGGCGGGAAGCTGCTGCTCTTTCCAGAGGTAGTAGTACGTGTCTTCGTACGCGGGCTGAACATGGTCGGCGTTGACGCGGAGTTTCTTCGCCAGCTCACTGGCGAACAACTGAGCTTCTTTTGCGGTGATGCCGTAATCGCGACCGTCTTCGGCGATGAGGTCGGGATCGTGCCAGATCGGCAGACCGTCTTTGCGCCAGACGGCGGCGAAGGCCCAGCGGGGCAGTTCTTCGCCCGGATACCACTTCCCCTGCCCATGATGCAGGGCGGCCCCTGTTCCGTACTTTTCCGCGAGTCGGCGGAGAAGACGGTCGGCCAGTTTGCGTTTCTGAGGACCCAGTGCCGCGGTGTTCCATTCCGGGGCCGCGAGATTGTCGATCGCGACGAACGTCGGCTCGCCACCCATGGTGAGGCGGACATCCAGCTCGCGGAGTTCGGCATCGACCTTCGCTCCGAGCGCGTCGATCGCTTCCCACTGCTCGACGCGGTAGGGCCGGGTGGTGCGCGGGTCTTCATGGACGCGCGTCACTTCGTTGGAGTACTCGAACGTGACTTCGCATTTGTCGACTGCGCCGGTGACGGGAGCCGCGCTCAGCGGATCGGGCGTGCAGGCGAGGGGGATATGCCCTTCCCCTGCGAACAGGCCGGAGGTGGGGTCCAGCCCGACCCAGCCCGCTCCGGGGACGAACGCCTCGGCCCAGGCATGCAGGTCGGTGAAGTCGGCCGTGGGGCCGACGGGGCCTTCGAGTGGCTTTTCATCGGGGGCCAGCTGGACGAGGTAGCCCGAAACAAATCGGCTGGCGAACCCCAGATGCCGCAGAATCTGGACCAGCAGCCAGGCGGAATCCCGGCAGGAGCCGGACCGGGTGGTCAGCGTCTGTTCGCAGGTCTGGACGCCCGGCTCCATCCGGATGAGGTAGCCGATGTCCCCCTGCAGCCGCTGGTTCAATTCGACCAGAAAATCGACGGTGACTTTGGGTTCGCGGGAGACTTTCTCGAGCCAGGCGAGCAGGGCGGGACCCGATTCGCGGATTTCGAGGTAAGGGAGCAGTTCGCGGCGGGACTGGTCGTCGTACGCGAAGGGGAACTTGTCGGCCGAGGCCTCGACGAAGAACTCGAACGGGTTGATGACCGTCATCTCGGCGATGAGATCGACTTCGAAGGAAAACTCGGTGGTCGGTTCCGAAAAGACGAACCGCGCCAGGAAGTTTCCGAACGGGTCCTGCTGCCAGTTGATGAAGTGCTTTTCGGGCTTCACCCGCAGCGAGTAGGAATGAATGGGCGTGCGGCAGTGGGGCGCGGGACGCAACCGCAAGACATGCGGCCCCATGTTGACGGGGCGGTCGTACTTGTATTTGGTGCGATGAGTGAGAGCGACGCGCAGAGCCATGCCGGAACCTTAGGGCGATCCAAACCGTTACGAGGGCAACGGGGGCCACAAGGAGGTTTCGGAACCACCAGGGGCCGGTCGGACATCAGGACCTGCCTCCGGCATACACAATCCGTCCGGATTCGCGGCTCACGCTGGCGAAATGGGCCAGGCGTGACACTGCAAACAATCGGACGAACCCGCGGACTCCCTCCGCACTTCGTGATGTCATTCCCCCGAGCGCTGGCGGAACCAAGACAGTATCGGTTGGCGAACACCGGTTCACCAGCCGACGTTGGAATTGGAGCCGAGGCGAAGCGCTCGCCGTGGCGACCTGACCGGTCGTAACGATCTTGCGGGTGGAGGGTGGGGCGGCGGGGAGGCGCTCGGGATGGGAAAGTGTGCCATGCTTGCACCGCTTCGGGGCAAGCATGCCAACCGTGGGACGGCGCGGCAGTCACCCAAGACCGCGTGTATCAGGGAACTCGACGAAGAAGGGAGTCGAGAGCCGCTCGCATGCTTGCCCCGAAGCGGTGCAAGCATGGCACACCGAAATCACACCTTTGCCCTCAGTTTCAATAACCCGAAGGCCCGGAGAGGCGGCTGGAAGCCGGCGCGAGTCGGGGGAAGCCTCACGGCTTCCGCTACGACTGGGGGTGGGCGCGTTTGGTGCGGGCGGCTACTTGAACAGGGAGTACCGGACGATGCAGTAGAGCGCTTTCACGCCGTCCTTCCAGCCGATGTGTTTGCCCTCTTCGTAGGTGCGGCCGGAGTAGCTGATCGACAGTTCGTACACCCGAACCTTGAGGCGGGCGACCTTCGCGGTGATTTCGGGTTCAAACCCGAACCGGTTCTGGCGCAGCGTCGGGAGAATCTCCTTGAGGACATCGGCCTTGAAGACCTTGTAGCAGGTCTCCATGTCGGTCAGGTTGAGATTCGAGAACCAGTTCGACAGCGTCGTCAGCACCTGGTTCGCCAGATAGTGCCGGTAATACAGGACACGATGCGAGTAGTCGCCCAGGAACCGCGACCCGAACACGACATCGGCCTTGCCCTCGACGATCGGTTGCAGCAGCCGGGGGAATTCCGCGGGGTCGTACTCGAGGTCGGCATCCTGAATGATGACGATGTCGCCTTTGGCTTCGGCAAACCCGGTCCGCAGGGCTCCGCCCTTCCCTGTGTTCTTCTGGTGGTAGATCACCCGGACGACGTTGCCCTCTTCGACCGGTTCGGTCTCGATTTGGGCGAGAATGTCGCGGGTGCCATCTTTGCTGCCGTCGTCGACAAGGATGATCTCCTTGCGAATCGGCACTTCTTTGATCCGCTGGAGAATATCCCGGAGCGTGTTGCGTTCGTTGTAGACCGGCACCACGACCGACAGGAGCAGGTCGGCGGGAATGTGGTAGATGCCCAACTGACGGCAGACGCCGTCTCCGAGCGTGCGGCGGTAATAGTCGAACCACGCCACGGAATAGGGGACCGCGTTCAATTCCGCCACGCTGGGGACCATCGTCGTCGTCATTCCGCAAACTCCTGCCTGCGTCATCCTGTCATCCTGTTCGACCCGGTTTATGAGGTCCCGTCGCCGGTCGCGGGCGGCTCCAATGGCGGTAACGAAAGTCGTGAGACTTCCCCCGCCCTCGCGCGCACGCCACGACCGCGCGAACAATAGCAAGTGGCCTCAACCCCTGTAATCCCAGTCTGAACGGGGGATTTCGGAGTTTCCGTTTGAACCACCAAGGCACAAAGGCACCAAGGGAAGGCAGAGAGGGCGGTCTGGCGAACGGCGCTTTCCCTGCGGGGCATCGTCTGCCCGTAGTCTTGGTGCCTTTGTGCCTTGGTGTTTCCGAATAGAACCCGGTGCGGTTTCGGGCGGCTTTCCAGGCATTGGGGTCTCGGTGATACTGGTGGTCCGTCGGGGATGTTGTTTCCTTTGAGTTCACCGCATGTCGACCGCACCGCCCGTTGTCTCCCCTGCACCGCCACTCGATCTGGCGGCTGAGGCGATCACTGTTCGGCTCCGCTGGATCGGCGTGGCGATCGGGTTTGTGCTGGTCAACCTGCGGGCCGACCCGGGAGTCCACCAGTTCGAGATGGACGCCCTGCTCGGGCTGGGGGCGATTTATGCCCTGCTGGATACGCTCTGGAGTGTTCGTGGACAGGTCCTGCTGGCCCGCTGGCCGATCGCCATCTCGCTCATGGAATCGCTCTTCATTGGTCTGCTCTGCTGGTTTGATGGCGGGGTGCATTCCCCGTTTCGCTTCTACTACTTCCTCTCGATCCTGGTGGTCGCACTCAGGCACTCCCCGCGGCTGGCGTGGGCGACGTTTGCGCTGCATGTCGTCGCCTACTGTGGATTGGGGATTTCCGGCACGCGGGATCACGGGCTCGAAGCGGAAACGTTCTCGCTCACCGTATTGTTTCTGGGCTGGTTTACGTGGTCGGTCAGCGCGCTGGCCCACCTGCTGCAGTCGACCCGCCGGGATCTGGTCGCGCTCAACGAGATTCTCCGGCAGGAACAGGCGCGTCTGGAAACCCGCATCGCCGAGCGGACGGGTGAACTGCAGGAATCGCAGGCGCTGATTGTTCAGGGCGAGAAACAGGCCGCGTTCGGGCTGCTGGCCGCGGGCATTGCGCACGAGGTGGGCAACCCGCTGGCGGCGATCAGTTCCCTGCTGCAACTGCTGCAGCGACGTCGCCACGAGGAATACACGAGCGAACGCCTGCAGATGGTGGAAGATCAACTCAGCCGGATTCAGAGGACGCTGGCGGAGCTGACCGACTTCAGCCGCCCCGCCAGCGACATGCCGTCGAGATTTCCCCCGCATGAAGCGCTGGATGCCGCGCTGAACATTGCCAAGTACTACAAGCGGATGCAGCGGAAAAACGTGGTCACACGCTACGCCCATGGGTTGCCAGAGGTGACCCTGCCGCGCGACCTGCTGGTCCAGGTGATTCTTAACCTGGTGCTGAACGCGATGGATGCGACGGCCGAAGGAGGCACGATCGAACTGGCCCTGGAGCTGGCACCGAGTGTATCAACGTCTCCCGGCGATTTGACGCTGGTCGATTCGACGCTGGGTTCACACGTTCCGCCGGAAGTCTCGCGATTGGCCGTGCGGGTGCTGGTCACGGACAATGGCTGTGGGATCGCAGAGAGCGACCAGTCGCGGGTCTTCCACCCTTACTTCACCACCAAGCCCACGGGTACTGGTCTGGGGCTGTTTGTCTGTCGGCAGCTGGTCGAGCAGCGGCTGCA
>JAIXZD010000193.1 GCA_027489895.1 Planctomycetaceae bacterium
CCATTCGCCTGCGCATCGGTCGTCGACTGCACGAAGTCCACCGTCAGCGTGTTCCCGCTCGCCACCCGGATCGAACCATTCGTGCTCACCACGCTATTGAGCGTCACCGCGTTGAACTCATCGATCGCCGTCGTCGTCGCCGACTGCGAGTTGATCGAGTTCGCCCGCGTATCGACATCAATCAGCCCGCCCCGAGCCGTCAGGTTGACGTTGTCCCCTGTGATGTTCACCGCCGAAGCATTCAGGGCGAACACATCCAGGCCCGCGTTGCGATCGGTGATCGCTACGGCCGCGTCAATCGTTACATCCCCGAGGTTCGCATCGCCGCCCGTCCCGATTCGCACCACATCGACGTCGATATTCCCCCCGGCTGTCCGCAGCGAGATAGCGTTGTTTTGAAGGTCGGTTGTCGACTGCACGAGATCAACAGTCAGCGTATTCCCGCTCGCCACGCGAATCGCCCCGTTGGTCGCGACGACGCTGTTCAAACGCACTGCGTTGAACTCGTCAATCTGCGTGCCGAGAGCCGACAGACTGTTGATGGAATTGACGCGTGTATCCACATCAATCGAGCCGCCCCGCGCGGTTAGGTTGACGTTGTCGGCGGTGATATTCACCGCCGCCGGATTCGCGGAGAAGACATCGAGATTCGAGTTGAGGTCGGTAATCGAGGCCGCCGCGTTGACCACGACGTCACCCAGCGACGCGTCGAGCCCCGAAGCATCGCTATCGGTGCCGATCTTCACCTCGTCGATCGCGATGTTCCCGGCAGCCGTCGTCAGCGAGATGCCGTTCGCCTGAGCATCCGTCGTCGACTGGACCAGATCGACCGTCAAGATGTCGCCGCTCGCCACGCGGATCGCGGCATTCGTCGCGACGACGCTATTGAGCGTCACCGCGTTGAACTCGTCGATCTGCGTCCCCAGCGCCGACTGCGAATTGATCGACCGCACCCGCGTATCGACATCAATCGTCCCGGCCCGCGCCGTCATCGTCAGGTTGTCCGCCGTCAGATTGACCGCCGCCGCATTCAGCGCGAACACATCCAGCCCGGCGTTGAGATCACCAATCGATCCCGCCGCATCCAGCACGATGTCCCCCTGCGAGACATCGCCGCCCGTCCCCACTCGCACCACGTTCACGCCCAGATCGCCTGTCCGGGCTGTGATCGTGATGTCATTCGCGTCCGCGTCCGTCGTCGACTGCACCAGCGTCGCCGTCACGCCCGCTTCCGAAACGACGAGAATCGAGCCGTTGTTCGCCACAACACTCGTCAGCGTCGTCACGCCATCGCTGCGCAGTTCCACATTCCCCGTAACCTGCGCGTTGATCGCCCGGAACTCGACCGGCGTCGTCCCCAGGCTGTTCACATAGATCCCGTCCGTCGCGGTGTTCGTTGCATCGACCGTCGTCGCCTCGACCTCGATGCTCGCGTTCACCCCGCTCCCACCAATTCCGTTCGCCGCGTTCAGCACCACCGTGTTCGCGCGGATGTCGTGCAGCGCATCGGCGTCTTCATCCACAATCTCATCGGCGGCCGTCAGCGTGACCGTCCCCGCACCCGCCTCGATCACCGCCTGCGTCCCCGTCAGCACCGCCGGGTGATCCAGCACAATGTCGTTCGCCGCCGTCGTCACCAGCACATTCCCGCCACTCGTCCGGATCCCCGTCACGTCTGTCAGCAAGAGGCACGTCGCATCCCCTTCAATGTGCGTCACCCGCACATTGTTCCGCGTGCCCGAGACATCGTTGTCCCGATACCGCGCTTGCCCACCGGCCGTCCGCAGCGCCAGGTCCGAGACGTCGTTGCCGACATGCTCCAGCACGATTGTCGACGCACCACCCGTCACGCTCACCGACAGGCGATTCGCCACGATCGCCGCCGTCTGCGTCACATTCCCGCCCGCTGTGATCCGTACAGTCCCAGTCGTCGTCAACGCGCCATTCACATCGATCCCTGCAGCCGAGATCAACCCGATATCGCTCGCCCCATTGGTGATCCCCGTCACCCCCGGCGTGAATCCATCCCGCGCCGTCACCGTCCCCTGCACATACGAACTCGCCCCCGCATCGCGGAACAGAATGCTCCCTCCCGCGGTCATCGCCAGCGTGTCGACATCATTCGCCCCGGCACACAGATCGATCAGTCCGCCCGCACGCACGCCCAGCGTATCGGCCGTAATGACACCCGTTCCCGTCTGCGTCACGTTCCCGCTCGCCTGCAGCCGTACCGTCCCCGCCGCCAGTCCCGTCGTCACCTGCCGCGTCAACGACAGGTTTCCGCCCTCGACCACCACGGTGACATTCCGCCCGTTCGTCGTCGTGATCCCGTCGACATTCGCTCCACCAAGATCGGTCACCGTGCCAACGACCAGATTCCCCGCACCGGCCACTTCCCGCACGACAATCTCACCCGTCGTCGTCCCGCCATTCAGCCGCGCGGCGATCACCCCCGAAACATTCGTCCGGACCGACGCGCCGTCATCCCCAATCCCACCCGTCGCATCCAGCAGCAAATCGACCGCCCGAACTGTGCCGGCAGTCCGGTTGATCTCATCCCCCGCCACCAGCCGCACCGTCCCGCCCGCACCCGTCACATCGGCGTTCAGCACCAGATCGCTCGTCGCCCCGTTCGCATGCAGCGTCACATTCCCCGTTCCATCCGCCGTCACCGCCTCATTCACGGTGATCCCGCCATTCACCGTCCGCAGATCAATCGGACCGTTCGAGCCCACCCGCGTCGTCAGCCCCGTGACCGCCCCGGTCGTCGGCGTTACCGTCGCCCCGCCCACCGTCACGCTCGTCTGCTCTCTCAGGAAGATGCCGCCGACACCCGCGACCACTTCCACCACATCCAGTTCTGTCTCGACCCGCGTCGCCAGCGTCCCGATGTTCGTCTGAGCAGCCAGCACCCCTTCCCGCGCCGTCACCAGCCCGGCCCCGGTAACAGCCGCCGCGCTCTCGAGCACCACCCGATCGCCAGCCGCCGTCGTCGTCCCCGTCAGCACAAGGTCGCCACTCGTCGTCCGCACGCGAATATCTCGCCCGGTCCCACCTGCGGTGATCTGCGACACCACTGTCGTCGTCCCGCCCGCCAACAGTTCGACCGAGGCATCCACCGTCGTAATCGAGTCGACGAACAGCCCGTTCGTCTCATCCAAAAACACCGTGTACCCCGCCCCGCCACTCGTCCCCGTCGACGCCGCCGTGAGCCGATTCGCCGTCAGGTCGATCTCACCCGTCCCATTGTTGAGCCCAATGTTCCGCTCGGCCGTCAGCGTCACCACATCCCCGGTGATCCGCGTCGCATCGCTGTTGTCATCCAGAATCGAACCTGTCGTCGCTGTCAGCGTCACATCCCCATTCGCCGTCCCGGCATTCACGGTGCGCACGGTCATATCCCCGGCACTCGCCGTGATCGCGATGTCATTCGCATCGGCATCCGTAGTCGACCGCACATTGACGACATCCGTCGCGCCGCCCGTCGTGATCGTCACCGACCCGTTCTGCGTTCGCACATCCGTCAGCTCAACGGCATCCGTCTCATCGACAAACACGCTTCCCGCCACCGTCGACTCAATCGTCAGCCGGTTCGCTGTCGTATCGATCTGACCCGTCGCCCCGCTCGCCCCGATGTTCGCCGCCGCCCGCAGCGTGACGACATCCCCCGTCACCCGCGTGCCATTCACCCCGTCATCGACAATCGCTCCCGTCGTCGCCGTCAGCGTCACATCCCCATTCGCCGTCCCGGCATTGACCGTCCGCACCGTGATATCCCCGGCACTCGCCGTGATCGCGATGTCATTCGCATCCAGATCCGTCGTC
>JAIXZD010000135.1 GCA_027489895.1 Planctomycetaceae bacterium
CCGGGGCGGAGTATTACGGCTTGGAGCCGGGGTCGAATGGGCTGCTGCTCAGTCCCAAGGGCGAAGTCGTCTCGATGGAGCATGGCGACCGGCGAGTGTCGGTGCTGACGAAGAATGGCGGCAAGCGGACGCTGGTCGATAATTACGAGGGCAAGCGGCTCAACAGCCCGAACGACGGTGCGTTCAAGTCGAATGGCGATCTCTACTTCACCGATCCGCCTTACGGTCTCCCGAAGCGGATGGAAGATTCCCGCAAGGAACTGGATTTTCAGGGGGTCTACCGGCTGTCGACGAAGGGTGAATTGACACTGCTGACGAAGGAGATCAAGTACCCGAACGGGCTGGCGTTTTCTCCCGACGAAAAGACGCTGTATGTGGCCCAATCGAATCCCGAAGAAGCGACCTGGACGGCCTTTCCCGTGAAGGAAGATGGCACGCTGGGCGCCGGCAAGCTGCTACTCGATACGACGGCGATGGTCGGCAAAGTGCCGGGGCTGCCGGATGGCCTCAAGGTGGATGCGGCGGGCAATCTGTTTGCCACGGGGCCAGGCGGCGTGCTGGTGATCTCGCCCGAGGGGAAGCATCTGGGGACGTTCTCGACGGGTGTTCCCACGGCGAATTGCGGCTGGGGCGAAGACGGGATGACGCTGTTCATTACCGCGGATTCGCATCTGGCGAAGATTCGGCTGACGACCAAGGGGGCGGGGTGGTAGTTGGGGCTGAGGTGTCGCGAGGGCGTTCCTCCGGGCGCTGACGCTTCCGGCTCTCTTGCCGTCGGGAGGACGGGCTGGCGGGGGGAACGTCGGCGGGGGAACTCTCACGAGTTCCGCTACCGGTGTGGCTCAGGGACTGCTTCCGCCGGGTCATCCGGGGGGGTAGAATTGGTGGATGTTGAAATGACTCTTTCAGCCGTTTGTGATGTACGGTTGGGGGGGTGGAACCATCCTTCTGCTGATCTCCCGCCATGCCCGCGCGCTCTGTTTTTTCTGGCTTGGTCCTGCTTCTCGTCTGTTCGGGGACAGTCTCGGCGGAGTCGCCGGTCAGCTTTGCCCGCGATATCCGGCCGATCCTGGCGAAGAACTGCTGGGCCTGCCATGGGTTTGATGAGCAGGCGCGGAAGGGCGGATTGAGGCTGGACCTGCGGGAGTCGGCACTGGCCCCGGCCGACAGCGGCGCCGTGGCGATCGTGCCGGGGAAGCCGGGTGAGAGTGAATTGCTGGTGCGCGTCGGTTCGAGCGATCCGGCGGAGGTGATGCCGCCGCCGGATGCCGGGCATTCGCCGACTGCCCAGCAAGTTGAACTGCTGAAGCGGTGGATCGAATCCGGTGCGGAGTATGCGCCGCATTGGGCACTGATTGCACCGACGCGGCCCCAGGTTCCGGCGGGGGATGTGCGGAATCCGATCGATGCGTTCATTCGAGCCCGGCTCGCGGCCGAGGGGCTGGCTCCTGCGCCGGAGGCGGACCGTTACCAGTTGATCCGGCGGCTGAGTCTTGATTTGCGGGGGTTGCCGCCCACGCCGGAGGAAGTGGCGCGGTTTGTGGTGGACCCGTCTCCCACAGCATGGGAGCAACAGGTCGATCGCTTCCTGGAGGACCCGGCGTTTGGGGAACGTCTGGCGCGGATGTGGCTCGACCTGGCCCGTTACGCGGACTCGGCCGGGTATGGGTCGGACCCTTTGCGGCTCAACATCTGGCCGTATCGCGATTGGGTAATCGGCGCGATCAACCGAAATCTGACGTACGAGCAATTCTCACGCGAACAGCTCGCGGGGGATCTGCTGCCGGGGGCGACCGACGAACAGAAGATTGCGACGGCGTTTCATCGCAACACGATGACCAACACCGAAGGCGGAACGGACGACGAAGAGTTTCGCAGTCTGGCGGTGAAGGACCGGATCGACACGACCGTGCAGGTCTGGATGGGGCTGACGTTTGGCTGTGCGAAATGTCACACCCACAAGTACGACCCGATCACGCAGGACGAGTACTACCGGTTCTACGCGATCTTCAATCAGACCGCGGACCGCGACCTGGGCGACGAATCGCCCACGTTGCCGGTGACCACGCGGAGCCAGCGGGAGGTGTCGCAGCAGATCGATGAACAGCTTGCCGCGCTGCGCGGAAAGCTCGCGGTGGAGACTCCCGAAGTGGTTGCGGCGCGGGCCGAGTGGGAGCGATCGCTGGGCTTGTCGGGCGACTGGCAACCGCTGGCGATCAGTGAGGCGAAAGGCGACCAGGGGAGCACGTTCAAGACGCTGGAGGATGGCAGCCTGCTGGTCGGTGGCGAAACGCCGAATACGGAGACATATACGCTTTCCGCTCGGGCCGATCTGAACGGGGTGACGGCGTTTCGTCTGGAAACGATTCCGGATGAGTCTCTCCCGGCCAAGGGGGCGGGGCGCGGCGCGGATGGGAACTTCGTGCTGTCGAAATGGTCGGTTGTCTCGGAACCCGAGGGGAATGCGCAGCCGGTGCCGACGGCGCGATTCGTGCGTCTGGAACTGCCTGGCTCGCAAAAGATGATTCATGTGGCAGAAGTCGAGGTCTTCTCGCAGGGTGAGAACGTGGCCCGCAAGGGGAAGGCCTCGCAAAGCAGCACCGATTTTGGGGGCAACGCCGAGCGGGCGATCGATGGGGTGACTGATGGCAACTACTACGGCTCGAACTCGGTGACGCATACGGCCGTGGGTGACAACCCGTGGTGGGAAGTCGACCTGCAGGAGGCGAAGCCGATCGATCGCGTGGTGGTCTGGAACCGGACCGATGGCGGAACCCACGCGCGGCTCAATGGCTACCGGGTAGTTTTGCTGGACGCCAATCGGGCGCCGGTCTGGTCGGAGTCGTTTGCCGAAGCCGCGGCTAAGGCCCAGGAGTTGTCGCCGAGCGGACGTCTGACATTGGAGTTTGCGCAGGCGGTGGCCGACCACTCGCAGGGTGGGTTTCCTGTTGCGAATGCGCTCAAGCAGGCCAACCTTGCCCAGAGTGGCTGGGCGGTTGCACCGAAGATCACCGAGCCGCACTGGGCCGTGTTTGCGCTGAAAGAGACAGCCGCGGTGCCGACGCCGCGGCAGTTGACGATCTCGCTGGCCCACTTGTTTGGTTCGGGAAGCTATCCGCTGGGGCGGTTCCGGGTGTCGACGACGAAGCAGACGAACATTCGCGAGCGACTGGCGGTCCCGGGGGCGATCCTGGCGATTGTCGACAAGCCGGCCAGTGAGCGGACCGACAGCGATCGCGAGCAGCTAGCGGCACACTATCGCACCGTCGCGCCGCTATTGGCACCGCTGCGGGCGGAGATTGCCGCGCTGGAGGCGAAGCGACCGCAGCCGACGGCGCTGCCCGTTATGGTGGAGTTGCCGGCGGATCAGGCACGGAAGTCGTTCCTGATGATCAAGGGGAATTTTCTCAATCCGGGGGATGCGGTTCAGCCGGGGTTGCCTTCGCTGTTTCCGACAAGTCTTGAGGCCCGCAATCGCCTTGCGGTGGTGGACTGGTTGTTTGCCCCGGAAAATCCGCTGACGGCGCGCGTCGCGGCCAACCGGTTGTGGGCCCAGATTTTCGGGATCGGGCTGGTGGAAACCGAAGAGGACTTTGGGACGCAGGGTGAACTCCCCTCGCATTCGGAGTTGCTGGATTGGCTGGCGGTGGAGCTGCGGGAGCCGACGCTGACTCTGGCTTCGACGAGCGGATCGGAGACGGGGGCCCAGGATCGGGCGTGGGACATCAAGCGGTTTGTGAAACTGCTGGTGACGAGTGCGACGTACAAGCAATCGGCCGTGGTGACACCGGCGCATCTGGCCAAGGATTCGCGGAACCGCTGGTTGGCGCGTGCTCCGCGGCCTCGACTGGAAGCGGAAATGATCCGCGACCAGGCGCTGGCGCTGTCGGGACTGCTCAGCCG
>JAIXZD010000414.1 GCA_027489895.1 Planctomycetaceae bacterium
ATGTTGAACGACGGTTTTGAACACTCTCTTGCTGATCAGCCAAACCAACCGCCTGACAGTCGTCTGGTGGAAACCACCAACGGAAGCAGCTTGCGTACCGCCGGAAGAGCAGGAAATACCTGCCACACTTCCTCCCCAAAGCGGACCGGATTCGAGATTGGGCCGAAACGGTCCGCTTAAAGTGCCGCCACGTTTTTAGGCAGAGCTGCCCGGAAGAAATGCAGATTCAGTGAAGTTTTTAAGTCAACGTCCACTGATGAGTTCCGCGGTCTGGCCGCCTGGCAATTAGGTAAAAACCCTCTTTTCAGAATTCGCGTCAACTCGGCCGAGCGGTCACCACCACGCTTCGCGCCCGCACGGCCGCAGCCTGCGGTTTGGTCGGAGACGCGGGTTTGGATGGGGGGAGGGAACTACTCAGGGGAGCGCGAATTGCGGGCGGCCGGGTCTTCAATCAGTTCGGCTCGACCTTCAATCGCAGTCCACCGAGGCTGGCAGGAAACAGCGGCGAAGTCCGATGTTTTTCCGGAGGGCCACTGAATTTTGATGCGGGCCACATGGTCGCGCGAGCCTGTGCCCACCTCGAGCACACGCTCGTTGCTCGCTTCGTAACCGTCCCCGGCCGTCAGTTGGCAGACGCGCTCGTCCCCCGGCGTGATCGTCACGCGCACCTTCGCGCCGATGGCGTCACGCGCCCCGTTCGTTCCGACGAGCTTCAACCGCAGTGAGTGATTCCCACCAGTTGTTTCGTTCTCGGCGAGCAGGACGGGGCGCTCGAGGTCGGTCGCGACAAAGTCGGACCGGCCGTCGCGATTCCAATCCAGCACCGCCAGGCCCCGCGCCAGCCGCAATTCGTCGAACAGGGCACCGACCTCTGCGGGGGGCAGCTCGGAAAACCGGGACTCGGCGTGGCCGCGAAAGAACTGCGCCTTCATCCGATACGGCTCGTCGACAAACTCGTCGATGTGTCCGTTCGCGACGACGAGATCGAACCAGCCATCACGGTCCGCGTCCAGAAACTGCGTCCCGAACCCCAGCGGATCAAAACTGGGGCCCCGCAGGCCGGCCGGTTGCGTCTCGTCCTGATACAGCGCACCGGCCTGGGGACCGCCGGGTTGCGACAGATACAGCGTGTTCGATTCCCTCGCGAAGTTGGTGACGAGCAGATCGATCGCAGCATCGCGATTGATGTCGGCACAGGCGATCCCCATGCACGCCTGTGCCAATCCACTCCGATCGAGCGCCACTCCGCGCGTGAACGCTTCCTCGCGAAACCGTGGCGTCCCACCAGCGACGGGCGTGGCATTGATCAACAGGTAGTTCGCCGACATGTCGTTGGCCACGAACAGGTCGAGCTGGCCGTCGTCCGAAAAATCGGCCACGACCACGCCCAACCCGCGCCCCTGGGGCAGGTCCAGACCCGCCTCCGCCTGGACTGCCTGGAACCGACCATCGCCCTGGTTCAACAGTACGGTATCCAGCGCTGCCTCGAACACCGTCGGCCGGCAGACTACCGGGCGGCCTTGCGCATCGTGACACGTCCTGGTGAGCAGGTCGCTCCCCTCGACGTAGTTGGAATCGAACAGTTCCGGCAGGCCATCTCCATTCAGGTCGGCCATCGCGCAGCAGACCGTCCAGGCCGACTGAGTGATTCCCGCGCTCTCCGTTACATCGCGAAATGTGCCATCGCCACAATTCTCGAACAGACGGTTGCGCCCCAGATTCGCGACGTAGACATCGGGAAAACCATCCCCATTGAAGTCGCCCGCGGTCACTCCCTGCGAGTACGAAACCTCGCGCACTTTGGCTGACGCCGTCACGTCCTGAAACCGGCTGCCCGCCGCGTTGCGGTACAGCGTATCGGTCGGTCCCTCGACGCTGTCCAGCGGCAACGGCTTCCCCTGCGCGAAGTAAAGGTCCGGCCAGCCGTCGACGTCATAGTCGAGCACGGCCACGCCTGCGCCCATCGTTTCATAAATCTTGTGTCCGCTTTCCTGCGCCGAGGTATTGGCGTACCGGAACTCCAGCCCCGCCGGCCCGGCCCGATCGACAAACCGGATGGACGACGTCCCGTCGAGAGCTGCCGGTCGTTCGGTCTGACGGACCGACGCCAGTTGCGACCAGTCGGGCAACGGGTAGCGCTGCCAGTTGTGATCTCGTCCGGGGAGCGACTTGGGATCAGTCCGGGGGAGCGTTGCCGTGAACTGCTTCTCGAACCCCTCGCTGCGAGCCGCCAGCGCCGGGTTGGGCTGACGTGAGACCTGGACATACACCGCGCACCAGCCCCACGCCTCCCACAGCCGTCCCGCCGCGTCCAATTCGTCGATCATCTCCAGCACGACATTCTGGCCCGGAGACGAGATCAGACGGTCGCTCAGGTCGTTGATCCGTTGCAGCCTGCGGGAGCGTTCGGTGAAAGCGTCCCCGAGCGCCGTTTCGCCAGACGATTTCAACAACTGTCCCAGCAGCGTCGCCGTGGTGAGAGACTCGGGCTCACGGACAAACGATTCGTGAAGGCAGCGAATCGCCGCCGGAGTCTGCCCCCGTGCCTGCAGCCATTTCCCGCGGGCCAGCCAGATCCGCGCATCGCGGTCGGCCTCGGTCGGCAGTCGCGCATGCCAGGAGAGAAACGCCTCGGGTTGGAAGTCAGCGTACAGCTCGCCCAGAATTCCCTGCGCTTCGAGGTCGTCGGGGTGAGCGGTCACGATCTCAACCAGAGTCTCCTGGGCCTCGTCCACACGGTTGCGGTCCAGCGCCTGCATCACTTTTGTCAGCAGGGGCGACTTGTAGCCAGGATCGGCCTCCAGAATCTTCGCCAGACGAGGCGCGTCGTTGAGCGTGGGATTCACCGAGGAGAGGACCACGAGATCGTCCCGCGTGACCGAGCGCCGTTTCAGCAGCTCCATCAGACTGGACACGACTCCCTGGCGACTCCCCGTGACGCCATACATCTGGGCCATCAGACGGTAGGGGTCGGGCATGGGAATGCTGACCACGGTCGCCAGTTTCAAGGCCCGCAGAGCCGGTTGAATCCGGTTGCGATTCATCCACGTGGAACCGACTTTGAAGCAGAGCTTGCCCGCGCTCTGCGGCTCCAGCTCGAAAACTTTGTCGAGCGCTGCCTGCGACCGTTCCGCGTTGTTCGTCCCCACGCTGGCTTCGGCCAGCAGTTTCCACGCACTGACGAGTTGAGGATCGCGCCGTACAGCCTGCTCAAGGAACTGGACCGCCTGAGCAAAATCCTGTCGATCCAGCGCCGCACGCCCAGACTCGGCCGCACTTTCCGCGGATCGCTCCGCGATACCCCAGAGAACGACGACCGCCCCGATCAGCAGGGTGACCGCGATCCCGACCGCCAGCACCAGCCGTCGATCGCGGGCCGGTGGCTCACCGTCGCGAGGACTGCTCTGCGGGGCGGGTGTCGGAGTCGGTGTCGGAGTGGGCGGGTTCGGAATGGGGGTCATGTCTGGCGTTCACCAATTCCATCGAGGAGCCCGACTGCAACGCAGCGGACGCAGGGTCCAACTCAAACGCTCTGAGCAAACCAGAGGCCGCAAGCGGCAATGTACTCGGCCGTATGCCCTGCGTGCCGCGCACAGCCGCTGCCAGCAGGGCACCCGGCGATGGGCAACTTTGCCAACCCAACGCATTCGAGATTAGACATTTGATCGCGCGGTCAGTCTGATAGAGCGTCCGGCCCCGAAATCGTACTCGCCGGCTGGTTTATCCTTTTCGGAGTATCTTCCCGTGAGCGTGCTCGATCGATTCCGCCTGGATGGAAAACGGCTGTTCATCACCGGAGGCAGTCGTGGTCTGGGTCGGCAGATGGCCCTGTCGATTGCCGAAGCCGGGGCCGATGTCACGCTCGTGGGACGCGATCAGGCCAGCCTCGAAGCGACCGCGGCCGAGATCCGCGACCGGGGTCGGGAGGCCTGCATTCTCACCGCGGATGTCTCGATTCCCGCGGAATGCGAGTCGGCCTGTCTGCGGGCACTCGAACTGTATGGCGGGTTCGACATTCTGATTAACAATGTCGGGGGCCGGCGAATCGACATCCCCACGACCGAGATGCCCCTCGACAAATGGCAGTCGATCATCGACCTCAACCTTACCAGCACGTTTCTCTGCACCAAGCATATTGGCGGGGCGATGGTCAAACGGGGGACAGGCGGACGGGTGATCAACGTCGCCTCGATCTCGGGGATGATTGCCAACCGGGGCATCGGCGGCCGCAGCTACGAAACGAGCAAGGCGGCGGTCATTCATTTCACCCGCGCAACCGCCACCGACTGGGCTCCTCACAAGGTGACGGTCAACGCGATCTGTCCCGGCGGGTTCATGACTGAGCCTAACGTGAAGTGGGCCGAGCAGAACCCGGACATCATCAGTACGTTCCGCGCCCAGATTCCAGTGGGCGACTTCGGCCAACCCGAAGACATGGGGCCCTTGGCGGTCTACCTCGCAAGCGACGCCTCCCGATACATGACGGGGGCCGCGTTGGTCATCGACGGCGGCTACACCCTCTGGTAACCGCTGCGGATTGATTGAGCAGCCGATCGTGAACTGTTCACCACGATCTTCAGATTCGCATAAACTCCGGTGGATTTTGAGATCTACGGCGCATTCCGCTGCTGGCGCGCTGCAATTTGCAACGACTCCCTCTCCGGTTGGTCAGCCTGCCGTCCTTCGGAAAAAGGTCATAAACCATTTGGCTTCAATGTATTGAGAAAAATTATCCGAAACGAAATGTTTTGGTTCAAAAATTGCGGTATGCTTTTCACATGGTCGGTGGCAGGCGTTGGCCCGCTCTTGCCACAGATCAGTGAGAGGGCGTTTCGGACTTTGTCCGGGACGCCCTCTTTTGTTTTCCCGACAGATATTTCAGGCTCGCCGCCCTCAGACGCTCGTCCCGCCCGCCCGCAGGTGGTATCACCGCGATCAGGAGCGCGGGATCGCCTCGCGCCACACGCTGGTTTCTCCCGACATCAAATCTGTCGGTTCCCATCCGGGTGGACTTATGCTTGTTGCCGGTCGGTTGGTTCATCCCACGGGCGTTCAGTCGGGACAAGTCCGCATCGTTGACGGCGTGATCCGCGAGATCGGAACCGACCTCGGCTCACCCGATCTCCTCTTCGGCGACTCCTGTCTCGTCTTCGCCGGGTTTGGCGATATCCACATCCACGCGCGGGACGACGTCTCCGGCAAAGAGACCTACAAAGAGGACTTTACGACCGCCGCCGCCGCCGCCATTCATGGCGGTGTCGTCCACGTGGCCGACATGCCGAACAATCCGATCGCCCCGATCGACGACGCGACCTACGCCGGCAAGCAGGCCCATCTCGCGTCGCGCCAGGTTCCGATTCAGGTCACGCTCTACGCGGGGATTGGCCCGGGTACCCGCCCTCTGACCAAACTCGTCCCGTACAAAGCCTACATGGGCCATTCGGTCGGTGATCTCTTCTTCACCACGCTGGAACAATTGGACCAGTCGCTCGCCCACTACCGCGGTCGGCATGTCAGCTTCCACTGCGAAGACCCGGTCCTGCTCGAAGAGCACAAGTCGGCCCCCACCCACGAAGAGCGAAGGCCTCCCGTCTGCGAAGTCTCGGCCACGCGGTTCGCGCTCGCGATGATCGAGAAGTACGACCTCACCGGAAAGCTCTGTCACTACTCCGTTGGCGAGGGGCTGCCCCTCATTCGCGCGGCCAAACAGAAGGGCCTGCGCGTCACCTGCGAAGTGACGCCCCACCACCTCTACTTCGACACGGGCGACATCACCACGGGCAACCGGGGTCCGATGCAGATGAACCCGCCCCTGCGGGCCTCGTCCGACCGAGCCGCGATGCTCGCCGGGCTGAAAGAGGGGCTGCTCGATTATCTCGCGACCGACCACGCGCCCCACACGCTCGCCGAAAACGAAAAGGGCATTTCCGGTCAGCCGCACCTCGATACCTACGCCGCCTTCACCACCTGGCTAATGCGCGACGCCGGGTTCACGCCGATGGACGTCGCCCGGTTCTGTGCCGTGAATCCCGGGGAATTCGTCAATCCGTTCACCGCTCCCAAAAAGTTCGGCCGCCTCGAGCCGGGATACGTCGGCTCGCTCACCGTCCTCGACCTGGCCCGCCCCTGGACCGTCACTCGCGACGCCCTGAAAACCCGCTGCGGCTGGAGTCCGTTTGAAGGCGTGACATTCCCCGGCTCCGTCGCCGCGACAATCGTCGAAGGCCGAAAACTGTCACCGGTCTAAGTCTGGCGGCGACTCGGTCCTGACAAATGGAATGAACGCAGTAAGACCTTCGCCCCTATCCGACGGATCATCCCGTGGACACCGCGGACCAGATCGACTCCGCACGCGTCCGTCGGGCGGCCTGTGCGAACGCGGCCCTCTGGGCGCTGGGGAACCTGCTCACCACGGGGGGCTTTCTCACCTATTTCGTGAAAGGGCTCGCCCCGCCGCCCACCGCGGTGACCGCGCTCCTAGTCGTGCCCGAAACATTTGGACTGGCCGGCCTGCTGGTTCCGCAGTTACTCGGGGCCGGGGTCTCGCGTCGCACGCTCTGGTGGATGGGACAGGTTGTTGCCCGGAGCCTGGGGCTGCTCGTTCCCGTGGTAGCACTCGCACTCGGAACATCCCATCCCAGTCTCGCCGCGTGGAGTATCGTGGCCCTCGTCGCGCTGGCCAGCGTCGCCCACAGCCTCAGTTTCAATGCGCTGATGGGTTGGCTGACCCGGCTCGCCCCGGGAACGGAGTGGGGCAAGCTTTTTGGCCGCCGTCAATTGGCCAGCGTGTTGATGCTGCTCTGCATTGCCGCACCGGTCGGCCGTCTGGTGGACTATCTGAAGGCCACTTCCGGACTGCACCCTGCCTGGATCTACGCGCCGCTATTCATGCTGGGCGTCGCCTGCCAGCTTCTGGCGATCATCCCGCTCTGGCGGTTGCCTGGCGAACATTCGCCGCCCAGTTCTGAGCCATCTCTTGAATCCGTTCAGGCCGAAGCGATCACCCCCCGCTCCTGTCGGTTTGGCGACCTCTGGGCCGATCCCCCGCTCCGCCAGTGGCTCGTGGCGAACTGGTGGCTGGCCGCGTTTGCGGGGCTGACTCAGTCGGTCTTTTTCACCTTGCGGGTCGACCTGCTCGCGATTGGCCTCGGGACGTACTACCTGCTCGAAGCGACGCTGCGGGCCGCGCAGATTCCGCTGTATGAATGGGCAGGGCGACGTTCCGACCGCGGCCTGGACTGCGCCAACGTTCGGCTGGGCTGCCTCCTCACCGCGCTGGCCTGTGCCGTGCCGATTCTCGCCACCCGCGACACCTGGTGGCTGATGTTCGTCTCCCAACTGCTGTTTGCCGGCTGGGCCTGGATCAACGTCTCCGGCCCCAACGGACTGTTCCGCCTCTCAGGTGACAGTCACCGCGACCTCGCCTTCGCCTGGTACCACAACGTCGCGGGCCTGCTGGCTGGCCTGACAGGGATGGCGGGTGGCCTGATGCTGACCGAACTTCGAGGACAAGGCGTGCCCCTCGCCCTGGCTGTCGGAGGCCTGATGGCTGTTTCGGCCGCCGGTCGACTCGCCACCTGCTGGTGGTTGAGGGAAGACGGACAGCAGGATCGAGCGTAACCTCCGGGCGCTAACGCTTCCGGCTCCCCCTGACGGCGAGCCATTTCCCAGGGTCCGCAACCGCACCAACACCGAGCGTGACGGCGACGGGATGCCGACCGATCAGTTCGACCGCGTCAGTTCACGCAGGGCGGCGGTCAACACAGGCTGGGGGCACGACCAGACGAGGAAGAACAGCGCCTGCCGCACGGCGATCGCGGCCGGGTGCTCGTCGAGGTAGCCGGCTCCCTTCGCCAGCGCAAACCACGCCTGCGTCGTCCGCGTCACAAGCGAATTCGCTTCCGTCCGCAGCGAAGCGGCGTCGATGGGAAACGCGGGGGGCGTCGCCGAAACAAGCAGCGCTCGCTCCAGCCGATCGCATTCGTCCGTCAGACTGACCACGAAATCGGCCAGTTCCCGCCGGCTCTCGGCTTCGGCAGCCATCCGGGCAAGCGCATACCGCGTCTGACCAATCGCCAGCGCCGAAGTCGACAGCGAACCCGCACCGCCCGCCGAACCCGACTTGCGAATCACATTTTCGATGGGGCCTGCCAGGATGTAGCGGGCCGGAACCTCGACCCCATCCAGCGCGACAACCGCCGTCTGTGAGGCGTTGAGCGCCATCATTTCCGATGGCGGTCGGACATGGACGCCCCGCGCATCGGTCGGAACCAGAACCAGCACTTGCCGCCCGTCGCGGAACGCGCCGCCCGCGACGATCAGATCGGCCTGCGGAGCCGCGGTGACCCACGGAATCTCGCCGTCCAGAACGAGACTCGACCCCTCGGACTTCGCCTCCACGACCGGCCGCACCATGTGCTGCCGGGAGGTGGTGAGATGCGAGATGCCGAGCGTGACCAGCAATTGCCCGGAAGCGATGGGCGGCAGCAGCCGCTCTTTCAGTTCGGTCTGGTTCGAATCGATGATGCGCTGAACGGCACTGTTCCGCTGCGTCAGAATGAACGCGGTTGTCAGGCAGGAGCGGGCCACATCGATGTAGGCCTCCAGCAATTCGCGCGTCGTGCAGGCGTGACCACCATGCTCGGCCGGAATCCCCCAGGCCAATAGACCACTGTCGACCATGCGGCCCCAGGCTTCGACCGGCCACGCATCGGTCCGCTCGGTGGAAGGCCTCAGTCGCGACAATTCGGCAAGCAGCGATTGACCGCGGGACGATGTCAGCCGCAGCCGGGCCGAATCGACCAGATCGTCGAGGCTTGGCCGCATGCCGACAGGCATCCCCATCGACACAGGCTGCCCTGCGACAGGGTGACCTGCGACTGGGTAGACACCTTCCGTGGACGGCTCCAAGCCGCGCGTTAAGACCGCGCTCATCCTGCTCTCCAGGCAATCGTCGAGTCCGGCTCCCCACAGACTCGCCCAGAGCGCGAGCAGTTCCGCTAGAGGAACTCCCTAGTGAACCACTGCAAAAGAGCAGTACCTCGCGACCTTCACCTCGCCGACTGGTGAACGTTCGCGCTGCTCAACAAACACTGAAGAAAGGCACAGATCGGCTCCGTCCCCGGAACCGCCTGCCACGGACATCATCGCGAAGAATCGATCAACGGCGCCGTGCCCAAACGGCGTGCGATCTGCCCCCAGCGGCCTGATCGCAAGTTGATTTTTCCCGCGCGAAGGTGGTCCGTTCCGCCTCTCGCCAGCACCACGCTCTGTGCGACTGAAATTCTTCCCATGGACCAGCCGCCCTGCAAGGAGATTCCGATCGGAATCATTCAACTTTCCTGAAAAAGCAAGCTGAGACGGTCGCCGCATCCATCGCACGTGGCATCGTGTCGCAGTCTCCAGCCAGTGCCCTCACGCGAGGAAGGGACTGAGTTTGAGCCCGACCGCGCCACGGTTCGAGCCCGGGTCGGTTCGATCCCACCGCCTTTGCCGGCACGATGTTCGTCGGGACGACTCAGTTGGCCCGATTCCGATTTGCCAGGCCCTCGTTTGTGACCTAGGGAACTCCATGCGCGGACTGCCGTTTCGGGAGACTGGCCTCAATGGGCCAGAATTCCGGGGGTTTGGAACCCGTTGGTCCCTCGCCGAAGTTGCAGCCGTTGAGGACGTTCAGAATGCGCGAAGGTCGCCCCGTTAACTCCCATTCGCACGAAGAGCCTTCTCCGCGGTCGCGGGCCGAACGCCGCGCCCGCCGCCGGGCGATAGCGTCTGAAGAGCGCCTGCGATCGGCCTCGACCCACCCTTCGAAAGTCGACTCCCCAGCCGATTTCGCCATCGAAACCGGCAGAGAAACAGCCGTCGAAACAGCCGTGGCCGACTGGAGCGACTTGCTCGACGACCTGGCGATCGCCGAACCAGGCGCCCCCGAACCAGACGCCCCCGACCAGAAACGGGAAATCGAACTGGCTGCCGTGCATGCCGCCGAAGTCGAGGCCCAGAACGCCACGCTGCAGGCGGAACTGGTCGAAAAAGAACGCCTGATCACCGCCCTCACAGACCGCCTCGAACTAGCTGCCGAGCAGTTGGACCGCTTGCGTCGCTCGGGCGCCGACCGGGGTTGGCGCGGCGGGGGCGGAGTCCCCGCGGATGTCATTCAGGATCAGCGAGCCGCCGTCGAAGAGCTGAAGCAGATCGCCGCCCGGTTCGACGAAATGCAGGCCGCGACGACGCTCGGACGACTCGAGATGCAGGTGAGCGAACTCCGCGACCTCGTCGTCTCGATCGGCCAGGGGGCGGCCACCGCAAGCCCCGGCCGGCGTGGCGACGCGCCGCGAACTGCCACCGCGCCAGCTCACCCGGCACGACCGGGCGGTTCTTGGTGGGACCGCCAGAAGGCCGCGATGCTCGAAGAGGACCCCGCCAACACGGCAGACGCTCCGGACCATGTCCCCACGGAGCAGCCTGCCCCGACTGATCTCGCCGACGACCGCGCAGCCGATTCTTCCAACGAGACGAGCTGTGAAGCGACGGCGAACTGGCAGCCCATCCCCTTCGCCGAACTCGAACTGCCAGAGCTACCGGCCGAGCCCGATTGGGACGAACTGACCCTCGAATCGGCCTGCGCCCTCCTCCGCGAGCGGGATGAGCTGATCCTTGCGCTCCGGGAACCGCTGGCCGCCGCCCAGATGGCGGGACTGTTGGCCCAGGGACTTGGTCGCATCGAAGCGCTGCCCGAACCGCAGCAGGCCCGGTTGCGACACCTGGAAGAGACCTGGGAAGCCCGGTTCCGCAAACACGAGACCGAACTGTCGATCGAACGTGCCCGGCTCGCGCGCGAACAGATGACGGCCAAGCAGCTTCAGGAGCAGTTGCGAAAACAACTGGCCGAAACAGGCGGCGCCCCGCGGGCCGGGGAAGGCGAGTCCCGCCAGGAACGCCGCTGGTTCCGGTTCATGCATCAGCAGGACCGCAACGGCACGGGGGAGTAACCCCCATCCCCCCGGGGCACTCCCGCCCCGAGGGTTTCCCACCGCAGGCGCGATTTACTCTTTCCCCTCGGGCTTCACTTCCTTCTCGGCGGCCGGGTCGTATCCGAACGACTTCTTGAACGCCTCTGCCGACGCCGCGATCGTCTTCTTCGGGCCATCGAACTTCAGGAAGTAGTTGCCGTTCGGCGTTTCGACGATTGCACCCAGCATGCTCCAGTCGAGCATCGTCTTGGACATCATCGCGAACGGCGGACCGACCGGCTTCTTGTACGTCCCGCCCAGCTCCACCAGCGTGTAGTCGCCCTGCTTGCTTTTCCCCTTGGCGAGCTTCAGCGTCCGGCCCTTCTCCTCGAACTGCCCCACCCAGCGCTCGACATTCGCCTGGACTCCACCCCCGCCCCCCTGGCCGAAGAAGAAGACGACCAGTTCACCCGCTTCCTTATCGCCCTCAACCGGCGGCACCGCGATCTCGCCCGCACGGAACTGTCGGGTCGACTCCTTGAATTCCCAGGCTTCGGGGATCTCCAGCTTCACGTCGCCCGCCTGGACCGACTTCGTCTTGGCCGGTTCCTCGGCTCCGGTCAGTACGACCGGCGTTTTCGCCCGCGTCGCCTGAGCCGTCTTCACCGCGCCGGGCCCCTGCTTCATCAGTGCTGCCCCTTCCACGAGCATCGGAATCGCGTAGAGCGAGGTGCGGGCCGTCACGTACAGCGTCTTGTTGTCGGCCCCCCCGAACTTGCAGTTGGCCGGTCGCTCCGGAACCGGGATACGGCCGATCAATTCTCCTGCCGAGGACAGCACGACGATGCTGCCATACGTCGCATAGAGATTGCCGCGGATATCGAACGCCATGCCGTCCGGTCCGCCGCCGTCTTCCTTCTCGTCGCCCCTGAAAATCACCTTCCCCTCACCCACCTGACCGGGTGCCGTGATCGGGTAGAGATACAGCTCCCGGCGATTCGGCTCGGCCACGTAGAGCGACTTGCCATCGGCCGAGACGAGAATGCCGTTCGGGCGTTCCAGCTTGTCGATCACCCGCGTCACCTTGCCATCGGCGGCGAGGTAATAAACCCCCATGACCGACTGCTTGAGGCTGCCGCGGTCGTTGCCGTAATAGGGGTCGGTGAAGTAGAGGCCCCCGACTGGATCGAGCGCGAGATCGTTCGGGCTGTTGAGCGGCTGCCCTTCAAACTCGGCCGTGAGGACCGTCAGGTCCTTCGTCTCCAGATTGTCGATGCGGGCCATGTTCCGTGCCCCGCCCCGGCAGAGATACAGCCGTCCCAGCGCATCGAACGCGAGGCCATTCGCCTTGCCCGAGGGCTTGAGGAAATCGGACGAGGTCCCATCGGGCAGCACCTTGACGACCCGCTCGTTCGGGATGTCGGAGAACAGCAAGAACCCCTGCGGCGACCAGGCGGGGCCTTCGGTGAAGGCACAATCGCCCACAATCTTCGTCGCTTTGGCTTCCGGGGCGACCAGTTCCTTCAGTTCGGTCGCGGAAACGATCTGGGGCAGCAGACTCGCCACCGCAAACAGTGCTGCCACCAGTCCACCGAGGGACCAGCGCGGAAGGAAACCACCGAGATGCCGCGTCATGACAAGACTCCTCTCAAGGGGAACGGGGGCCCGCCACCATGCCAACCGGCCGACCCTTCCAGACAGTCGCAACAAACCAAAGCAGTGTAGGCAACCCGCCCAGACCCGACGAGTAACCCCGCTCCAACGAGCCGACCCGCTCAAAAGTCGCCAAGCATTCCACGCACTCAGAAAACGCAGGCGAGCCGACCCTGTGAGGGGTCGGTGAAAGCGCTGCACTCTGGTCGACGTTGCACTCCGTTCGACCGTAAAAATCAAAGGGAGCCGGAAGCGTTAGCGACCGGAGGCAAGTGCTGCGTCACGACTCGAAACGGGGGTTACGCTGGTGAAACTGCGTAGCGGAAATCGTGAGATTTCCGACGAACGTGAACCCGCTTTGTCGAAAGTCTCACGACTTCCGCTACCCACTGCCCTCCCACCGACCCCTCACAGGGTCGGCTCGCCAGTCAGTCTGCCGAACGGGTCTGCCTTTCCTTGGTGCCTTCGTGCCTTGGTGGTTCCCCTCCGCCGCGTCAATCGGTGGCGAGATTCGACCGCGTCACATGGGCCGGCCAGTCAACTGCGGGACCCGTCCCACGCCCCAGCCGGCACGCCGAGACAAGGTTCCCGGCACCCGCCCCCGTCCAGCGAATCGCCTGTTCCATCCGGGCTTCCGCCGCCGGGCGACCTTCGAGCACCGTACACCCCGTCAGCACCGTATCGCTGCATTCGTCCAGCAGAATCCCAAGCGGCGCGCCATCGATCACCTGCACGCCCGACAGGTTCACCCGCCGACTGCGGACAATTTCCAGCAGCGCCTCGCGGTTGAGCGTCCCGCCCGCATCCTTCCAGGTATGCTTCCCGGCCTGCGCATCCTGAATGAGCAGCCCCTGCAGCAACACATCGACCGAGTCGACCACCCGAATCCCCGTCGCCAATTCGTTCGGGTCGTAGTCCGGGTTGTGATCGAACACGTTCGCGCCGACCACAATGTTCCGACAGTGCTCGATCAGCAGGTTTCGCTGATGGCCGGAATAAATCATGTTGCCCGACAGCGTGATACCCCGCACCGAGGTGAGCCAGACGTTGTAGTCCTGGCTGCCAATCAGATTCCCCGTAATCGCCCACATGCCGCCGCGATGATTGGCCTTGGGGCTTTGGCCGATGAACCGGATGTTCGCCCCGCCCGGGCTGTAGGTCGCCTGGATCGTGTTTGAGGCGATCGTCCCTTCCCGGATCGAGCCGTCCCCCGTATCGATGTAGATCTCCGCGGTGGGGACAGCGTCGGCTCCTTCGACTTTGTGAGACCGATTGTTGTTGTACTCGATGTCGTTCCCGGTGATCTGGACGTTCCGAATCTCGCTCTGTTCGAGCCGGATCCCTCCCAGACGGCAGTACGAAATGTGCGACCCGGTGATGATCGCCTGGTGCAGATTGAGTTTGTCCAGATGCACGCCCACGCCGGTGTTGTTGTAGATATGGCAGTGGCTGATCAGGACATTGCGGGCGCGACCCGTCACATGGACAGCGGTTCGCAGTTTACGCAGCAGCACGCCCGCGAGCGTGGGCTGCATCACGCCTTCAATCCGCACGCCATCGGCTTCGGGGTGCTCGCCGACAATTTCGACATCGCCCACCGTCGGCATCCGTTCGCGGGTCCATTCTTCGGGACGGAACCCCGCCGGATCGGCCGTCGTGGTGTGCGTGCCCAGCAGCGACAAGGCGGGCCCTGCCCCGGCCATGAGGATTCGCGCCGCGCCACCCGTCCCCCGCAGCGAAAAGCGACCCGTCTCCTTCAACCGGACCACCAGCGGCTTCGAGAAGCGATAGTCACCCGGTGGCAGTTCGAGCGTGCCATCGCCATCACGCAGGCAATGCTCGAACGCGGGGAGATCATCCATCACCCCATCACCCATCGCGCCAAAATCTCGAACATTACTCATGTGATCTCCCGACGGAAGCAAGTTTCTGATTGAACCACCAAGGCACGAAGGCACCAAGAAAAGGCAGTACAGTTCTTGGTCGGCTCGCCTTACAGCTCTGGCGATCTCTATCTCAACCGTGGCTTCTCTGCCTTTCCTTGGTGTCTTGGTGTCTTGGTGCCTTGGTGGTGACCAAAACGACTAACTCGCGTTGCGGGGGAGCAGTGCCACCACGGCGATGCCGAACAGCATGAGGACCGCCGCGAACCAGAACGGGGCCAGCACGTTGACGTCGTACAGCGTCGCCCCGATTCCAGGCCCCAGAATCCGCGCGAGGGCCGAGACGCTTTGCCCCAGCCCGAGAATTCCCCCCTGTTCGTCGGCCCCACTCATTCGAGAGAGCAACGATTGCAGCGAAGGGGTCAGGCAGGAAAAGCCGATCACCACGATCGGCAGCACGGCGTACAACAGGCCCCGGGAATCCATCTGGCCACACAGGGCAATCCCGACGAGGCCAATCGCCATGAGAATCGTTCCTGCCAGGCCCATCCGGTACTCGCCAAATCTGGGCAGCAGTCGGCGGACGAGCAGTCCCTGGGCGAGCGTCAGTATGAAGCCGATGTACGCGAAGACCAGATAGTTTTCGCGGTCGCCCATGCCCAAGGCATCGGTCAAGAGCGAGAGCATGCTTTCAAACTGGGCGAACGCAAACGTCGTGAGAAAACTGGCCCCCAGCAGATGGACAATGCCCGGCCGGGAGAGCGCCTGTCGCAGAGCGGCGAGACTGAAGTCGCCGTGGGACCGCACGGTGCCTGGCCGGAGCGATTCGGGCAGTTTCAGACAGGCCAGCAGCAGTGCCACCCCCGAGAGAATCCCCGCGAGATATCCGGGCGACGCGGCCGGGGCCGAGGCCTCGCGAAAACTCTTCCGCTGGGAGTCATCCAGCAACGCCAGCAGGTCCGTATCCCGGCCACGTTTGAGCGCCCGTCGCTCGGCATACGGCAGGTCGTCACGCAGGCGCGTCTGGTTGTAATCCTCGATTCGCTTCTGGAACGCCGACCGCTGCACTTCGGTCAACGCGAACTTTTCAGCCCACGCCGGCTGCAGCAGGGCAGTGGGGTTGTCGGGTGTGTCCGAGACCAGGGCCGTGCCCAGCAGCGGCCCGAACGTGAAGCCGATTCCGAACGCCGCCCCCACCAGCGCCATCCCCTTGCCGCGATCCTTGCTCGACGTGACATCGGCGATGTAGGCCTGCGAGGTGGCGATCGTCGCCCCGGCGATCCCCGCCCCGATCCGCCCGATGAACAGCCAGGGAATCGCCGACAGCCCCAGCAGCGTGCCCTCCGTGCCGAGCGAGGTCGCATACCCAAACAGACTGTAGAAGAAGGTCGACCCGGCTAGCCCGATCAGCAGCACCGGGCGACGGCCAATCCGGTCGGAAAGTCGGCCCCAAAGCGGCGCAAACAGGAACTGCATCGCCGAGAAACTGGCGAGCAACAGCCCCAGCATCGGTCCCGAGAGGCCAAAGTATTCGGCATAGCGAGCCAGCAATGGCAGCACGATGCCGAACCCCAGCAGGTCGATCACCACCGTGAGGAAAATGATCCCCAGCGCGGCCTTGGAAGGCGCGGGCGGCGACGGGTTTTTGATCGGGTCGGACGAATCGGTCGAGGAGGCGGGGTTGGTCATGAGCGGCCGAAAGGTCGGTGAATCGCGGGGGGTAGGTCAAACGCCGCAACCGGCGAGCGGTCGGGCGGGAACCCCAGCTTAGAAACCCCAGCCGCTCACGTCACACAACCCCACGTCTGAAGTCTGCGCAGATGATAGTAGCCGTAGGGTGGGCACTGCCCACCAGCGCTCACCCGCGTCAGCCACCAGACACAAAATGGATCGCTCTATAGCGCCGTCAAACCCCTCACCTCAGCGTCGATGGAAGCCGGGGGTGTACGGTTTGGGCGTTGCACGCGGGCGAGCCGTGGTGGGCAGTGCCCACCCTACAAATCACTCGTCCATCGCGGGCTTATCCTCGGGTGGAGGCGGCGCGGGCTTGCCTTCGACTTTCGAGGCGAACGACTTCGCTCGCAAGACGTTGACCTTCACCGGCATCGGACCGTACTTCGTCACGTACGTGGCGAGATAGACATCGCCGCCCGAGTAGCCCGGAAGCGCCACGCCATCGAGAAACGGCTTCCCCGCAAGCTGGCC
>JAIXZD010000116.1 GCA_027489895.1 Planctomycetaceae bacterium
CAGTCACGTGAAGGATGTGAGTGATGGCAGACAACGTCTTGAAGCTGGGAGTGCCCGCGGGCAGTCTGCAGGAAGCCACGGCCGAGCTGATGAAGAAGGCCGGCTACACGATCAAGTTTCAGTCGCGCTCGTACTACCCCGAGATCGACGATCCCGAGATTTCGTGTCTGCTGATTCGCGCCCAGGAGATGGCCCGGTACGTCGAACAGGGTGTGCTCGATGCGGGGATCACCGGGCACGACTGGATCGCCGAGTACGAAGCCGACATCCATGAGGTGTGCGAGCTGGTCTTCTCGAAGGTGAGCCGCCGGCCGGTGCGGTGGGTGCTCTGCGTGCCGAACAATTCGCCGATTCAGTCGGTGAAAGACCTCGAAGGGAAGCGGATTGCCACGGAAGCAGTCGGGCTGACCAAGCGGTACCTTGCGAAGCATGGCGTCACCGCTCACGTCGAGTTCTCCTGGGGCGCGACCGAGGTGAAGCCGCCTGTGCTGGCTGATGCGATTGTCGAAGTGACGGAGACAGGAAGTTCGCTGCGGGCGAACAATCTGCGAATTCTGGATGAGGTGCTGCAAAGCACGACCCGCTTGATCGCGAACAAAGCGGCTTACAGCGATCCGTGGAAGCGGCAGAAGATCGACAATATGGCGCTCATGCTGAAGGCCTGCCTCGCGGCCGAGGGCAAAGTGGGCATCATGATGAACGTGCGGCGGAGCGATCTTCCCAAGGTGCTGCGGGAACTGCCCGCGCTGCAGACGCCGACGGTTTCGTCGCTTTCCGACCCGGACTGGGTCGACGTGAACACGATCGTCAACGAGTCGTTCGTGCGGGTGATCGTCCCGCAACTCAAGGCGGCGGGGGCACGGGGGATCGTCGAGTATCAGATCACGAAGATCATCGATTAGAGCGCGGTTTTGGGCCGGGCTTGGTGGGGTGGTTTTGATTTACCACCAAGGCACCAAGGGCACCAAGGAAAGACAGATCAAGCCCTTGGGGAATGATTCCAACGGGCGACGGGCGTCGATTGGGCCTGGCGAGCCGACCCTGTGAGGGGTCGGCGGGAAACGGGGATTGCGGGTGAATCGCGTCCCGTGCGCCATGCTCGTCGGCAGGGCAGAGCGATCTAGTGAGGGGCGCGTCCCGATTGAAGGGATCGCGTCTGGGTTGCCGCGTTGATTCCGCTGGTTTCCTGGTTGTGGCTGCTGACGCGGTGGATTCCGGACGTCGCGCGGCTGAGTGGGCGTCTTGGGAACGCTCACGCGTTCCGCTACGACACGGTGGACATCGCTTTTCGCGGTGGCGTGAAGGGCATTACTTTTTGCGGCGGGGGCCTTTGAAGGGGCCTTGTCCGGACTTTTTGGCGGCGCTCCGCTTGGCGGCAAACTTTTGACCGCCCTTGGGTTTACCGCCCTGTGGCTTCGCTGCGGAACTCTGCCCGCCGCTGGTCCCGCCCCGGTTGCTGCGACCCGCCGATTTGGGGCCGCTCGACTTCGTACCGGCGGATTTCGATCCCGTCGATTTAGCGCCAGTCGACTTAGGGCCTGCGGTTCTTGCGTCGGCGGATTTCGGGCCAGGCTTCGCGGGCCGTGCCCCTGCCTGTGACGTACCGGCTCCCCCTGTTTGCCTCAGGCGAGCCGCGCGGCGCTGGGCGCTTTCGAATTCTTCGATGGTCATCATCTGGTCGTCGTTCGCCGCGAAGGACGTGGTTCCTGCCTGACCATCGGGACGGCCGAACTTCGGACGGGGCGTCGACGATTTGCCACCGAAGGTTTTGCCCCCAGTGGATTGACCGGGACGTGGTGGACGTCCACTGGGACGTGCGCTCGGACGACCGCTGGGACGTGTGGAGGGCCGGGCGGTGCGGGGTGCCGACTCGGACGGGGGCGCTTCGGCGGCGAACCGTTGCCTGCGGCGTGGGCCGCGCGGTGCTTCGTCGTCGTCTTCCGGCTCGACGGTGTCATCGTCGCCTTCGGCGTCATCATCTTTCGCCAGAATGGGCTGCGGGATGGACATCAACTCGACCTCGGGAGGCCGGCCCGGTCGGCCGCGCAGCCGATCAATCAGTTGCAGCATGTCAAACGGCAGAGCCATGCTGAAACTCAAATGCTCTCCGGTTATGGGATGCACGAAGCCCAGGTCCGCCGCGTGCAGGGCGACGCGGGTCGCGCGGCTTTCATCGGCGATCGGGGCCCCCGGGAACGGTCCCCGATAGACCTTGTCACCACAGATGGGGTGCCCGGCTTCCGACAGATGAATTCGAATCTGGTGGGTGCGGCCTGTTTCCAGTCGACACTGCACGACGGTGTACTCGCCGAGTCTTTCGAGCGGTTTGACGTGCGTGATCGCCCGCTTGCCCTGGTTCGGGTAATGCGTGCTGCCCCGGCGGCCGTCACCGCGATCGGGGATGAGGTATGTGTCGAACGTCTTGGCAAACAGGTTGCCGCGACAGACCGCGATGTACTGCCGCTGCAGGCTGTGAGCCCGAAACTGCAGACCGAGCGCGCTTTCCGCCTGAACCGTGCGTGCAAACACCATGAGGCCGCTTGTCTCGCGGTCGAGCCGATGAACGGCGCGCAGCCGACGGGGTGGTCCCTTGTGACGGGTGTCTTTCCCCCCGGCTTTCTTTTCGACAATGCCGGGCAGGACTTCATCCAGCGTCGGCTGAAGCTGCTTGCGGCGACGCGGCCAATCGCGCTCTTCCGGATGCCGGAGGGTCGTCATGCCCGCAGGCTTCTCGACGACCACGAGATGGGCATCGAGAAAGCGGATTTTCACATCCGACTCTTTGGGGGGCGAGGCGGCGGGCACTTCGAGCAGCTTGACGACATCGCCCGCTTTCAACCGACGGCCGTCGTCGAGCGTCAGGTTGCCGTTCACCGTGATCCGTCGGGAATCGAGCAGCTTCTTGACCGCACCCCAGGAGAGGCCGGCCTTCCACCCGCGAATCGCGGCGGGCAGCGTTTTGCCATCGAGGGTGTCGTCGACGTGAAACAGTTCACCATCGGTGCGGGGCGGAGACATGCAGTCGGCTTTCGCTTCGGAACAAGTGCGTGAGTCAAACCGCAATTGTGGCGGGAGAACGCCCAAGGCAAAAGGAACAAAGGGAAAGTGGGGGAGTAGCGGTCGAAGTCGTGGACGAGGGCAAACAGGAATTTCCGCGTCGCTATTGAAAGCGCACAGTTCCCACCGACCCCTGACAGGGTCGGCTCGCCAGAGGGGAATCGGGGTTCGCTCTCGCGCGAATCAATCGACGGGGACTTGTTTCAAAATCGCACCGAGGAACTTGCTGAGCCGGTCGGCGGCGGCGTTGGCCTGCTCGCGGAGCGTCCAGAGGTCCAACACACTCGCGGGGCGTTTGAAAATCGCGGCGAGAGCGGCCCCCAGGCGGACCGACCCGGTGGCCCCGACAATCGAGAGCACCTCGGGTGGCAGGTCTTTCGACAGGTCATCACTGATGACCCGGAACGCGACGAATGGCGTCTTCCGCTCGCGGGCGATGCGTTCGACCGCAGCCGACTCCATATCGACGGCGAGTGCTCCTGTCGCGAGGCCAAGGGACGTCTTTTCGGCGACGGTGCGAATCATGCGGGGGACCGTCAACAGCCGACCGACATGGACGCGGGCGGAAAGATCGGCTGCCATGGAGGGCTTGAGGGCCTGCGGTTCAACACCTTCTTCGAGCACCGAATCGGCATGCACAATGTCGTTGAGGCGGAGCTCGGGCGAGAGGCTGCCGGAGAAACCCGTGGAGATAATGAACTTCGGACGGTGGGCGTCGATGAGCAGCCCCGTCGCCCGTGCGGCCGACTCAGGCCCCATGCCGCAGCGACAGAAGGCGACCCGCAAATCCCCGAAGAAGCCGCCGATGAACGAGAGGCCGTGGGTATCGTAGCGGCGTTTGCGATCGCACCAGGAGAGCAGGGGGCCAACCTCCAGCGACGTGGCATGCACGAGGCCCACATCGGCCGAGGTCATGTCTTTGTCAAATTCCGGTTCGGTGGCTGCTGCTGGCTCGGCGTCGGTCATTTGCGGCGTGCGTTCGCGAAGTGTTTTTTGGGGGGGAACGTCGGGAAGTCATGGGCGTCTGGTTCAGGATGATCGGAGGTTGGGCCGGATTGTCCAAGTCACCGCGCGAGAAAAGAGCGCGTCCCACCCGCCCGGTGCCCCGATTCTCGACCGCGATCGTGGAGAGCCGGAAGCGTTAGCGCCCGGAGGTTGGCGGCTCACGACCGGCAATCGACGCGAAGAACCACCACGGAAGACGACCACGGAAGACGACCACGGATTACGGCACTCGAGCGGCGGGGCGGGGAGGGATTTGGGCGTTTGCCTCCGGGCGCTCACGCTTCCGGCTCCCTGGGAATCGGGCATTCGATGACAGACGGTTGGCCAGCGATGGCTTCGGGGAATATCCTGCTGGACCGGAACCAGACTCCAGGGGAGTGATCAGCGCGGGGGATCGAGCGTTCGCAGCGTGACGATCCGACGCTCGTCCCACAAAGTTGCCAGCGACGATGACCACGACGAGACCACGACGAGGTGCCTGTGACCACAACTGAAACAGCAACCGAGACGCCCCCTGCCGTAGTGCCGCCCTTGCTCAGGCTCGGTTCGGCCGAGGTGGTCGATACCTTCGCCGAAGCGTTTCCCATCACTGGTACGCGGCTGGTGATTACGGCGATCACTTCGGAGTGGGCACGGATCGCGGCGACGGTGCTGTGTGGCAACGCGACGAGCGTGATCGCCTGCGATGTGGAGGCGGCAATCGAACGGGAGATTCCGGCCGAGGCCACGCCCGATGGTCGCCCGGGCGTGAGCGTGCTGGTGTTCGCATTCAGTCGTGATGGGCTGGGCAAGGCGCTCGCGGCACGCGTCGGTCAATGCGTGTTGACCTGTCCGACCACCGCCTGCTTCAACGGTCTCCTCGACACGCCCAAAGAGAAACAGATTTCCGTTGGCGGAACGCTGCGGTACTTCGGCGACACGTTTCAGCAATCGAAGCGACTGGCCGGGCGGCGGTTCTGGCGCGTGCCGGTGATGGATGGCGAGTTTCTGTGTGAAGACAAATTTGGAACGGTGAAGGGCGTCGCAGGGGGCAATCTGCTGATCGCCGGCACAACGCAGGAACAGACGCTGCGGGCGGCGATGCTGGCCGTCGAGGCGATGCGAAACGTCCCTGACACCGCACTGCCGTTCCCAGGAGGAATTGTGCGTTCGGGCAGTAAGGTGGGCTCGCGGTACAAGACGCTCAAGGCCAGCACGAACGAAGCGTACTGCCCGACGCTGCGGGGCGTGACGGCGCTCGAGATTCCGGACACAGTGGGGGCGGTCTACGAGATTGTGATCGACGGGCTGTCGCTGGAGTCGGTGCGGGCCGCGACGAAAGCGGGACTGCACGCGGCTGCCGCCGCGCCCGGTGTGGTCCGGATCACCTCCGGGAACTACGGCGGCAAACTCGGTCCGCACCACATCTACCTGCGCGAGCTGCTGTAGAGCGGGCGGCCCCCTGGTCTATTGGTGTCTCCGGATTTGAGGCTGTGAAAGCACCCGTGGGATAGGCGTTCAGCCTGTCGAGCTTTCGGACTTTCCAGAACAGAATGACAGGCTGGAAGCCTATCCCACGAGAAATCAAAGCCACTTAGTTCGACGTGCCCGAACCGCCCCCGCTGACCGAAACGCCATCGGCTTCGAGTTCATCAGTCCATTTGCTGAGCGCCAGGTCGAGTGCCGCAGGCGACAGCGTGAACGGTGTCGCCCGGGCCAGATGCGGCGCGGTCGAACTGGTTGTCGAAATCGTGGTCGAGTGGGCGGCCGAACCGGACGCAGGCAGCGACGACTGCGGCGCTGGACTGGCCGACCGGTCCGACTGAACGATCAAACCCAGGTCGACCGTCGCTGGAGCGACGACCGGTGCCGACGACGTCTGCACAGTGCCTTCCCATACGATTCCCACCGAAGGCGCCGCTGGGATGTTCGTCTGCAGCGTCTCTGCAACGGTCGGCTCGATCGCAGCCTGGCTGGCGGGAGAGGTTGCGGCGGGGCTGGTGGAACCGACCGGAATCCCGAACCCGAACGTGGCGTGCAGTTCCCAGGGGGGCGCCGCGCCGTTGCTTCCGGAGATGGCGAGGACCGCATCGCGGACAGCCGAACTCTCGGTGAACAGGTGGACTCCCGAATTGCGATTGTACAGCCGGTAGATGGCGGTCGTTCCGGTCTGCCCCGAGGGGTAGATGAAGCCATCCGCCCGTTCAAATCGCCAGCCCATGGTCCGCGTGTCGGGGCCGCTTGCGGGAGGGGGAACGATCGCCACGAGGAAGTCCCGCTCGGCCCGATCGGTCGTGTAGTAGTGCTGACCGGTCTGGATGTTGTACAGCCGATAGATCGGCGTCGAATTCGGCACGGCATCGCTCAACACCTCGAAGCCGGCCCGGCTGGTCGATTCATCCCGGAAACCGTTGCGGATCGCGTTCTCGAACTCCGCGCGACTCGTCGTGAAGAAGTGCGAATCGGTCCGCGGATTGTAAGCCCGGAAGTTCCGCACCGGCTGCGCGGTACTGTTCACAACCAGCGTCAGACTCTGCTCGAACGACAAGCCCGCGCGATCCGTGGCCCGCACCCGAATCGATACCGTCGCCTGATCGGCAAAGTTCAACTCGGCCGCCATCAGCAGTTGGTTACCGCCAATCGAGAACTTAGCATTGCCGCTGTCGCCTGTCCCCGCAACAAGCGTGTAGGTGAACGCCTCGCCCGTATCGACATCGGTCGTCCGGAACGCCCCGACCAGCGCGCCGACGGGAAGCTTTTCATCGACCTGCAACGGCGACAGTTGCAGGCCGGTCGGCGCATCGTTTGCCGGCACGACGTGCAGAGTCATGGTGGCCGCCTCGGTCCCGCTGGCGGCATCGTTCACCCGGAACTGGAACGAACTGCGGTTGGTCCCGTTGGCGTTGGCCGCCGGGGTGTAGGTCAGCGACGGAATCCGCGCGGCGGGAATGGTCATCCCGTTGGTGACCGCAACGCTCCCGGCCCCAAGATTCACCCTCAGTGTGTCACCGGTGGCCAGATTGAGTGGCCCCACCGTGATGGACACGAGCGCATCCTGTTCGGAGTCCGCATATTGGAAATCGGCCAGACGGAACGTGCGGGGCGTGTCTTCGGTCGCAAACACGCCGCTGGCAATGGCAACGGGTGGCGTATTCGCGGGGACGTCTGCCACCGGGGTCACATTGATGGTCAGCGTGGCCGCCACGGTCCCGCTGGAGACATCGTTGACACGGAACTGGAACGAACCACGGGCAGAACCGTTTGCGTCCGCCGCAGGCGTGTAGGTCAGCGACGGAATCCGTGCTGCGGTGATTGTCATTCCATTCGTAACGGAAATGACCCCCGCGCCCTGATTGACGGTCAGTGTATCGCCGCTCGCCAGCGCCAGCCCGCTCACCGTAATCGAGACCAGCGGGTTCGATTCCACGTCGGTAAACGGGAAGTCCGCGGTCGAGAACGCCTTGGACGAGTCCTCGTTCAAAATCACACTGCTCGCCAGGGCCACCGGTGCGTCATTCACCGGGGCGACGTGCAGCGTCATCGTTGCCACGACCGATCCGTTCGAGGCATCGTTCACCCGGAACTGGAAGGTGCTGCGAACGGATCCGTTTGCATTCACCGCAGGTCGGTACGTCAGCGTTGGAATTTGCGCCGTCGTGATGGTCATTCCGTTCGTCACGGACACCAGCCCCGCGCCCTGGTTGACCTTCAGCGTATCGCCGCTGGCCAGCAGCAAACTGCTGACGGTGATCGAAACCAGCGAGTTCGACTCCAGGTCGGTGAACAGGAAGTCCGCTGCCGAGAACGTCTTGGCCGTGTCTTCGTTCGTGATCACCTGGCTGGCCTGTGCGGCCGGGCCATCGTTCACGGCGGAGACGTGGATCGTCAGCGTCGCCCCCACGGTTCCGTTGTCGTCGTCATTGACGGTGAACGTGAATGAACTCCGCGCGGAACCGTTCGCGTTGGCCAGCGGCGTGTACCGTAGCGACGTGAGCTGCGTCGCGAGGATCGTCATTCCCGAGGTGACCGTCACCGGGCCGGCCCCCAGGTTGACCGTCAGAGTATCCCCCGTCGCCAGTGACAGGCTGCTCACCGTGATCGAGTCGAGCGGATTGCTCTCGACATCGGAAAAGCTGAAGTCCGAGGCGCTGAATGTCTTGGCGGTGTCTTCGTTCGTCGTCACCTGACTGGTCAGGGCCACCGGCGCATCATTTACGGCCGTCACGTGCAGAATCATCGGGGCATCGCTCGCGCCGCTGCCCGTATCGTTCACCGTGAAGTCGAACGAACTCCGCGCGCCGCCGCTGGCGTTCGCAGTCGGGGTATACGTCAGCGAGGGGATTTGCGACGCGGTGATCGTCATCCCGTTGGTGACGGTGACCGCGCCGCTGCCCTGGTCGACAGTCAGTGTGTCACCGGTCGCCAGCGCCAGATTGCTGACGGTGATCGAGACGAGCGCGTCGCTTTCAACATCCGTGAATTCGAAGTCCGATACCGCGAACGTTTTGGCGATGTCTTCGCTGGTCGTCACCTGGCTGAATTGAGCGACCGGGACATCGTTGATGGCGGTGACATGGATCGTCAGTGTGGCGCTGCTGTTACCGCTGCCCGTATCGTTCACGGTGAAGTCAAACGCGCTTCGCGCGGTCCCGTTTGCGTCTTCGGCCGGGGTGTACACGAGCGAGGGGATTTGCGCCGCGGTAATCGTCATTCCGTTGGTCACCGTCACCGCGCCGCCGCCCTGGTCGACCGTCAGCGTGTCGCCCGTCGCCAGCGACAGGTTGCTGACGGTGATGGAGACGAGCGCGTCGCTCTCGGTGTCGGTGAAGCTGAAGTCCGACGTGCTGAAGGTTGGGACAGTGTCTTCGTCCGTTGTGACGCTGCTGGCTTGCGCGACGGGCGATGCGTTTTGAACTTCATAGGCACCGATATCGACCGTCCCGAAGTCCAGGCGACTGTATCCACTGCCGCGCTGGTCATACGACAGGCCGGACGCCGCGCTGTTGCTTCCTGCGTTGATGGCGGGGCTGCCCGTGTTCAGGGCGAAGGTGCGGGTCGGCCCGCCATTATCAGTCAGGCTGCCCAAATTCGGGTTGGCGGTCGAGACGATTGTTACCCCGGAGAGGCCGGTCGACTGCCGGATCAGGTTGCCGACACCGCTCGTCGATCTTGATCCGGCATTGATCGTCGATGCCTCGACATTGACGGCGCTCGTCGTTGCTTCACCAACAATGGTGTTGTTGATCGCGGCCGTCACGGTGGCCCCGTCTCCCAGCAGGTAGACGCCGGACCCGGAGGATGAAACGGCTCCGCTCACGGTGTTTGAGGTCACCGTGCTGTTGAGCACGGTCAGTGTCCCGTTGCGGCTGAAGACGGCTCCGCCCAAGCCCGCACTTTGCTGGCCGCTGGTCCCAGTGGACTTACCTTCGGCCGAGTTCGCCGTCAGCGTGCTATTGGTGATCGTGACGGTTCCGCCGTCACTAAAAACCGCCCCGCCCATTCCCGCACCGTGGCCACCATTTCGACCATCTCGACTGCCTCCCCCAAAGCCACCGGTTCCGCCGGAGTTCCCACCCCCACCCCCGCCGCCGAATCCACCAGCTCCACCAGTCCCTCGAATACCAAAAAAGAAGAAGCTGTAGTCGAAGCCACCCCCTCCGCCACCGCCGCCGAACCCACCCGCCCCGCCGGCTTGGGATGAGTACGTGTAAAATGAATACCGGCCTCCCGCTCCGCCACCTCCAAACCCGCCCGAGGAACCGCTGCTACTGGCTCCTTGCGGGCCGCCACCGGAACCACCGCTACTACCCCCTGATGATCCATTCCCGCCCAAGCCCCCGCCGCCCCCGCCGCCGGAGAAGTAGCCCGCACTCGCCGCTCCCGCCCCTCCACGTGCGACGTTTCCGGTCAGCAGGCTGTTCCGGACCGTGAGTGTTCCCCCCGAGTTGACGAACACCCCACCGCCCAAACCCGCGCCTCCTCCGCCACCCGCGCCTCCGCCGCCTCCATTGAAACCGACCGCCGCCCCGTTCGAGACCGTGACCGAATCGAGCGTCAGGTTTCCCGCCCCGGTCACCGCGAACAGCCGGAAGTTCGACCCGGAGTTCCGCGTGATCGTCACGCCGTTGTTCCCGTCGGGACCCTGAATCGTCACGTTCGACGAAATCGAAAACGCCGTCGGCCCGACCTCGCTGTTATCCAGCCCCGTGTCGAACACCGATACGTTCACCGTCACGTCGCCGCCCGCGTAGAGCGACGAGTCGAACACGATCGTGTCCGTCCCGCTGCCCGCCGTGGAACCATCCACCGACGCATCCGTATTCGCCGCCTGAATCGCTTCGCGCAGCGTGATCAGCGAGTCCGTCGTCGTGTTGTCGGCGAGGCTCGTCACGGTGATCGTCGCGGGAACCGTCCGGGTCTCAAGTGCCTCGAACCGCTGCGCAGGACCTCGTCCTCTGGCGCGGCCGCTGCGGGACAGAGTGACCGAGCGTGCGCTCGACCGACTCATCCCCAGGGGGGCGCGAGAAAACAGACGGTTCAGCCACAGACGCATCGGACGGATCATTGGTTTGAGTCCTCAGTTCCGGATTCGGATCCAGGAATACACCTCGCGACGCGACGTCCTCCGGGGTCCCCAGCACGCTCGCCTCGCACCAACTCCTTCTCATCTACCCATCACTCCGTCCTTCGCTCGAACTTTTCGCCCCGCCCTTTCGCTCAGTCTTGTCGACCAGTCCTTAAGAGAAGGCATTGGCACACGGCTCCTGGTCGCAGAGGGTGGCCGATGAGGGCCGATCACACCGCCCTCTCTTCCGGCGTCGTCGACCTGCCAATTCCTGGAGACCAGCCGCGCCGCGACATTCACGCCCAGGCGTGAATGCGAACGGTGGGTCAGAGAGCGACGCGGAAGTTGGCGTGGTCATGGAGCGTGGGAATCTGCGGACGGGGAACTCTTCCCCACGTCCCCTGCAGACTCAGGCGGAGACAAGAAACCGGAATTGCAATGACCGGCTCCGCCAGCACGAACGAGACTCTTCCCCTGTTGGGGCATCATCGCCCTCGACCGATTCCTGCGGGATACGGCGCGGTGGCGATCAGATCACCCGCCGCGGTCCACAGGTTTGACCTGGAGTGGTGTCCGGCTGACACGACGGGTTCAATCTGGATCGACCGATCCGGCTCGGGACTTTGCCGCGACTTTGCCCATGGGGCAAACTACGCAAACCTGTCGGCCGGCCGAGAGGCCTGTAGCGAATGTGCGGCCTGTCCGAGGAGCCACATGGCCCGCCCGTAGCTCGCCAGGGCCACCGCGACGGCACCCCTCAGTCGAGGTCCGTCGTCGACAGCGGGATGCGCAACCCGTCATACGCCAGTTCGACCCCCGCAGGCAGCAGCTTGTTCGTCGCCTCATACTCCAGCGTGTGCGAGATGTGAGTAAACCACGCCTGCTTCGGTCGCACGCGAGAGACCACCTCCAACGCCTGGCTCAAACTAAAATGAGTCGGATGCGGTTTCTCGCGCAGCGCGTCGAGAATCAGCACATCCAGCCCTTCCAGCAGCGGCCAGCTCTCCTCGGGAATCCGGCTGACGTCCGTGCAAAACGCCACGTTCCCCAGGCGAAATCCCAACACGGGGAGCTGTCCATGCCACAGCGGAATCGGGGTCAACGTCAGCCCCAGCAGGTCGAAGGAATCCCGCCCGATCGGCCGCATCTCAAACTGCGGCGTCGCTCCGGGGTGATTGTTCGGCCCCTTGTTCTCGAAGGCGTAGTCGAACGACTGCCGGATCCGTACTTCCGTGATCTCATCGGCATACAGCGGAATCGCCCGCGACAGGTAGTAGCCGAACAATCGCAGGTCATCGAGGCCGAACAGATGGTCGGCGTGCCCGTGGGTGAACACCGCGGCATGGACACACGCCACCTGTTCCCGCAGCAACTGCACACGCAGTTCGGGCGAGGTGTCGATGACGAAGTCGCCTTCGGGAGCCCGCACGAGTACCCCCGACCGCATCCGGTTGTTCCGGGGATGCGTCGATCGACAGGTGTCACAACGGCAGCCCACCATCGGCACACCGTGACTGGTCCCCGTCCCCATGAGGACCAGTTCAGGCCGCGGCCTCTCAGCCGGTTCTTGGAGTGGATCGGGGGAGTCAGACGCCATGGCGATGGGGCGGGTCCTGCAAGGTTCGTCGCGAGCATGTTCTGTCGGTGTAGGCGATCGCTCCCGCGAACGCAAATCGGCCCGCGATCCCGCCACGGGAGCCGGAAGCCTCAGCGCCCGGAAGGACGAGCGCGTTCGCACGGTCTTCGCCTTCGTCAAACTGGTACTGAACGCGACATCAAGGAGTGTGCCATGCTTGCACCGTTTCGGGGCAAGCATGCCAACCAAGGGACGGCGCGGCACTCACCAAGACCACGTGCTTCCCAGAATTCGGCATCGGCAAGGAATCGAGAGCCGCCCGCAGGCTCCGTCCACCGTCTGGCCTGGAGCCCCCTGGTCCGGCATACTGAGTCCTCGCGTTCCGGCAGCGCCCTGACCCAGCTGGGCACGCCCCCCAAACTCTGTTTCCATCGGGAGACCGAACGATGTGGCCCAACAACCCGGTCTCCCATCGGGCAGCGATCGGCGGCGGGATCGCGGTCCTCACGCTGCTCGCAACCCTGCCCCTGACGAGTCCAGCGGCCGAACCATTGGCCGCTCGACCGACCAGCGAGTTTCGTGTCGCCGGTTACCTGCCCGACTACCGTCTCACTGGGTTCGACCTGAACCAGGCCCAAGGCGTCACCGATCTGATTCTCTTCTCGGCGGAACCCACCCCGGCCGGTGAGATTGATTGGTCGCGGCTGAAATCGGCCCCCTGGAAATCGATCTGGCAATGGACCACGGCCCAGCGTGTGCGGCTGATTCTCGCGATCGGTGGGTGGGATCGATCGGCAGGATTCGCCGCCATGTCGGCCAGCCCTACCTCGCGCAAAGCCTTTGCCGAGAGCGTCGTCGAACTGTGCCTGCGGCTCAGGCTCGACGGGATCGACCTCGATTGGGAACACCCCGAAGGCGCGATGCAAGCCGCGGCCTACGGCGACCTGCTGCACGATCTGCGGACCGCACTCGAACCGCACGGTCTGTCGCTGTCGGTCACGCTGGCCGCCTGGCAAACACTGGATGAAAAGGCAGCCGCCTCCGCCGACTGGATTCAGATCATGTCGTACGACAATCCCGGGCGTCACTCGACGTTGGAGCAAGCTCGAACCGACGTCGCGACATTCACCAAACGTGGCGTCCCTCCCTCGCGACTCGTTCTCGGCCTGCCCTTCTACGGACGCAGTGTCGCGGATGGGAAGCAGACCCGGACCTACGCCGAGATTGCCGCTAACAAAAAACTCCCAGGGACGACCGACGAGAGCGAGGGGATCTACTTCAACGGCCCGAAAGCGATTGCCGAGAAGGTTCGCTGGGCACGAAACGAAGGCTTGGCGGGCGTCATGGTCTGGGAACTGGGCCAGGATGCCACGGGCGACGCCTCGCTCTTGCGGGTGATTCGTGGCAGCGTCGATGGCGCCCTGAAAGACCGCTCGAATCGCCCCTGACTCTTGCGCTCGCCAGCGCGCAGCGACACCGGTCGGCACGGCGACGCCCTTTCCCACGGAATCCCCTGTTGTCCCCCGCTCACCGTCCGCGTTCTGGTGTCGGGTGGACTGCATTGGCCGACGTGCGGCCAGGGCCCGTGGGGAGGGGGGGACCATGCCCGTGGTGGATGAAAGGCCAACTGTTAGACTGTCTGCGGGCGGACCGGCGCGTGCAGTGGCTTCGCCTTCCCTCGAGCCGCGGCCGACTGCGAAATCGCTCATGAACTCACCCGTGCGACTCGCCTTTTGCATCACCGATCTGGATCCCGGCGGGGCCGAGCGGGCACTGGTGCAGATCGTGAAGCGGCTGGATCGCTTGCGGTGGGAACCACGCGTCTTCAATCTCTCACGCGAGGGTCGCCTCTCGGGGGAACTTCGCGACCTGGGGATCCCCTGCGAGGACCTCGGCGCGACGACACGGCGCGATCCACGCGTCCTGTGGCGGCTCTATCGCAGCCTGGCCCGATTCGAACCACAACTGCTGCAAACGTTCCTGTTTCATGCCAACGTGGCGGGGCGACTCGCGGCCCTGGCGGCCGGGGTTCCCGTCGTTGTTTCTGGAATTCGCGTGGCGGAACGGCGGACGAACGGACACCTGCGCTGGGATCGCTGGACGCAGGGACTCGTCACCCACACCGTCTGCGTCAGCGAAGCGACCGCCCGGTTCTCGACACTGACCGGGGGGCTGTCCCCGTCCAAGCTGTCGGTCATTCCCAACGGCGTCGAAGTCGAACGCTTTCGCGAGGTCGCACCGCTCAGCCGGTCCGTCCTGGGCGTCCCCGAGCAGGCGCCGCTGCTGGTCGGCATCGGCCGGCTCGATCCGCAAAAAGGCTGGTCCGAACTGCTGGAGCAACTGCCCACGGTCTGGAAGCAGGTCCCCGAGACCAGGCTCGTCATTGCGGGCGAGGGACCATTACGAGACGAGCTGACCGCACGGATCGCCCAGATCGATCAGCGGTCGCGCGTCCGGTTGATCGGCTATTGCGACGAGATTCCCGCGCTGCTGCAGACCGCGACGGCGCTGGTTGTCCCATCCCGCTGGGAAGGGATGCCCAATGTTGTCCTGGAAGGGATGGCGGCGGCCCGGCCGATCGTCGCGACGGCGGCCGAGGGCGTCACCGAACTGATCGAGCATGACCGCCACGGATTGGTCGTTCCGCTCGACGCCGGTTCGGGACTGGCGACCGCTTTGATCCACATACTGACTCATCCGGACGAGGCCGCCCGAATGGGGCTTGCCGCGCAGGACCGGGCGTTGCGGCAATTCACCTGGGAGCGGGTGACCGAAGCGTACGACCAGCTTTATCGCCGGCTCGTCACAGCCAGTGTTTCTTCCGAAGCTTCGTAGTACGACATCCCGTCCACTCCGAGAACCTCGATCTCGTCGTGGGAGACCAGCAGAAACACGCTGTAGAGCACGACCGAATTGACCACCACCGTTCCAAAGTCCACGACCCTTCGGGCGACGGGCTCTTTGTAGCTGACAATGATCGAGTAGTTGACCAGCACGATCGAGACGAGCAGCGTCTTGAACGCCAGCATCCCCGGAAAGCCCCACTGGTTCAGGAAGAACAGGGCGAGGGGATTGCTCTCGACGATTTCGCCGGCGTGCCGCGTGAGAAGTGTCCAGGTCATGAACGCATCCAGCACACTGACGACCACAAACAACAGGCAGCAACGGTCGAACGTTCGCAACAGGTTCAAGCGCGATAACTGCAGCCTGCGGGAGTACCCGCTCGACAGGCTCCACGCTGGCCAGACAGCCTGGCTGGGAACTCCGCCGTCACCCGGGACCGCTTCGTGGACCTGATTCAAGTCGAGGGGTGAACCGCTCGACGCCTCCGCGTGGACTTGGTACCGCATCCCTTGGCCTCCCATCCTGGGTGGGTCATGCAGTCGATCCGAATCGCACTCAGTCCGGCGATCAATGTCGAAGATCGGAAGGCGGCACTTGGCCTGGTCGCAGCCGCAGATGCTGCAACAGAACAGTTCACCGCATGGATACCGACCCCCAGGCCTCGATCACGGAACGGAGACCGCCGCGAATCGATGGAAAAAACTAGGCCGCCGCAAGACGAACGTCGTGCGGCAAAACGTCAGTCGAGGCGTCAGGCACCCGAACAGACGAGTCGTATCTAGAGGCCACGGCAGCGCGAGCGTCGTGATCCTCACGAACTCATCGGAACGGGCAGTCCAACACCGAATAGCGACCGGGAGACGTGCGGAGAACAGCAGCCGGTCAAATGAAATGTCAACCACAAACACGACGAGAACTGTCGCGTTCATGATTCTTTCAATATTCGTCTCGGCAGTCAACATCCAAACGATTAACTATTTCTTCATTTTCCGATTGCGCTGCGTTGAGCCTGCGAACGATCCGCTCTCCCGTATGGTGTCCGCCTAAATGAATCCGGGGACAGCGGAGTGATTTCGGCGTGCCATGCTTGCACCGGCTTTGCGGGGCAAGCATACGACGGGCTCGCGACTCGTCTGGTGGTAGAAATCCAGGACAGGCGCGGTCTTGGTGACTGCGGTGCCGTCCCGCAGTTGGCATGCTTGCCCCGAAACGGTGCAAGCATGGCACGGAGCACACGGAGAAGCGCCATGCCGGAAACGACTATTGCAGTGACGGCTTACGACCAGGCCACGCCACCGCCCATTCCGGTAACCAGGCGCCTTCACTCGAAAAGGCCTGCTCGGGAAACGTCGCCAGCAGCGTCTCGGAGAGGCCCCGCAGTAACTGCCGCCTGGGCTCATTGGCGGCGGGAAACGCCGGGTAAACCGTCCGCACGCTGACCAGGGCCAACTCCCACGCGGCCGAGGGGCGTGTCGCGGCCGGCTGAGGCCGCAGTCGTTCCGAGAATTCTTCCGCCCGATCCAGGTCGAACACCAGCTCTGCCGCCCGAGGATGCGCCAATCGCCCCGCAAGAATCAGGTCGGTCCAGCGTTCCCCAATCCGTCTCAGCCGATCCAGAGCCGCACCACTGTCCTGACCCCGTACCGGTTGCGAGGCCACGACCTCGAGCGCAAGATTCCGCACCTGTCCATGGGCCGAAATGAGATTTCTCTCAAACTGACGGGCCGTCTCGCACGCCTGCGCCTCGGCATACTCCGCCAACAGCAGACACCACAACCGGATTGCCGGCTCGCAGACGAAGAGCTCGGAGGCCGCCGCCACGGCCCGCTCTTGGGCAACGGCTGTCGGCAGCACCATCTGTGCCGACACCATGGGCGCCGCAACATACGCTCCTGACACGACCCGGTCCTCGCGACCGCTGCGACCGCCTGCGGTCACGTTGGGGAGCGCCGGTTTCAGGTCCAGGCACCAGCTTCGCTGCAGGCCCCGAATCGCCATCCAGCCTTGCCGCTGCACCTCTTCCGACAGTGGCCATTCGGATCGGCGCGGCACAGGTCGCCGGGCAGAAGCCAGCATCGCCCTCAAGGCGGTCAGCTCCAGAAGTTGACGGGTATCGGGCAAAGCCAGGCTCCTTTTGATCTGTCTCCCGGAGCGCAGCGTGAATGCCTGCCTCGGTCCGGCCAGACCATTCTGAAGGCAAATTGAATGCCCCGCCGTCGGGAGCGGTCCGGAACGCCCGGCTGTGAAGACGTCTTTACAAACGAGGCCCGTCGAGTCGTCAACCTGACAAGTTCCCCGCGGGTCACGTGGTGCGGCCACCACGTCCTTGAGGCGACGCGATGCCATCTGGCGACATCCGCACGACCCGCGCCAGCCCCGGCTCGCTCTCGCACAACCGTTACCAACCGAATCTCTTGCCGATACAGGCAGGTTCCAGATGATCAGAACTACAGTCACCTTCCCGGAGACGAGCTACGGTTGAAAGTCTCCAGGGCGCGCATGCCTCCGGAGTGGGTTGAGCTTCTGGTTGCTTTCGACGGGATGCCCTGGCTGTGATCGCATGGTTGCTGGCGAGTTGGCAAGATGTTTTGACGCAGGCAACACCGGGCGGCTATGCGGCCGCGCTGGCATTCATCTGTCTCATTCAGTACGTCGCCAGCCTCTACGGGATGACCTCCAGCCGGAACCGCAATTCGGCGTACAAAAATCAGATTGACGGGCTGTCGACCGAGCTGTCCAACCTCGCCCGCGACCGCCAGATCAACCGATACGAAAATCAGTTGCTCCGCGAGTTTGTCACCCAAAGCGACAGCGGGCGAGCCATTGCCCTGGTGCTCCGCCGCATCCTCCCGACAACAGAAGAAGGCTTCGTCGTTTTCTTCCGGCCAGAGGGCGACCGGTTCGTCGTCGACCAAAGCCGAGGACTCTCGTCCGAAGGTCGCCTGACGATCGCCATCGACGACAGCCTGCTCGCCCAGTTGATCACCGACCCGACGATCGTTCTTGAATCCCAGACGCTGCAGCGCTCGGCACTCTGGGCCAGCCTGAACGGTCTCGACCGCGCCAAGGCCCGCAGCCTGTTCCTGCTGGGAATGGTCGATGAGGGCAAACTTCTGGGGGTGATTGTCTCCACCCAACTGTTTCCCGCAGGTGTCGAACGCCCCCAGCAATTGGAACTCGCCGAACGCCTCATCCAAAGCATCGGGACGACACTCCGGCAGCGACAGAGTTTTGAAGAGCAGCAAAGCCGGTTGCACCTGACCAGCGAAATGCTCCAACTCCGCGAGATCGCCGACCGGAAGTACGACGGTCCGTTCAAGATGATCGAGGAACTGACGCGCCAGCTCGTTCGCCGCTGCGATGCCTCCCGAGGAGTGCTGGTGCTGAATCCACCAGAGCCAGGACAGGCGCTCCGCGTGCTGGCCGAAGGGGGAGAGCCCCTGGCGATCGGAATCCGGGACGCTGCCCAGAAGCACCTGGAAACGCTTGGCCGGGAAGGACTTGCGACGCAGAGCATCCTCTATCTCGACTCGGAAGCCCTTCGCCGGTTGGGAGTTTTGTCGCTCTTCGGCAGTGCCCTCGTCGTGCCCCTGGTGCAGCCGCATGCGACGATTGCCGCATTGGTCCTTGTCCGCTCGCAGTCCAGCGGCTTCACCAAGGATGCCGAGGCGCTCGCCCGCTGGGGAGCCGATCACCTCAAAACCGTGCTCACACGGGCCGTCACGCAAGCCCACGCTGATCGCCTCGCCCGGCAAGATGGCCTGACCGAACTCGCCAACCGCCGCACGTTTGATTCGCAGGTGCAGGTGGAGATTCAGCAGGCCCGCGAATATGGGACGAATTGTTCGCTCCTCATCTTCGACCTCGACCGGTTCAAATCGGTCAACGATCGGTACGGCCATCGCGGTGGTGACCTGGTCCTCAAGTCGGCCGCGGCGGTGCTGCGGGACAAAGTCTCTCGTGTCCGAGCGAGTGACCGCGTGCTCTGTGCGCGATACGGGGGTGAAGAACTGGTCGTCCTGCTCCCGGGCTTCAACGCCGAAGGAGCGATGCGTGTCGCCGAGACGATCCGCGTCGGCATCGAAGCGCTCGAAATCGACTTCGACGGCACGATCATTCGCGCGACGACCAGCGGCGGCGTGGCGACTTACCCCTTGCACTGCGACTCGGCCGACGAACTGGTCAGCGCGGCTGATGCCGCGCTCTATGAGGCAAAAGCCTCCGGCCGCAACCGCATCCTCAAAGCAACCGAACGCACCGCCCTGTCCGCCCGCAGCTGACTCCATTGCGGAGCAAACGGAGCGCGTCACGGCTCGCCCGGACCAGTTGTACCGACTCTGCCAGCTCTTCCGGCTGTGCCGTCCACGGACGGTTTTCCAATCGGCCTCGCTCTGCAGATGAAGTCCTGATGAACAGTGTGAAAACCGCGTGTGCGCCGGCTTCCCTCCGCGCAATGACACTCCCGGCCGATTAGCATAAGGGGGAAAGTTTTCGAGGGCTGAACGGCCGACCATGGAGTCGACTGCAACGCCTTCCCGTTCTTTTGCCTTGCGCCATGCCCCGCGATCACCGCACTATCGTCGTCATGCCGGCCTACAACGCCGAATCGACGCTGCGTCAGACCGTTGCCGATCTTCCGGTCGATGCCGTGGACGAAGTGATTCTCGTCGACGATTGCAGCCGCGACCAGACCGTCGCCGTCGCCCACGAACTGGGCCTGACCGTCATCTCGCACGAACGGAACCTGGGCTACGGCGGGAACCAAAAGACCTGCTACGCGGAAGCGCTGGCCCGCCAGGCCGATTACATTGTGATGGTCCACCCCGACTATCAGTACGACAGCCGGGTTGTCGGGGCGGCGGTGGAATTCCTGAGATTGGGCATCTGCGATGTCGTCCTCGGCTCGCGAATTCGCACCCGGCGGGAAACGCTGGAAGGCGGCATGCCGGTCTACAAGTACCTCGCCAATCGGGTGCTGACCTTCACCGAGAACGTGCTGCTGGGCCAGAACCTGGGCGATTTCCACTCCGGCTTCCGCGCCTACCGCCGCCAGGTGCTGGAGACGATTCCTTACGAACGCAACTCGAACGACTTCGTCTTCGACAGCCAGTTTCTCGCCCAGGCGGTCACGTTCGGCTTCAAGCTGGGCGATATCCCGGTTCCCGTCCGCTACTTCCCCGAAGCCTCGAGCATCAACTTCCGCCGCAGTTTGCGCTATGGCCTGTTGACCCTCAAGGTGATGGGCGACTACTGGCTGCACCGGCTGGGTGTATGGCGAAACCCGATTTTCGTCCGCAAGCAACCCGTGGCCGCCGCAGTCGAGCACAGTCCCGCGTTGCTCTCTCACGAGACGCCGTCCACAGAGGCTCCGGCGACCGAAGAATCCGCCCCGGAACTCTCCACCGCAACTCGCGGCTAGTCCTGCTCGCATTGTGCTTGTAGCGGAACTCGTGAGAGTTCCCCCGGCGAACGCCGCAGGGGCGACACACCCACCCCATCCCTCCGCCCCCAAAGCCCGCATCCCCCAGGCCCACGTTCCCGCAACGCCTTGATCTGCCTTTCCTTGGTGCTCTTGGTGCCTTGGTGGTGAATCAACACAAGCGAGCCTGGGAAACTGCGTGCCGAATCTGACACAGCCCCAACGGACGTGCATCGGCGGGCAAAACTCGGCAGACTGAGGCGTCAAACGGGCCGAATCAAACCGGCCGGAACGACCCGGTCAAATCAGCAGGGAGCAGTCGCGATGAGTTCACGTCGGATGGTGTTGAGTTGGGCCACGGTGTTGGGCGTGCTGGCCGCGGGCATGACCGCTGTCCGGGTGCCTGCGGTCGCGGCGGAAGGGCAAACCGTGCTGCGACATGTCGTGATGTACAAGTTCAAGCCCGAGATGACGGCCGCCCAGGTCCAGGAAGTAGTCGATGCGTTCAAGGGGTTGCCGGGCAAGATCCCCACGATCGTGGAGTTCGAGGCGGGCACGAATGTCAGCGAAGAGGGGAAGTCGGAAGGCTTCACGCATCTGTTCGTTGTCACGTTTCGCGACAAAGCGGGGCTGAAGGTCTATCTCGATCACCCCGCGCACGCCGATTACGTCAAGGTCGTGAAGGACCGCCGGGAGAAGGTGATCGTGTTTGATTACGTCACGGAGACGAAAAAGTAACGTAAGCAGTTGCGTGACAAGACGTTAATACGGCGACCATCTGGCGAGACGGAATTTGCGGTTGAGATCGGCCTTCGCACTGGTAACGCGGGGTCGGTCACGTTACACTGCTGTGCTTCTCTGCCGCCGGGTGGCCTCGTTGCCACCCTGTAGCCATTCCGCCCTGCCACGTTTTCCGCGGTGGGGCCGTGTGCCGGGTGGTGCAGGCTGAAATCAGGAACGGTGAACGACGATGCCTAAGCAAAAGACCCGCAAGGGAGTGAAGAAACGGTTCCGCGTCACGGCGAACGGTAAGGTGAAGCACCGCAAAGCGAACCGCGGCCACTTGAAAAGCGGCAAAGCGCCGAAGCGGAAGCGCCAGCACCGCGTCGATGGCGTGTATGTCGGCGTGTACGCCGCCAAGCTGATCGAGGCGTTGCGGCCGTCGCTGTAAGTGCTGTTGAAGCCTGTGCTTCTGCCTGAACCGAACCGCTCGGTTCCCGCGAACCGGGTTTCGGCCACAGGACTGACCGGACGCGATTTGCGGCCAAAAGAGGTGTGGGAGTGACGTTCTCCCGCCCACGATTCTGAACAAGATTGTCGAAGAAAGCTGAGCGACTGCCATGCGTGCGAGAAAAGGTTCCGCCCGGAAGAAAGCCCGGAAACGTCTCTTCAAAGAGCTGAAGGGCAATTTCGGAGCGCGCAGCCACCTGATTAAGATGGGCTTTGAAACGCTCGTCCGCGCCCGGCAGTTCGCCTACGAACACCGTCGCCTCAAGAAGCGTGACTTCCGCGCTCTGTGGGTGACGCGCGTCGCCGCTGCCGCCGAACAGCGCGGCATGTCGTACTCGCGGTTCATTTATGGCCTGAAGCTGGCCAAGATCGAACTCGACCGCAAGTCGATGAGCGAACTGGCGATTCACGCCCCGCACGTCTTCGACGAGCTGGTCAAGCTGGCGGATGCCGAAGTGAAGGCCGTTGCCGCCAAGAATTAAGGGCAGCGATCTGAAGTCGGGGTGGCTCCGGCGTATCCCACAATCCAAGGCGGGCCCGGTGTCGAACCGGGCCTGTTTTCGTTTGAAGACACGTTTCGTTGGGTGCGATACCGCGGAGTGAATGGCCGCGACGGGCTGGACGGCGAGGAGCAGGTGCGATGGACGCTTTAGCGCAGATCGACGCGTTCGAGGCGGCCGCACTGGCTGCGATTGCCGCCTGTGGTGACGACGCCGCGCTCGAGCAGGTCCGCATCGAGTATCTCGGTGCCCGCAGTGGCCAGCTCAAAGAGCTGCAGGCGATCCTGGGAAAAGTCCCCAAAGAGGAAAAGCCTGCCGTCGGCAAGCGGTTCAACGAAGTCAAAACCGCCGTAACGGCAGCGCTTGATGCGGCCAAAGGCAAAGCGGGTGGCTCGACCCCAGTCGTGGCCGCCGGACCAGGTGTTGACTATACCCTGCCCGGGGTTCGTCCTGCGCTGGGCAAGCGGCATCCGCTGATGCAGACGATTGCCGAGTTCAAGGACATCATGGGTCGGTTTGGCTTCACCGCCTGTGACGGGCCCGAGATCGAAGACGAACGCCACAACTTCGAGGCGCTCAACATTCCCGAGGTCCACCCGGCCCGCGACCCGCTCGACAATTTTTATCTCGCGACCGCCCGGCATGGCTCGGGCGCTGCCCGCCTTATGCGCAGCCAGACCTCGACCGTGCAGATTCGCGTGATGGAGTCGAGTCGCCCCCCCATTCGCGTCGTGAGTGTGGGCCGCGTCTATCGGCCTGACGAGATCGATGCGACGCATCATTGCATGTTCCACCAGATGGAAGGGCTGATGGTCGGCACGGACGTCACCATGGCCCAACTGAAAACCACGCTCCGGCTGTTCGCGCAGGCGTATCTTGGCGCGGACGTGACGGTGCGGTTCCGGCCCTCGTTCTTCCCGTTCACCGAGCCTTCGGTCGAAGTCGACATGAGCATGGACGCCGCGGGGACCCGCTGGCTGGAGATTGGCGGCGCGGGGATGGTCGATCCGAACGTGCTCCGGGCCGTCGGCTACGATCCCGACGAATTCACCGGCTTCGCGTTCGGGCTAGGGGTCGAGCGGTTCGCGATGCGGCGGTACGGCGTGCCCGACATCCGGCTGTTCACCGAGAACGACGTGCGGTTCCTGCGTCAGTTCTAGGGCGGTTTTCCGCGTCATCTGTAGCGGAACTCGTGAGAGTTCCCGAGGGCGACGCCCAACGGACTGGGTGCGAGACGGGCTCTGCACGTGAGTCGGTTCTGCAGGGCTCGTTCACACAAAGACTCAAAGACGCGAAGGAAAGGCAGAACCAGGAGGCATTCGATGTCTCCGCTGCGGGTGTGACGCTGCGGATGAGAATCTGGTACTCGACGCTGGTTGGTGTATTCTGGTTTGACCGGGGGTTGGGGAGGAACGCTCGCCCCCCCGCCCAGCATGAGAAGACCACTCAAGGCACCCTCGTCGGCTCGGGCTGCGAATAAAGGTCGTTTGCACGTCCTTGAATCAGTGTCCCAGCGCGTGCGGAATGCCCGCTTCAATCGTCGGGTATTGCAGATCAACGCCCAGCGATTGCCGCAACAGCGTGTTGGCGCAGCGCTTGCCAATCGAGGCGCGTTCGGCCTCGGACAGCGTTTCCACGGCGAACTTCGGGGGAGGAGTACCGGCGCGGGTCGCGACGGCCCCGTAGAAATCGCGGCGACGCACGGGACTATCGTCCGCGACAAGCCAGGTCCGTCCCCGTCGTCCCGCCGCCTCGACCGCGAGCACGGTTCGCACGGCGTCGTCGACATGGATCAGATTGAGCCAGGCGTCTGGGTTCACTTCGAGCGGTTTCTCGGCCCGGAGGGCATCGAGCCGGGCGATCAGTCGGTGCGGCCCATAAATCCCGGCAAGCCGCAGGATATCGGCCTGCGGTCCACTCGTGTCGCTGGCGAGTGGGTAGACCGAGCGCAAGACGGTTTCCGCAGCCAGGCAGATTTTTCCATTGTCGGCAGAGGGCAGGGTGGGCGACTCTTCGTAGACCCAACTGCCATCGGTCTGGCCGTAGACGCTCGTGCTGGAGATCTGCAGAAAGCGGCGGGGCGGGGCGGGCATCGCGGCGAGCAGATTGCGCAACCCAGAGACATACACGCCTTCCGCCGTGCCCCCGGCCGCGCGATCGGGGGCGACGCACCAGAGCAATGTGGCGATGGCGGGCAGGCCCCGCAGCGTTTCGGGGCGAGTGACATCGGCGACGTGAGGCAGATAGCCGTCGCGGGCAAACCCATCGGCTTTCTCTGCGGAGCGGGTCAGAATATGGACGGTGTGCCCCGCCTGTCGCCAGAGGGCCGCGACCCGTGCCCCGAGATACCCCGCCCCCACCACCAGCTTCGCCATGATGCTCCCTGTCCCCCGTCACGATGTGCCCATCGCGAATGACCGCGTGCGGCCCGGTTCATTGATTCGCGCGTTGCTTGCCGACGCGAGCAGGTCGCGCTCCGGCCGCTGACGCTTCCGGCTCAAGGCGAGCGGACTCGCGAACCCTCTGGCGGCAGAGTATGGTGTTTCCCCGCCTGGGGAAACCCGGTGAGCGGTCTGCCGAAGCGAGAGCGGGGGAACTCTCACGAGTTCCGCTACCTCCGTGAAGGCAGCGCTGATAACAGCCTAAGCGAATGCGATGCGTGGCGATTGGGAGACAACCGGGTGCTGAACAAGACGGATGATCTGGGGGGCTGGTTTCAGACACTGGACCGGTTGCCTCCGCCACCACTTTCCCTGGCGAGCCTTTTTCCTCAGCCGCAGCCGACGGAACTGGAGATCGGGTCGGGGCGGGGGTTGTTCCTGCAGAATGCGGCGCTGGCGTGTCCCGACCGAAACTTTCTGGGGATCGAGTGCGATCTGAAGGAAGCGAAGCGGGCGGCCCGTCGGCTTCAGAAACGGAACCTGACCAACGCCAAGCTGTTGGGGGCCGACGCGCGGATCGTATTGGCCGAGTATCTGCCGGATCGGGACGGTCCGCGGTGGTTCGAGGGGATTCACGTCTACTTCCCCGACCCCTGGTGGAAGAAGCGGCATCACAAGCGGCGGATTTTCAATACGGCGTTTCTCGCGGAAGCGGCGCGGCTGCTGGTCCCCGGAGGCAAGCTCCACTTGTGGACCGATGTCGAGGCCTACCACGAGATGGCACTCGAAGTGATCGCCGACCAGGTCGCCTTCACACGCCTGCCGCCTCCCTCCGAAAAGAACCCGTCGCACGACATGGACTATCAGACCAGCTTCGAACGCAAGAAGCGGAAGCTCGGCCTGACGATCTACCGGGAATGCTGGGAACGGAACGACCTGCCCTCTCCCCCCCGCCGCCTTGAGGAACTGCTCGCCCACGCGGGATATCGTCCGCAGGATGACGACGCGGACGATGCGAGCGAGGATTTGGCGGATGATGACGACGCATAAGCCGAGAGGGCGGAGAGCCCCTTCGAGCAGCGCCAGGTTTCACCTGGCCGGGGCGAGGTTGGCGGCGCGGGCGATGGTGGCGCCGGGGTAGTAGTGTTCGAGGATCTGCCGGGCGGTGCGGCCGGCGGCGGCCTGACCCCGGGCGCCCCACTGGCACATTCCCGCGCCGTGACCGTGGCCGCGACCGGTGATCCGGTAACCGGTCGCTGTCCGCTGGATCGACATCCGCGGACTTTTGGCACCGTCGCTCGCGAGCGCCAGGCGCAGGTCCTGCCCGGTCACATCAAACGACTGCTGCCCCTGTCGAACCCGGAAGCGGGAGAGTGCCTCCGGTCCCGTGGAGGCAACCGGCTCGATCACGGAGATCGCCGTGAGTGTCCGGCCCTTTGACCGGGCCAGAGGTTTGAGCTTCGAAGACAATGCCGTGACCGACAGGTCGATTGTCCACCGGTACCAGGTGGCCTCCTTGCAGTAACGGCAGGCGATTCCGGAATGGGGAGGGGCGGCCTCGGGAAACAGTTCGGTGCCTCGCAGCGTCTGTCCCCCACAACAGGCGGCGTAGTAGGGGCGAAACAGCTTGCCGCGATAGGTGAGCACCCAGCCCGAGGTGGCGGCGACCGCCGCCCGGCTCGATTCCGATTCTCCCGCGAGTTCACTCCCAGTGGAGTCGGTGTACGTCACCCCGAGGTACTTCTGGCTGCGGACCGTGGCGTAGAGGTCCCAGAGCGCGCTGGCGGGAGCCTCGCGAATGGACATGAGGGCGTACGTGCGGGCGGCGACGGCCTGTGCGGCACGGGCCTCGCGACCAAAGTCGCGGGGCATCTCCCCATCGACGACGCTCGCCAGATACGACTCCAGCGGCAGCAGATTGATCACGCGCAATCGTTGGTTGGCGTCCTGCTCGCACCGGATGCGGCCGCGATAGAGGTGCCCGTCAACCCACAGCCCCGGGTCGCGGGCGGCGGTGATCTCCAGTCGCTTCGCCGCGAGCAGGACTTTTCCCAAGCGAAACCCGTCCGAGGTGACGCGCAGCGTGGTAGTGCCCAGACTCGTTCCCCGGTGGAGCACTGGAGACTTGCCCGCCGCCGTGATCGTAAAGGCCCCATCGATTCGCAGGACGGCGGACGCAACGGGCGCTTCGGACAGGGCGACGCGAATTGCGGGGCCGACCCAGGCATCCCGAGGCGACGACACGTCGACGAGCGGGGTCTGAAGGTCGCGCTGGCCCGTCCACCAGGCGAGCACTGCCAGGAGACCGAGCAGCGAGGAGAGCAGGGCCAGACGGCCGGCGCGACGTAGCCACGGTTCCGGCGCGGCTCGACGATCGGCGGGGCTTGCCACGCGTGGAGATCCTTGGACACCGGTGTTGACCCGACGCGGCGTTCACCGCCCCCTGACAGGGTTGGCTCGCCAGGCTTCACTTCCCTGGAGGCGACTCCGGGCGCTAACGCTTCCGGCTCACTCGATGTTACTTGCGGGCGGGTTCGCGAGTCGATTCGGCGACTCGAGGCGAGGCTGTCGCTGGAGGGGCAGGGGGGGTCTTGGCAGCAACCCCGTCGTCCTCGACCTCATTGCCGGCCGGCTTGGGCCGAAGAGCTTTGGCGATGATGTCGCGATTCCTGGCGACATAGACCTTCGCGGTGAGCTGCAGCAGTTCGGCTTTGCGGTTGTCGGGCACGCCAGTCATCTTTTCGGCCAGATGCTCCACCCAATCGGGACGCTTCCCCATGGCGACCGACATCAGCTTGAGGAACAGCGTCACTTCGCAGAACGTCCGATCGGTCAACATGATCGTGACGGGCGACATCATGCGGGAGACGGCTTCCACCGTTTCCGAGGGAAACGAAACAAACAGATCGGCCCGGTGCGTGGCGTAGACCTGACCGTCCGTCTCGCGAAAGAAGCGGGTCTCCAGCCGCAGGAGCGATCGGGCGGAGATGGGCTTGGGCAGCAGGGCGTTTTTGTAGAGGCCATCGCAGAGGACGAGGCACTGCTCGATATCGCCTTGTCGTTCGCCGCGGTGGAGGACTTCCAGGCGGCCGCTCGTGCCATCGTTGGTATCGCCCACGAAAACCGTGTCCGATTCGCGGTCGAGGTCCAGCTTGGAGATGTTCATCGCCCGCCAGAGGCTGACGGCAACCTCTGGATTCCGCATGAAGTAGACATAGACGTCCGGCTCGACGGGGATCGTGAGCGTGGGCAGGCGACGGTAGTAGCAGACGTTGTTGAGGATCGAGCGGACCTCGGTCCGCTTGTCTTCGGTCAGCTTGTCGAGCGGGAGTTCCGAGGCGGCCTGCTTCTGAAGGGCGACGGCGGAACTGCCTTTGGCCGTCTCGAACGCGACGCGCGACTCGTCGGTTTCGGGTTTGGCGGACGGACCCAGCCAGCGGCTGGCGATCGACCGGAGGACCCCCTCGGTGGAGGCCTCGGTCGAGGCGGGACGGTTCTCCCGCGCGGCCGACTTGGGGGTTGGGGCACGGTCGTCTGCCTGAAGCCCAAGCGGGGCGAGCAGCCCGAGCAGGCCCCAGGCTGTAATGCACAGTCCTATGGACAGGTCTGGCATCGAGGCCCGTACAGAGCGGTTCCCGGCAGGCATGAAATACCCCGAAGACCCAACCAGAAAATGGGTTACGTCAATTGAGCCAGCATCTGGACGGAGCCCGGCCCCACCCGACTTCCACCGGTACAATCGCTACAGACAGTTCCATCGGCATTCTTCGCCAACGGACGGGAACAAAAATGAAGAGGGCGGGAACTGGGGACAATTGTTCACTGCGGTTCATCGGGCGGGTGAGGTGAGTTGCGACCACGACGGGTTGGCCTGGTGCGGGCGTTCTTTTCTTGACCACCAAGTCACCAAGGGCACCAAGGAAAGGCAGGGGAAGAGTTGGTGGGGAGCGCGACGGGGGGAGGCGGTTTGGGGAGCGTGAGTGGGGGAGGTCGTCAGGCGAGCCGACCCTATCAGGGGTCGGTGGAAAACGGGTGTTCTCGGGCAGACGGTGATCTGAGGGATGTCTTTGCGCTGGCGAACGGGGCTGCCTCCGGGCGCTAACGCTTCCGGCTCCCTGATCTTTTCCACTTTGCTAACCCCGGGGGGTGGGGCGAAGGGGAACTCTCACGAGTTCCGCTACAGGCCTGTGAGAACGGATTTAGTCGTCG
>JAIXZD010000248.1 GCA_027489895.1 Planctomycetaceae bacterium
CTCCATCGCCTCAACGCGCTCTTTCAGCCGCTGAACCTGCCGTGCGAGGTAGTGAATCGGGGGGACGGTCAGGTAGCAGAGCGGAATCCACATTCCCCACAACAGCCCGACTCCAGAACCCGGAGTGCCGGCCGTGATTCCATGGCTGATGATGTCCATCAGCGCGCCGACCAGTGCAAACGCCCCCGTCAACCACAACACCGTGGCGTCCGACCGTTTTGCCAACAACTCAATCGTGGCCTCTTCCGTTGATTTCTTCGGCATCGCAACGCTCCCCCTCGACATCACATCGAACCACGGTTCTCAACACCCTCGCTCGTGCCAACCGGCCGTAGGGTGGGCACTGCCCACCAGCGCTCACCAGCCCGGCCGACCAGACACCCTTTGGATCGCCCCTCGACTCGATCCACCAATCCGTACCAACCCGATTCGCACCCCGATCCCTTTCGTCCGAATTGGTTGAAGCCGGGGGAATGTCGTTCGGCGCCAGGTCGTTGGTGAGCATTGGTGGGCAGTGCCCACCCTACCCAGTTGTAACGCCGATCAGCTCGGCCAACTTCTGGCCCGGGTCCTCGGCCCGCATGAGGGTTTCGCCCACGAGAATGCAGCGGACACCCGCCCGTTCCAGCCGATCGACATCGGTCCGCGTGCGAATCCCGCTTTCACTGACGAACAGCACCCCCTCGGGCACCCGTGGCTGAATGGTGAGCGAATGCCCCAGATCGACCACCATCGTCTTCAGGTCGCGATTGTTCACGCCCACAATCTTGGGCTGAACCGCCAGAACCCGTTCCAGATTCTCCGGCTCGTAGATCTCGATCAGGGCGTCCATCCCCAATTCACACGTCAACGCGTACAGTTCGGCCAGCAGCGCGTCGTCGAGACACTCGGCAATCAGCAGCACCGCATCCGCCCCGGCCGCCCGCGCTTCGTACACCTGGTACGGGTCGATCAGAAAATCCTTCCGCAACACGGGAATCGGCACCTGGGCACGAATCGCCGTGAGATACTCCAGCTTCCCGCCGAAGAACGCTTCGTCGGTGAGACAACTGATGCAGGCCGCGCCGCGCTCGGCATACATCGTCGCCACCGCGACCGGGTCGAACCCCGCGCGAATCACCCCGGCCGAGGGCGACGCTCCCTTCACTTCGGCAATCACCCGCGTGCCAGGCTGCGCCAGCGCCGCCCGAAAGCTCCGCACCGGCGGTGCCGAAGCCAGCAGCGCCCGCACCGCCTCCGGCGGCCGCGCCGCCTTCGCCTGCGCGACCTCGGTCCGCTTGTGAGCAACGATTTTGGCCAGAACGTCGGTCATGGGAGGGAGATCAACAAATACGGAATAACGAATACCGAATGACTAATTTCCTAATGCCTAATGACTAATAATCACAATCCATTCATTAGTCATTAGGCATTTGGTCATTAGGCCTTTTTTCTCCTCACTGCCCTGGATCCTGCGGGTAGACCACCACTCGGTCGTGCGTCAGCAGAATCAGGTCCTGTCGGCCGTCACCCGTGACGTCGGCGATGGCCGCTTCGCGGGGGTCGGAACCGGTCTTCTCGTCGCTGTTGAACGTCTTGGCTTCAAACAGCTTGAAGTAGAGGGCGTGGACCAGCCCCTTGCCGGGGACCCACGTCGCGATATCGATGTACTGCGACCGCGTGTCGAGCACGGCCACATCCAGCAGGCCATCGCCATTCAAGTCGCCCGCCGTCACATCCATGAACGACGTGTCCTCCAGCTTCGATTCGTACGTCGCCAGCGTTTTCAGCCGGGGATCGGTCTGTCCCGCGTAGAGCACCCCAAACTTGCCCGGCCCCACCAGCACCAGATCGTTCCGCCCATCGCCGTTGAGGTCCGCCGCATGAGCCGACTTGAACGCGAACGCCCCAATCTCCACTTCCCGCCACGGCTCATAGAGCTTGCCCTTCTTGGCCAGCACCCGAATCTTCTTCGCGCCGGTATCAACGAGCGCAATCTCCTGGCCCGGCTTGCCATCGAGGTCCAGCGTCACCACGCCCGCAATCTTCGTATCCGCGTCGACCGCGTTGTACTGGTCGAGCACTTCCCAGCGGTTCTTGGCCGACCAGGCAATGTTCCGCGCAAAGCTCGTCTGCGCGACAAGCGTCACCGGCTGATCGTCGAGCGTCCCAAAACAAACACTCCCCACCCCGGCCTTGCCCAGCCCGAACGACGCATCTTTCGAGTTGACGGTGTACCCCTTCTCCTTATCAGAGATCACCGCGACCGGGGCCCGCTCGTTGCCGCGAAACACCAGGAAATCGACCAGGCCATCGCGGTTCGCATCGAAGTGCTGCAGCCGCTCGGGGACATCTTTGATCCCTAGATCGATCGGACCCGTGGCGGGCGGCAGCGCGGTATCGACCCACTGCCCATCCATCAACGTCAGCGCCCCGAGAACGAGGTCGGTCTTCCCCATCTGCTGGAAGACCCCCACGATCTCCTGCCGGCCATCGGCGTTGAGGTCGACGAGGTCAAACGCGACGAGCGTCAGGTTCGCGTTGGCAAGGGCCGCACCCGTGGCCGCCTGCGGGAACGACAGTCGTCCCGCTTCCATCCGGGAAATCCCCAACACTTTTTCGCGGGTGCTCAGAATGACCACTTCGGGCCGCTTGTCGCCATCGACATCGCCCACCCGCGCCTGGTCGCCATACTGCAGGCTGGGGAACGTCGTCCCCAGGTCCAGCCCTTGCCCGGCATGCTGCTGAAACAGCATCACCTGCGCCCCTTCGGGATCGGTCACCAGGACATCCGTCCGCCCGTCACCATCGACATCGGCAAACACGACATCCCGCCCCTTACCCGCCCCCGGTGCCCCAAATCCATACTGAATCAACTGCCCCGACAGCTCTTCCGGATCGGCGTGCGGCCTTTGCAACTGATGCACCTTGACCCGGCCGGTCTGGGCTTCAATCGCGATCACTTCGCTACCCGGCAGACCATCGGCATCGGCCAGCGTCACCCCACGTGGCTTGGGCAGTTCGCACCGAATCTCCGCGCCGAGTTTGCCATCGGGCCCCTGCAACCGGGCCGCGAACGGCCGGTCTGAATCGTCCGATATGAGATAGCAGACATCCAGCCGGGTATCGCCATCGAGATCAGCCA
>JAIXZD010000562.1 GCA_027489895.1 Planctomycetaceae bacterium
AACTCGGTGTTGATTACGGCGCCCACCGCGGACCGCAAGCCTGCGTCCGTCACCGCCCCATTCGCATCCGACATGATCGCTCCCCACCGCCTGGCGTGCGGCGTCTGTCTTCGATGGTTTTTTTCCGGCGCCAGACCGGATGGTTTTGGTTGAGACCGGGAATTGTAGCAGGGAGGAACAGGAAAGCGTGGTCTGCGGGGAGCGGTGTTTTTTGGGAGCCGGAAGCGTTAGCGCCCGGAGGTCGGTGCGTTGAGGGTGAAGCCTCCGGGCGCTAACGCTTCCGGCTCCCTTCGTGGAGGAGCGGACGATACCCTCTGGGGAAGGGCAGCTCAGCCCATCGTTCGATCTGGTGACTCTGTGAGGAGAGAGCTCATGCGTTGTGCCGCGCTGTTTCTGGCCCTGCTGCTGGTTGGACCGTTGACACTCTCGGCCGACGAGAAGGACGGTCGACTCGACATCTACTTCATCGATGTCGAGGGCGGAGCGGCGACGCTGCTGGTGACGCCGGCGGGAGAGTCGATCCTGATTGACTCGGGTTATCCAGACAATCAGGGGCGGGATCGGGATCGCATCTTGAAGGTGCTGAAGACGGATGCCGGCCGGACGAAGCTCGACCATGCGGTCGTAAGCCATTGGCATCTGGACCACTACGGCAACCATGCGGCTCTGGCGGCGCTGGTGCCAATCGGCCGGTTTTGGGATCGCGGATTGCCGGAGATGCTGTCGGAAGACCCGGGCTTCGGCGAGCGTGCGGAAAAGTATCGGGCGGCGGCTCAAAACCAGATGAACACGTTGCGGGCGGGAGACCAGTTCGACTTGCCCTCGGGGAAGACGCCACTCACGGTCCGGGTGCTGACGGCGAGTGGAGAGGTGGTCGCCAATGACGGCCCGGCCAATCCGTTCGCCAAGGAGCATCAGGCTCAGGCGGAAGACACTTCGGACAACGCCAAAAGCTTGAGCCTGCTGTTTCTGATGGGCGACTTCACGTTTCTGACGTGTGGGGACCTGACCTGGAACACGGAAGCCAAGCTGATGGTGCCGAACAACCCGATTGGACGGGTCGAGCTGTTCATGGTGACGCACCATGGGCTGGAGGTGAGCAACAATCCGGTGCTGGTGCGGGCGATTGAGCCGAGGGTTGCCGTGATGTGCAACGGCCCGGAGAAGGGCTGCGCGGCTCGGACGTGGGACACACTGCGCGCGTGCGACACGCTGCAGGCGGTGTATCAACTGCATCGGAACGTCAAGCTGGGTGAGAACGACCAGACTCCGGCCGAGTTCATTGCGAACACCGAATCGACGGCGACCTGCAAGGGGCGATTCGTCAAGGCGAGCGTGGCGGCCGATGGAAAGTCGTACACGGTTGCGATTGAGGGGCGCGAGCCGGTGCGGACGTATACGACGCGGTAAGGGGTGTGGTTGTAAGGCGAGTTGTTGAGGTGGGCGCGGGGGGGAAGCCTCACGGCTTCCGCTACGAGCGGGGGGAAATGACAGGCTGGAAGCCTATCCCACGGTCGTTTTCGGATACCCGTGACTGTCGCGGGGATGGTAGACTGTGGGCGTCACGCCGGAACCTGGGAGAGGTCGCGTCATGCCGCTGAAGATGCAGAATCTGGAAGAGCCTCGGCTCGATCTCACGGCGATGATCGATGTCGTGTTCAACCTGATCATCTTTTTCATGGTCGGGACCCGGTTTGCGGACATGGAACGCGAGTTCGATGTCCAGTTGCCGCAGGTGAGCCACGCCCAGCCGCTGATGGCTCCGCCCGATGAGATTGTGATCAACCTGTTTGCGAACGGGCGGGTGGTGGTCGGTGCGCAAGAGATGCCGCTGACCGAACTGCGGACATTGCTGGCGGACGCCCAGAAGCGGTTTGAGGATCAATCGGTGCTCGTGCGGTGCGATGGGCATGGAACCGTGCAGCTGTTGGCCGAGGTGTTTTCGATCTGCCAGGAAGTCGGGCTGCGGAACTATTCGCTGGCGACGATGGTCCAGGAAGGGGGCGGGTCGTGAGTCCGATTCTCGCCGCCGCGCCGGCCTGGCTGGAGCCGCATCTGCCGCTGGTCACGCGGGCGTACGAGAACTTCAGTAACCATGCGGTGCTGTATGTGACGTGGACGGGGCTGTTCGCCGCGACATTCCTGCTGGTGCGAATGCTCTACACGCGGTGGGGCGAGACGAACTCAACCGCGAAGGCGCTGGGCGCCTCGGTGCTGGTGCATCTGGTCGGTGGATTATGGACGACGACGGTCCACCTGGCGAGCGGGACGCCGGTCATTGCGGCACCCGAGCGAGTACCGATCCGCCGGGTGATTATCGAATCGAACCGGGACCGGACACCCCCGCTTGAACGGTCGATCCCGAATTGGGAACGGCCGACCGTGGCACCGCGCGAGGCGCTGACACGGGTGGAGAAGGATATGCGTGATGTCCCCGCTCCCACGATCGAGCGGAGCACGCGGCCGGAAGAGCGAATGGCCTCGCTGACGCCAACGCTGATCGACCGCGCGATGCCAGCCGACCAGCCGCTGGCCGAGCGACAGGCGAATCGTGCTCCGGAACTGGTTGAAGGCGCGAAGACCGCGATCGAAGAAGAGACCGCGGAATCGCGACCTGAAGCGCTGGCACCAGCGGGTGACCGACAGCGGTCGGCCCCGAACCGGGCCGGGAACCCGGCGATTGAGGTCGAGCGGGGGGCGCGTCCGGGGGCGACGGCCGTGGCGACCGAGATGGCGCAGCCGAAGCCAGCCGTCAACCTGCCGACCAAGGCTGCGGTGGCCGAGGCGTCACGGAAAGCGGCACCCGATGAAACCGCGGGACAACTACGGAAACCGGCTGACGTGGCGCGGATCAGTCCCGAGGACGCGGGGACGATGTCGGACGCGACCGCCCAGGAGGCGGGCCAGGGGGCTCGAACCGGCAATCCGTTCTCTCGATCGGGCTCGAAGCGACCCGGTGGCGCGATGAGCGGGACGGCGACGGATTTACGCAAGGATCGGTCACCGAGCGCTCCCGATGGTGGGGGCGTCCCACTAGTGGCACGGATCGGAACTCCTCTGGGGGCCCCGGATGCACTGCCCCCGGCCGCGCGGGAAGAGATGGCGGCCGTGGTGAAGGCGCCGTCCCGCGTACCGGCCACGTATCGATTGCGCGGCGCGCCGCAGCGGAAGCGGGTGGCGGTGGAGATGGGGGCGACGGAGGCCTCGGAACAGGCGGTCGAACGGAGTTTGCGGTGGTTATCGGCGTTTCAGGAACCAGAAGGGTACTGGGACGCCGATGGGTTCCCGAAACGGAGCCCCGCTGGTCAACCAGTAGACGGGGCGGCGACGTTTGGTCGGGAGCCGCCGGAGCTATTGCAAGGGCTGTCCGAAGAGCAAAAGCAGGTACGACAGCGGTCTGGCCTGGAAGCAGATACGGGCGTCACCGCGCTCACGACGCTGGCGTTTCTGGGGGCGGGGCATACACCACTCGATGGTGACTACGCTGACACGGTCGACCGGGCGCTGCGGTGGCTGGTCAGTCAGCAGACCGAGGATGGGTTTCTGGGCGGCAAATCGGGCCGATATGCCCGGATGTACTGCCACGGCATGGCGACGATCGCTCTCGGGGAAGCCTACGCGATGACGGGCGACCCGACGTTGCGTGCTCCCCTGGAACGGGCCGTGAAGTTCATCCTCGACAACCAGTTGCAGGATGGCGGCTGGCGATACGACGGCAAGGCGACCGTGGGCGACATGAGTATCTTTGGCTGGCAACTGATGGCACTGCGCAGCGCGGGATTGACGGGGATTCCCGTTCCTGCGGAATCGATTCAGCGGGCGACCGGGTTTTTGCAGCGGGCCGGGCAGGGGCAGTTTGGCGGCTTGGCCTCGTATGGCGGGTACGGGAGCGATACGCGTGTCCGCCCCACGATGACGGCGGAAGCGCAATACTGCCGGCAGATTCTGCGTCTGGCCGAGGCGAACCCGCAGCAGAGCCGCGAGGCGATTGGGTATGTCATGCGGTACCCGCCGACTCCGGGGACGACGGACCTGTACTTCTGGTACTACGGGACGTTGGCGGTTTATCACCATGGCGATCGGGCGACGTGGCAGACGTGGAACACGTCGATGCGCGATTCGCTGGTGGCTGACCAGATCAAGGAAGGACCGGCGGCGGGAAGCTGGGAGCCGCGCTACCCGTGGGGTGACTACGGCGGACGGGTCTTCTCGACGGCGATGAGTACGCTCTGTCTGGAAGTTTACTACCGGTTTTTGCCGCTGTATCAGACACAGATGGGCCCGAGTCCGGCACCAGCAACGCCTGCTGCGAAGTGAGTGACCCGGGAGACACGGGGCGGACAGCAAGGACCTGTTTGCCAACTTCAATACGGTGGCCAGCGGGGAGAGACCCGGATGTCGAGGATGGTTCGGACCGACTGTCGCAAGCGTGAGCGAATTCCGTCCTGGTTGACCGCGCGGCGGCGGACACTGGCACTGGCACTGGCAGGGGCGCGAGGCCGATGACTGCTGTGTCTGAACGTCGGTCGGGAGGAATGGGTCGGGTCCTGCCGTGGGGGCTGGCCGGGTTGCTGGTGGTTGGGATGCTGGTCGCCAGCGGTGCCGATCGGATTTCCAGCGGGCCTGCGGATGGCGTGTCGCTGGAGGCGCGGCCCGCGGCGTCGCCGAATCCGGTCGTGGAGTGGCCGCGCGAGCTGCCGCCCTTGAGACTGGCGCATTGGAACATCCACAGCGGGGTCGGTCTCGATGGGGTGGAGGACCTGGGACGGATTGCGGGCCGCATCCAAACAATTGGAACGGAGGCGCCAGGCCCCCAGTCGGCGGGGGCGGACGTGGGCGAGCGCGTGGCGCGGCTGCCGCATCTGATCGGCCTCAACGAGGTTCGAGCGGTAGGTGACGACAATCAGGCGGCGGTGCTGGCCCAGACGCTGGGCATCGCCTCGCTATTTGCCCCGGCCGAGCGGCAATGGGGCCGCGACCACTTTGGCAATGGCGTGCTGGGGCGGGTCACGGTGTCGCGGTGGCAGCGGATCCCGCTGGTGACGACGAAGGGGAAGGGGTACCGGAATGTGGTTCGTCTGCGATTCCGCTGGGGGCCGGGACTGGTCTCGGTCCTGGTGACGCACATCGACCGCAACGTGGATCGTGAAGAGCAGTTGGCGACGGTGTTTGATCTGTTCCGCTCACTGGAGCCGCCGGTGATTCTGATGGGCGATTTCAATACGAGTCGATCAGATCCGATCCTCGCTGCAGTTCTGGCGGACGGGGAGACACGCGATCTGGTTGGTCCGCATCTCCAGAACGACCCGGTGGGGCGAATCGACTGGATTCTCGGTCGGGGGGTGACCAGCGTGGATGGAGGGCTAATCGACTCGGACGCCTCGGATCATCCGCTGGTCTGGACGGATCTGCGGATTGACGTTGGGGCAGGGGATTCCGATTTACCACCAAGGCACGAAGGCACAAAGTAAGACCTTGCCCGGTGAGCCTCATTGGCGTCAGGTTCACAACGAGAGCGTGAATCACAACGTTGGTTGGCGGTGTCGAATGTCGATCGATCCGTGTGTGGCACGTGAGCTGGTCAGGCTCGCCTGGTGCCCTCATGGTTGCCTTGCTCCGTGCGGATGCAAGTTGACGCGAATCGAACAATGAAGACGAGTAGGGTGGACATTGTCCACCAATGCTCACCAGTGTTCGAGCAACGAGCGGCAGTACGAACCGCGGGTTGGCGAGGAGTGGTGGGGGAGCGCTGGTGAGCGGAAGAAATGATGATTGGTCGATGGTCGCCGGTGAGCAAAGGTGGGCAGTGCCCACCCTACGCGGCGAGTCCGCGGGCCTGGCCGGCGGCGGCGATCCATTCGCGGAGTTCGGCGGCGTCGGGCGGCTCGCTGCCGCGGAGGATTCGCTCTCCCGCGGTCGTCGCACAGAAGGCGTCGACGGCCGATTTCAACTGGTCGGGGGAACGGGTGGCGAGGTCATCCGGGTCGGTGATTCCGCAGCCGACGAGGATCTGGGCGTCGTGCCCTCTCAGCTCCGGGATGCGGCAGACGAGCGTCGCCTGCTGCTGCCACTGTCGGATCACCTCGGCGGTGATCCAGCGCTGATTGATGCGGGCGGCGGTTTTTTCTGGTGAGGCATCGAGCAGTTGGCGAACCGTTCTGAGACCGACAGACCGGAGTCGGTCGGCTGTTTTTCCGCCGATGGACGGGGCCTGCTCGACGTCGCTGGTGGTTTCCAGGAAGAAGCGGCCGGTTCGGCTCGTGCGTGACGAGGCCAGGGGCATCGTGGCGTTGTCGAGGTCGGTCCGGGCGAGTTCGTCGCGCTGGCGGGCGAGATCGCGTTCGTAGCGTTCGCGGTCAGAGCGTTCCCGCTCCTGGCGTTCCTGGTCCATTCGCGCCTGATCTGCTCGCAGGCGCTCGGCCTGATCGCGCTCCATCCGGTCGCGTTGCAGGCGTTCCCGTTCGAGACGCTCGCGTTCCTGACGGTCCTGATCCTGGCGATCGCGTTCGATCCGGTCGCGTTCCGCACGCTGCTGTTGCCAGTCGGTGGTGGGGAGCATCTGCTCGCGGGGGCGGTTGTCTGCGACGGGACGGGCGGCGCTCCAGGTGTTGCCGACAATCGAGCGGTCTTCGGCGACCTGTTCCACGACAGGCTGCAAGAAGGCCGAGGTCGCGCTTGCTGTCGTCTGGGCGGGCGCGATTGATGGACTTGCTGGTCCGATTCCCTCATAGACCGCGCGCCGTTCGGCCGACTCCCGCAACCGGTCGAATGCGTCGCGGTTTTTGTCTCGTTCGGAGAGCAAGGGGCGGTTCACGGGGGGCATCGCGCCGCTGGCCGGTTGCGAATGGTCAGGACGGACGGGGGTCACATCGGAGATAAACGGGCCGGCGGCGAGGTACGTGCCGCCCAGGGGCGTCGCCACAGGGGCTGACTGGGCAATCACTTCGCGACGGACATCCTGGTCGGGGGGCAGCGTCTCGTTTCGAACGGTGTCGACTCGGCCTACCGGTAGGGGTTGCGACGGAATGGATTGCGGCTGCGGGGCGGCCTGAGGAACGGCGGTGGGTCGCTGGCCGCGCGTGAATCGGAATCGCGATCCGCGGGCGAGTCGGGTGACCGGTTCGCGTGGCCGCGAGCGGGGCGGTTCGCCGGTTCCGTGAGCGCTGCCGGTAGCTTTGGGCTGTTCCGCATCGAGTTCGCCGAGGGGGATCTGGCGGACTTCCTGGGCGTGGAGACGACGGATGGCCCGGTCGTCCATCGGCAGCGATTCGATCACTTTGCCGGTGTTCTGGGCCTCGCGGTAGATGTCCATCAGGACGTTGCGCTCGTGCAGGTCCTTCAGTTGGCGGACGATCCAGTTCACGGGGCGACGGCACTGGGCGATGATCGCATCGAGCATCAGTTCGACGGCCGGGGGCTGGGCCTGCGATTCGTCAAACCCGCGTTCCAGCAGTCGGGCGAACCCGACGGTGGCGAGGCCGATCAGTTCGGCGATGGCGTCCTTCATTTCCTGATCGAGACCCGCGGGTGGGTTCCGAACCCCCTTGGCGAGGTCGTAATGCTCGATGCAGAGGTCGTAGGACCGGTGGGCGGCGTGTGCGCCGTTGCGGACATGGTCGGCCAGCCAGTCGGGCGTGGTGGGGAGTTCGAGGGCGGGGTAGCCGCCGAAATCCTGCTCGATGATCTGCTGGAACTCGTGGTAGCACTTGCAGATGCTCCACTCGGCGGCGCGATGGACTTTGCCTTCGGCTTCGGTCTGGCCGGTGTGAAACGGCTGGAGCGGGTCGGTGTAATAATGGCTGAGCACGCCCGCGGCGAAGACGGCTTCTTCCCAGTCCTGCTCGCGCAGGGAGTTCACGAAGCGGTCGTACCAGGTCTGGACGGCTTTGATCGCGCCGCCCCACTCGCCTTCGCCCACATGCAGCACGTGGTTTTTGAAGTCTTTGAAGCGATCGTCGGGGGCTTTCGAGCCTTCGAGATACGACGGATGATGCTTGAGGAACAGGTCCCGCCAGCGGTCGGCGTCGTCGCCCCGGACATGCCGGAGAGCGTCCATCGCGAGCTTGTGATGGGTGCTGGAACAGCGGCTGACAAAGATGACGTTGAACATCACCGACATGGTCACACTCCCTCGACGACCAATGGGCGCGGGACGACCCCGCACCGATTCCCCTCTGCCGAATCCCTCCGGCGTCTGCGCGTTCTAACCGATCCTGGCAAACTGGGGAAAGATCGGTTTTTCGCCCACTGGGGAGGGGAGAGGTGACGTGGAAACACCAATCTGAAACACCAAGGCACAAAGGCACCAAGGGGAGGAAGAGGCTGACCGGGTGGTGTGACAGATTGGCGAGCCGACCCTGTCACGGGTCGGTGGTGGCGAGAGACGTCGCTACGCGCGGGAGATCGCTGTTGGAAGTGATCGGGAGTGCGGGGGGGGGGCGCCCCGAGAGCATTGGTTTCCACCGACCCCTGACAGGGTCGGCTCGCCTGGCGATCCCAAAAGTCCGGGCGGTTCGCATGTGGTTGTCGGGGGGTGGGCGCTGGCCTAGAATTTGGCTGCGACGCCGGGCCGGTTCCAGGGCGGGACTGGTTGGCCGATGCGTCGAGGTGCGTTTTCCTGCAAGGATTGATTATGAGCGTTCGCGTTGGCCGACAGGCCCCGCATTTTGAAGTTCAGGCGTACGATCGGACGGCAGACGGGAAAGAGACGCAGTTTACGTCGGTCAAGCTGACCGACTACCAGGGGAAATGGGTCTGCCTGTACTTCTACCCGCTCGACTTCACGTTCGTCTGCCCGACGGAAATCGTGTCGTTCAACAAGGCGCTGGGCGACTTCGAAGACCGCGGCTGCGTGGTGCTCACGGCGAGCACGGACAGCGTCTTCTCGCACAAGGGCTGGTGCGATTCGCATCCGGACCTCAAGGCGATGAAGCATCTGATGCTGGCGGATACGAATCACGAGCTGTCGAAGGCCTACGATGTGCTCGATGAGGCGCAAGGCATTGCCTACCGCGGGATCTATCTGATCGACCCGGCTGGGGTGCTGCGGTGGCTGGCCGTGCATGACCTGGCGGTGGGGCGGAACGTGAGCGAAGTGCTGCGGGTGCTCGACGCGCTGCAGACGGACAAGCTCTGCCCGTGCAACTGGAAGGCCGGGGACAAGACGCTGAACTAGCTCGATGCGACCTGTGAGCAGATGGGTGGGATTGGCCCACCGCTGCTCACGGTTGTGCGAACGGCCGTGTTTTGTTGGGGCACGGTTTGAAGCGAGATTTGATCCGCTGAATACGCGGTGAACAGAGCGTAGGGTGGGCACTGCCCACCAGCGCTCACCCGCGTCCAGGCACCAGACGGCATTTCTTCCCGCAGGTTGGTTAGGAGTGGTGCGGGTCGCTGGTGAGCGGAAGAAATGATGAATGGTTGATGATTGCTGGTGAGCATTGGTGGGCAGTGCCCACCCTACGGTTTGCGGGTGATGTTTTTTTGAGGGTGGTATGGCGGGGCTGGTGGCGATTTCCGAAGCGGCGGCGACGGACAAGGTGGCGCAGACTTACGGCCGGTTGAAAGACCTGTTCGGGGACGGGCCGATTCCCGAGCCGTTTCTGGTCTACGCGAACGTCCCCAGCTTTCTGCAGGACTTCTACATGAACTTCAAGAAGTTCGTGTGGAGCGAAGGGGCCCTCGATGTGCCGACGAAGGCGATGATTTCGCTGGCGGTGGCGGCCGTGATGAAATGCCGCGTCTGGGCGGATTACCACAGCGAACGGTTGAGTGCCCTGGGGCTACCTCCGGCGACCGCGGCGGATGTGATTGGCATCGCGTCGACCTGCGTGATGTACAACGCGTTCTTCAAGTTCCGGGATATCGCCGGGAGCGCCGTGTTTGAGGGGATGAGTGTGGGCCTGCGGGCGCACGCGTTCGCCGGAACGTCGCTCTCGGACAAGGTGGTCGAACTGATCAATATTGCCGTGAGTGATCTCAATGGCTGCAAGCCCTGTACTTCGGGGCATGTCGAGAAGGCGCGGCAGCTCGGCCTGTCGGACGAAGCGATTCTGGAGGCCGTGCAATGCGCTGCCACGGTCGCGGCGGGCTGTGCATTCACGAACGCGGCGTGAGATGCTGCACCAGCGTGTTCGCTGCATTCAATATGGCGCCGAGCGCGGGGATCAAGGGCTGTGCCATGCTTGCACCGTTTCGGGGCAAGCAGGCCGACTGTGGTGCGACGGTCCACTCACGAGCGCTGTGCTGTGGCGTTGAATCAGATTTTGAAGAGGGTCGAGTGCCGCTCGCAGGCTTGCACCGCAAAGCCGGCGCAAGCAGGGCACACCGCATTCACACCGTCCCCCGAACTCACACCATTGTCCCCAGTTTCAGTCAGGCGAACGCCTTGCGAGGCGTGGTTCGGCTGTGAAAACCGGTGCGGGTCGAGGTATTGTGCTGCTCGGGCTGCCAGAGGCGATGGGGGCATGCGAAGTTGAGGTTCTCTGACGTCGATAGAAAGTCCGCGAAATGCAACCTGCGTCCGTTCGGGGAATGCGCTCTCCCCGGGGTTGGTGCCTGGCTTTGTCGTTCTGTCTGATGGCGATGGGAGCGGGGCCGGCGTGGGCCGGGGAACCGGTTGCCTCGCCAAGTGCGGTTGATCCCCGAATGATTCCGCCGAACTTCAATGCGGCGGATACGGCCTGGATGCTGGTGGCATCGGCTCTCGTATTGATGATGACCGCGCCGGGATTGGCGCTGTTTTATTGCGGGCTGGTCCGCAAGAAAAACGTGCTCTCGGTGATGATGCAGTGCGTGTTTCTGATGGGGACGATGTCGCTGGTCTGGGCGGGGTGGGGTTACAGCCTCGCGTTTGGGGCCGACGTGGCTGGCGGACTTGTGGGGGGGGCGGACTACCTGTTTCTGCGGGGGGTGATGCCGACATACGACCCCTCGACGGGCGTGGTCACCGTGCCGATGGAGCTGACGATCCCGAAGTCGCTGCACATGGTTTACCAGATGATGTTTTTCATCATCACACCGGCCATTATCTGCGGGGCTTATGCCGAGCGGATGAAGTTCCGGGCGATGGTCGTGTTCTCGGTGCTGTGGGGCACACTGATCTATTGCCCGATCGCGCATTGGGTCTGGTCGGCGAATGGCTGGCTGAACTTCCTGAATCCGGCGGCGGCCTGTCCATCGTTCGATTTTGCGGGCGGAACCGTGGTGCATATCAGCTCGGGCGTTTCGGCGCTGGTTTGCTCGCTGATGTTGGGGCGTCGCCTGGGATACGGCCAGGAGCCAATGGTGCCGCACAACCTGACCTACACCTGCATCGGCGCGGCACTCTTGTGGGTGGGCTGGTTCGGGTTCAACGCAGGGAGCGCGCTCGGCGCGACGGCGCAGGCGGTCAATGCGTTTGTGGCGACACATCTGGCGGCGGCGGCGGGGACGGTTGCCTGGGCCGGGATGGAATGGCTGATGCGGGGGAAGGCGAGCATCCTGGGGGCCTGCTCGGGCGCGGTGGCGGGGCTGGTCTGCATCACCCCCGGCTGTGGAATGGTGACGCCTCTGGCGGGGATTCTGTTTGGGCTGGTGGCGGGCGTGGTCTGCTATCAGGCGTGCAACCTCAAGACGAAACTGGGCTACGACGACTCGCTCGATGCGTTTGGCGTCCATGGCGTCGGGGGGATTCTGGGGGCGCTGCTGACGGGCGTGTTTGCCACGGTCGCGGTGATTCCTGGGGCGAAGGGCGGACAGGGTCTGCTCGAAGGGAAGCCGATGCAGATGCTCAACCAGACGGTGGGCGTGGTGGCGGCGATGGCGCTGGCGATCGTGGGGAGCGTGATCCTGCTCAAGGTGCTCGATCTGGCGATGGGATTGCGCGTCACCCAGCAGCAGGAACTACAGGGGCTGGATGTCAGCCAGCATGGAGAAGAGGGGTATATCTTTTTGTAGGGGTCTCGCTCGTAGGCCCCTTGCTCTTCCTGAAGCGGTGTTTCGCGCTGCTTGGTTTTTCCCAGACGGCACAAGCGGCGAAGTCGGGAGGGAAGGGGAAAGCTTTGCCTGTGGGCGATCTGATTCGGTAAAGGCGAGTGGGCGAAACGGCCGACGCCCTCGGTATGCCTCCTCGCAAGAAGCCTGTTCCGGGAGTGGTCGTTCCCAGTTCGCTGGGCGACCCTGCGTCCTACCTGCTCGATTTCCTCCGCTACCAGGAGGCCGAGGTGGGGAGTGCCGCGAATACGCGCAAGGCGTATGAATCGGACATCACGCAGTTCTGCGAATGGTTTCGAAGGCATGGACCCGGGACGTTGCACGCCGCCACGCTGCAGACGTTCAGTGAGTACCTGGGCCAGCTCAACGAGCGTGGGCTGGCGGCGACGTCAGTGGCCCGCAAACTGGCGGCCCTGAAGATGTTCTTCCGGTACCTCGTGCTGGAAGGGGTGATCAAGGAGTCGGTCGCCGATCTGCTGACGTCGCCCAAACTGTGGCAGCGTCTGCCTCAGGTGATCAGTCCGGAGAACATTGACCGGTTGCTGGTGGCCCCTGGTAATGACGACCGGCTCAGGCGGCGGGATCGGGCGATTCTGGCACTACTCTATGCGACCGGTTGCCGAGCGTCCGAAATCTCGGCGATGACACTGCGGGACCTGCACCTGGATGAAAACTACTGCCGGTGCGTGGGGAAAGGGAACAAGGAGCGGCTGGTGTCGCTCAACCCGGTCGCGACCGCGGCGCTGCGGGCGTATCTGGACGTGGAGCGGCCGCTACTGGCGGGGGGGAATGAGCAGTCGGCCCTGTTTCTGAGTGGGCGGGGGCGACCATTCACGCGGCTGATGATCTGGCATCTGGTCAAGAAGTACGCCGCGCGAATCGGCATCAGCCAGCAGGTGAGCCCGCACACGTTGCGGCATTCGTTCGCGACGCATCTATTGGCGGGCGGTGCGGAGATTCGGGCCCTGCAGGAGATGCTGGGGCATGCCAATATCGCGACGACGCAGATTTACACGCATGTGGAGCACAGCCGGTTGAAGGCGATCCACCGGAAATGCCACCCCCGGGGGTGATGCGCGTTGACGACTTGAGACGGCGTCTCTGGAGGGGAACGCTTAGCCAATCGCGCTGGAGGAGGCCTGCAGGAAGCGGGCAATGCGAACCCGGCAGCTCATGCAGCCTGTTCCGGCACCGGTCGCACGGCAGACTTCGGGAACGGAACCGAGCGCTTCGCCCTCGATTGCGGCCTGAATCTGGGACGCGGAGACCCGCAGACAATGACAGACCATGTGGTCGCGCGAGGACGATTCGGCGGAGTCAAAGGCGGGAGGGGTCATAACGGCCCTGCAATCGCGAAGTGAGAATGAGTCTCAACGTCAGGATTATCGACGGGCGCTTCAGAGGCGTCAAGCCATTAATCAGGAAATTCTGATCTGGAGGGGTTTTGGAGATCGGTCGCGGGATTTGCCGGACGCCAAGGCGGGGCGGATCTTTGGGGGAGAGGCGTTCCCTGGGTAGCGACCTGGTTTTGCGGGGTGTGCGCGGAAGGCGCGGCTTCCTGTCGCTGCGCGACCCGACCACCAGGTGGTCGGGCCACCCGCGTTGATCGGGCTCTCCTGAGGTCGTCCGCAGCGTTAGGGGCGACCTAAAGCCCGGCGACCAGGGGCACTTCGAGCTTCATGAAGCGTTCGCCGCGGGCGTCGTAGAAGTAGACGAGGCTGCGGTCGCGGACCCAGATGGCGTTGAGACGGATGCTGCGGGGGCCGAACAGGCTGTACTCGCGTCCACACTCGACGCCCTGACGCAGGAGCGGCGTCTCGTGGAGGCCGAACTGGTCGGCCAGAATGTTTTCCTTTTTACACAACACCTTGTGAACAAAGCTTTTCAGATCATCAAAACTGCGAATTTCCGGTGCGCAGTCGGGCATGTTCAGAGGTTCCGTAAGAAAAGTTCAGGGACGGTCCATCAGGAGGTGCGGTGTCGACCGCTGCGGGTTCCTTCCCAGGCAGCGACAGAATGTGGACGAGTTGAGAGGTGCCAGTCCGGCGCGGGACGCGTCCACGACTGGGTTTGTCTCGAACGGAGACCGAGATCAAACCGGGATCAACGGGTATTACGCGGACGATCTCAGGTCACGTCTGTCAGGTCGACGAAAAGGGTATCGGCGCGGCGGCAGGGCGGGAGATTGTTTCGGAGGGTTGAGGCGCGCGACCGGTTCCGTCCGACTCACCCGACCAAATACGCCAACCCGAACGACCCGATTGCCGCTCAAGTCCGGTGTGACCGGTTTCGTGACGGGAGGCGGGGACGGATCGGGCCGGTTGCTGTTGGAGAGAAGTCCCTGTTCGCGGTTTCTACTGAGTTCCAGAGGGCGTTGATGGCGATGGGCCGGGGGCATTCGCATCGCTTTTGGCAGGGCCGTTCGCTACTCTCGGGGTTTTGGCCGAAGCGAAGGCTGCGATGTGCGGTTGGGTTCGGCGTCCGGCCCGGCAGGGTCGCGGTTCAGGATGATGTCGGGGACACATGAGTCAGGATTCTTCGTCAAACGACAGGTCGCCCACCCCGCCCACGCCTCCGCGCCCCGCCGCGGGCAATCGACCTTCGGGAGGCAAAGACGAGCAGCGCCCGAATTCGGGCATGACGCTGCTGGTCAGCTTCGTGCTGGTTGCGCTCATCGTGGGCATGCTGGTGATGTCGTTCGGTCGCAAGGCCGGCGCGACGGTGGCGTACAGCTTCTTCTGGGAACAGCTGGAGAAGGGAAACGTCAAGGAGGTCCTGCTCCACGCCGATTCGATCGAGGGGCAGTGGAAGACGGCCCCGCTTGAGCCTGTGGTCGAAACCAGGGAGACGTCCAAGGCGGGGGAGAAACCTGCGGAGATCGGAAAACCGGTTGAGCGGAAGAAGCTGAGCGAGCGATTCCAGACGGTGCTTCCGGCGATTGAAGACCCGGCCCTCATCCCGGCGATTCGGGCGAAAGGCGTGCTGATCGTTTCGGACCGCAGCGACTGGGCGACCGGTGCGAATCTGCTGGTTTCGATCCTGATGCTGCTGTTGATGGTGGCGTTCATGTGGATGCTGTTCCGCAGAACGTCCGACCCGATGGGCGCCGGCGGCATTATCGGGAATTTTACGCGGAGTCCCGCAAAGCTGTTTCGGAACTCGGATCAGCAGAACACGTTCGCGGACGTCGCCGGGATGGAGCAGGCGAAGATCGAACTCCAGGAAGTGGTCGAGTTCCTGAAAACGCCTGAGAAGTTTCTCAAGCTGGGCGCTCAGATTCCGAAGGGTGTCTTGCTGATGGGGTCGCCGGGGACGGGTAAGACGCTGCTGGCGCGAGCGACGGCGGGTGAGGCGGGCGTGCCGTTCTTCTCGATCAACGGCTCGGAGTTCATCCAGATGTTTGTCGGGGTTGGTGCGAGCCGGGTCCGCGATATGTTCGCGACGGCCAAGGCGGCGGCGCCGTGCATTTTGTTCGTTGACGAAATCGACGCGGTCGGCCGGGTGCGGGGCGCGGGTGTGGGTGGCGGCCACGACGAGCGTGAGCAGACGCTCAATCAGATTCTGTCGGAGATGGACGGGTTCCAGCAGAGTGAAGCAGTGATCGTGCTGGCGGCGACGAACCGGCCCGACGTGCTTGACCCGGCGCTGTTGCGGCCAGGGCGATTCGACCGGCATGTTTCGGTTGAGCGGCCGACGAAGCCTGGGCGGCTGGGCATCCTCAAGGTGCATACGCGGAAGGTGCCGCTGGCGGATGATGTCGATCTGGAACGGGTGGCGGCGAACACCATTGGCTTCTCCGGGGCCGAGCTGAAGAACCTGGTCAACGAGGCGGCGCTGCAGGCAGCGCGGCTCGATAAGCAGGTTGTGGCGAGCCAGGATTTTGACATGGCTCGCGATCGGGTGCTGATGGGCATCGCCCGCGAAGAGGTGATGAACGACTACGAACGGAAAATGACGGCGTACCACGAGGCGGGGCATGCCCTTTTGGCGTGGGTGCTGCCCGAACTGGATCCGGTCCATAAGGTGACGATCATTCCGCGCGGCCGGGCGCTGGGCGTGACGCAACTGCTGCCGACCGAAGACCGCTACAGCGTGGGCGAGAACCGTCTCAAGCAGCAACTGATCATGAGCATGGGCGGCCGGGCGGCTGAGAAGCTGATCTTCGATGAATACTCGGCGGGCGCGGAAGGGGACCTCAACCAGGCGACGTCGATCGCACGGCGGATGGTGTCGCGATGGGGGATGAGCGAGACGGTGGGACCCGTCGCCTTCCGACAGGGCGAAGACCATCCGTTTCTCGGCAAGGAAATGCACGAAGCGCGGCAGTACAGCGAAGAGACGGCGCGGGTCATCGATCAGGAAATGCAGCGGTTCCTGACGACGGCGAACTCGGAAGCGATGCGGCTGCTGACCGAGATGCGCGGCAAGCTGGACCTGCTGGCCGAGACGCTCCTGAAGAAGGAAATGATCTCGCGCGAAGATATGAGTGAGCTGCTTGGCCCACGACCAGCGGGCGCCCGGGACGTGAAGAGCGGGGACTGAGGTCGGTCTAGAGCTGGTGCTCTTTTTTGGACCACGAAGGCACCAAGGGAAGACAGAGGAAGGGCCGCGGGGAGGAGTTGCGCGGTCCGCAGGCTCGGCGAGATGAGCCTGCGACGGGGCGGTGGGAACCAACGTTCGAGGCGGGCGATGTGCGGGCGGTGAATGGGCGGTCGGCGCTGGGGGAACGCTCACGCGTTCCGCTACAAGCGGCTGAGAGCGAGCTTAGCGCGGGGTGCGGAAGGCGCGTTCCAGGTCGGCGATGGCGGCGCGGCGGTCACCGCGCTGGGCGGCGAGGGCACCGCGGTTGTAGCGGGCGGTGGCGTTGTCGGGATCGCGGGCGATGACCTCGTTGTAGTCGGCGAGGGAGGCTTCGATCTGGCCTGCCAGTTGTCTCGCGGCGGCCCGCTTCTCCAGCCACAGGAGGGTCGCGGGGTCCCAGGCGATGGCGAGCGTGAATTGCTCGTCGGCTTTCGCGTAGTCACCGGTGTCGACCGCCAGTTCCGCGGCGGCGATCGCCGCAGGGACGTAGCGGGGACTGGACATTGCGGCCTGGGCAAACAGCTCGAAGGCGCGGTCGGTGTCTCCCGCTTCAGCCGCGGTCAGGCCGGATTGGACCAGCCTTTCGGCCTCGGCGGTCGAGGGCGCGCAGCCGGTGACAGTCAGAGAGAACGCCAGTGCGAACGAGAGCACCAGGCGGACTTGAAAGACGCCCGGTCCGTCCTGCTGGTGGGGCGACCTGATGCACACCGCGACTCTCCCGAATGGATAGACCGGATGGAATGTGTAAACTGGGTAGAGCGTAGCGATTCCAGGGCTTTACGTCGAGCGGGCGAGCGCTTCCAAATCAGTACAGAAAGTTGACGCAAGCGATGCATATTTCCCATTTTTACAGAACGAGCACCATTCGTGTTTTTGCTTATGCGTTCCTGGTCGGGGCTCTCCCTTTGGCTTGGACAGATGCGGCGGGGCGGACCGTCGCGGCCGATTGGACTGGCCCGTTGATCCGGCCGTGGAACTACGACAGCACCAACGAGTGGGACTACACGCATCGCCGGGGTGTCGCGAGTCGCGGAGCGCCGGTTCATGGGGCAGTTTGGAACCACCCAGACGGACCGGTCGTTCGGATCGTCGATGGCTGTGTGCGACTCCCGGCGGGCGATGCTTTAGCGATTCAGACGCGAGTTTCGTCGGGTTTGGTCGTATCGCAAGTGGTCGGACCGCAAACGGATGTGTTGGGTTACTCGGTTCAGGGAGTGCCGGTGGTGGCCCATCACTTTGGTCGAAGCGGGGAACGCGTCCTGATTTTTGGGGGCATTCACGGGAATGAGGAAAACAGCGCGGAACTGGCCCGGCTGCTGGTGGAGGAACTGCAGCGGCGGCCGGACGTCTGGTCCGACCGGCGCGTGACCGTTCTGCCGGTGGCCAACCCGGATGGTGTCGTGAAGCGGTCGCGGACAAATAGCAGAGGGGTCGATCTGAATCGGAATTTCCCGGCCAAGAACTGGGCCGGGGGGGATCGCGGACCGAACTACGGTGGCGACGCGGCCGCGAGTGAACCGGAGACGCAGGTGCTCGTGCGGCTGGTGGAAACGTTCGCACCGGAGCGGATTGTGTCGATTCACGCGATTTTTGGCGGGCGCGAGTGCAACAACTTCGACGGTCCGGGAGCGGACCTGGCCCAGGTCATGGCGGGCGAAAACAAGTACCCGGTCAAAAAGAGTATTGGCTATCCGACGCCCGGAAGTTTTGGAACGTGGGCGGGGAATGAACGGCAGATCCCGACGATTACGCTCGAGCTGCCGCAGGGATTGCCGGGAGGTGATTGCTGGGAACGGAACCGGACGGCGCTGCTAGCGGCGATTCGGGGGCGGTGAGGGAGGGGTTGCGAGTTTGGGGAGCGGGAAGAAACGTGGCTTTGGTGGATGCGGGTTGGTGAGCCGTGGTGGGCAGTGCCCACCCTACGCTGGCAGGAGGAGTTGCCAGGTGATCGTGGCGAGGCCGGCGAGGACGCAGTAGATCGAGAATCCGAGGAGGCCGCCCCGCGAGAGGATCTTTAGTAGCCAGCGGAGGGCGACGACGCCGACGACGAAGGAGACGATCGTTCCGACGATCGCCACATCGAGGCGGCCGAGCTGGCCTTCGCCTTTCAGCAGGTCTTTGGTGATCAGCAGCACGGCCCCACCGACGACGGGGACCGCCATCAGGAACGAGAAGGTTGCGGCGACCTCGCGCGACAGGCCCAGCAGAACGCCTGTGGAGATCGTACTTCCAGATCGGGAAACGCCGGGCAGGATCGCGAGCGCCTGTGCCCCGCCGATCAACAGGGCGTCGCCCCAGCCGATCTGATCGAGCGATTTCTCGGGGCGATTGAGTCGCGCAAGAACGAGGCCCGCCCGGTGACCCAGGAACAGGAACACCGCGGTGACGAGAAACCCCACGCCGGCCATGAGGGGGCTTTGAAAGGCCTCTTCGATCTGCTTTTTGACGGTCAGGCCAATGACGGCGGCGGGAATCGACGCGAGGACCACGAGGGCGATGCGGCGGGGATGGGACAGCATGGCCAGCAGGTCGCGGTGAAAGACGAGCAGGATGGCGAGCAGCGTCCCGATGTGGAGGATCACATCGAAGTGCAGATGGTCCCGGCCGGTGGTTTGTGCGAGGCCGGCCGATTTCAGCAGGGCCTGAACGACAACGAGGTGTCCATCGGAGGAGATCGGCAGGAACTCGGTGATCCCCTGGACCACTCCGAGGATGATCGCTTCCAGAAATTGCAGATCCATCATGCCCCGCGCACGAAAGCCTCGGCAGTGGCGACGAGGCCCTGCGTCTCGGAAGACTGTCGGCAGGAGAGGGCCTGAGACGTGCGTGGGACTGTCCCACCCCGTACAGCTTCTCGGCAGGATCGTGTCGGGATAGCGCAGGATGAGAACGGTGACGGGGAGACATGGTCCGTCTGGTCAGGCCGCAGGGATTCCGAAGGAGATTCCGGTCCGGTTGTAACGGAGCGGGGGAAGGGGTTGGCGATCGTCGGCCAGCCTGAGTTGCCAACGAAAATCTCTGACCACGAGGGCGAGAGCGAACGGCCCGGGTCGCCGATCTGAGTTGGGAGAGGTCGCTCGGACCACCTGGTCAGGAAGATGGCTGACCAGGAACTCGCAACGAGGTCGCGGGCGACGACTCCCGTTTGAGGTGCCTGTTCGGGTGCCGATGTGAGCCCGTTGAGAATGCGGGTTCCGTTGCAACCACTGTTGATTCGCTGTTTCTGTTGATCGTGTACTCGAGGTGTGCGATGTCCCCAGAGATGCCGGAAGACGAACTGTCCGCCGCGATGGAAGAGGTGATGGCGGTCCCTGAAGAGCAATTGCTGGCGCTCGATGCGCTGATTGAGAAACTGGGTGGCGTGGAAGAGGCGCGTGAGTTTCTGGAAACGCTGCGGCAGAAGGCGGCGTAGCGGGTGAGATGCTTTTGACTAAAGCCCGACGCGTGAGCGAGGGGAAGTGCGTTCAAGCCCCGGAATGCACTCAGGATGCCGAGTCTTCCTCTTGAATTGAACGCTGGACCGCCGGCGTCCCTCGCTGGCGCGTCGGGCTATCAACTGAATTACGGCCCTGCGTCCTGTCAGTTGCGGCTGAAGGGCGGCGGGAAATCCCGGCCTGGTGAGGCCTTCAGAGTCGTTCTGGCGGCTTGCAGGCGGGCGAGGAGCAGATCGCCCCGCAGGTCGACGTCGAGTTCGGCGAGCAGTTCCTGTCGGATGGCCGGGCTGAGCAAACTGGCGCTGGCACGCACATCGCACAGGACTCCCAGGGGGAGGTCGCTGGCTTCCAACTGGTGGAATACGCTGTCGCCTTCGTGGCCTGGGAAGTGCGCCCGGAACTCCCGCAGCAGTTCGCGGCGACGATCGTCGCGCGGGAAGAGAGGTTCCGGGGCGTAGCTGTCGACGAATGCATCCAGACGAACCAGTCGATACGGCTCGTCGGATTCGACCTCTTCCACCACCGCAGCGCGGGTGAGGCCATGCAGGATCAGGTTGAAGCGACCATTCTCCAGTCGTTCTTCCGAGGTGATTCGGCCGACGCAGACGGTGTCGTAGAGGGGTGGCTTGTCTCCGACATGCTGTTGCCAGCCCGGCGCGAGCAGGGCCATGGCGATCAGCCGGTGGCTTTCCAGGGCGTCGGTGACCATCTGCTTGTAGCGGGGCTCGAAAATGTGGAGCGGCAGGCCGAGATGGGGAAACAGAACGACGTTGGGCAATGGAAAGACCGGAACGAGGTCGGGCAACTCCTGACGGGCGTTCGAAAAGGCTGGGAAGGACATGGATGCCACATTTCGCGCCGCAAAGTTCCGACACGAAAGGGGTCGCGTGCGGACGATCGGCGCTGGAACTGCTTGAGTCGTTGGCCCGCCCGGTGACAACTTGCCGGGCGAAACAACCACCGGGAAACCAGACGATTCCTTTGGGCCATTGAGGCCAGAGACAACTCGCCGCCGCCTGTTTGACAGGCGGACGATTCCAGACGACAAATCGTGAACTGTTACTGGTTCTAACCCCGCGAACCAACGACTGTCCACAAGGATGATCGACGAATGGCGAGAAAACCGGTCGGCTCACGGCGGACAGCGGTCCCACGGCTCACGCTGGCTGAGCGCCGGGCGGCCGAGTCGCACCGCGTGGACGCCCTTCTGACGCGACTGGACCGGGAATTCCCCGACGCAAACTGTGCACTCGGGCACGATTCGCCATTCCAACTGCTGGTGGCGACCATTCTGTCGGCCCAGTGCACGGATGAGCGGGTGAACCGGACCACGCCGGCACTGTTTGCGAAGTTTCCTACGGCCGAAGGGTTGGCGCGGGCGAGTCAGGCCGAGGTTGAGCAGATCGTCAAACCGCTGGGCTTTTTTCGGGCGAAGGCGAAGAACCTGCGGGAGATGGCCCACGCACTGGTGGAACAGCATGGGGGTGAGGTGCCCGCAACGCTGGAAGAGCTGGTGCGGTTGCCGGGGGTGGGACGCAAAACGGCCAATGTCGTGCTGGGAGTGTCGTTCGGAGTGGCTGTGGGCGTGGTGGTCGACACGCATGTCAAACGGATTTCGAAGCTGCTGGGGCTGACGCGGCAGAGCGACCCGGTCAAAGTCGAGCAGGATCTGATCTCACGATTGCCGCAAGAGAAATGGATTCTGTTTTCGCATCAACTCATTCTGCATGGACGGAAAACCTGCATCGCCCGGCGCCCGAAGTGCGAGGGCTGCCCGCTGCTGGAATGGTGTCCGCGAACGGGGCTGGCTCCGCTGGTGTCTTCTGCTCCAGTGGACGCGTCGCGGGCGAGATGAAGGTGTCGGGGAGGTCGTGGGAACGGTTGGACCTCCGGGCGCTTACGCTTCCGGCTCTCGTCGAGAGCGATGCGGGTACGGTATGTTGACGTAGATTGTTTACGCGGTGGTCAGTTGCGGGACGTGCTTCCGAGACCACTGGGAGTGCGGCAGGGAAACGAGAACAGTGCGGAGAGGGACACCATGGCGCGATTGGGTGTGAACATCGATCATGTGGCGACGATTCGTCAGGCTCGGCGGACGATTGAGCCCGACCCGGTCTGGGCGGCGGCCCTGGCGGAACTGGGCGGGGCGGATCTGATCACGGTCCACCTGCGGGAAGACCGGCGGCACATGCAGGATCGCGATGTGCGGGTGCTGCGCGAGACGTGTCAGGTGAATCTCAACCTGGAGATGGCCTGCGAACCGAGCATCACGCAGTTCGCGGTGGAGCTCCGGCCGCAACAGGCGACCCTGGTGCCAGAGAAGCGCGAAGAGGTGACGACCGAGGGGGGGCTCGATGTGCTGGCGCACTTGGACCGCGTGCGGCAGTGCGTCGACTGGCTGCATTCGGCTGGCGTCGAGGTGAGCCTGTTTATCGATGCCGATGCGCGGCAGATTGAAGCGTCGAAGAATCTGGGCGTGGCGGCCGTCGAGCTACATACGGGCCGGTATGCCGATGCAACGACGCCTGCGGCACAGGCCGCGGAACTGGCGAAGCTCGTTGACGCGGGTCGGTTTGCCGTGGCGGAAGGGCTGAAGCTGCACGTGGGGCATGGGCTGACGTATCGCAATGTTCAGCCTGTGGCACGCATCGCGTCGGTCGATGAACTGAATATTGGCCACAGTATTGTGGCGCGGGCGGTGCTCGTGGGGTTTG
>JAIXZD010000267.1 GCA_027489895.1 Planctomycetaceae bacterium
ACGGCCGATCATCTTGACGGAAAACGGACTGGAATACGCCGTGGACGTCGTCGAGGGCCAAAAGACCGGCTTCTATTGCGACCAGCGCGACAATCGCCTCGCGGCCGCGAAGTATCTCGCCGGACGGTCGGTGCTTGACGTCTGCTGTTACTCGGGCGGCTTCACGCTCAATGCGCTGCGGTCGGGTGGAGCAGCGCGGGTGACGGCCGTCGATGTATCGGCGACGGCGCTCGAGCTGGCGCGGCAGAACATCGACCGGAACGGCTTTGCAGGCCGCGTGGACTTCGAGAAGTCGGATGCGTTCAAGTCGCTGGAACGACGTGTGGCCGAAGGCGAGCGGTGGGGCGCGGTGGTGCTCGATCCACCGAAACTGACTCGCCACGGGCGCGGTGTTCCCGAAGCGCTGCGCGGTTACCACAGTCTGAACCGCATGGCGGTAGACATCCTGGAACCGGGGGGCATTCTGGTCACTTGCAGTTGCACCGGGCATGTCGCCCGCGCGGCGTTTCACGAAATGCTGGCCGAAGTCGCTCGCAGCACGGGCCGGACTCTCCAGATTCTGGAGGACCGAGGGGCCGCGGCCGATCATCCGACCGATGTTCGCTGCCCGGAGACGGAGTATCTGAAGTGCTGCATCTGCCGCGTGGGATAGCTGACGGCTCGGACACGTGAGGGGGCTGTTGATCCTCCGGGCGCTGACGCTTCCGGCTCCCTTGAAAGATTGGCTGTTGATGACCATCCGTTCGTTGGGCGGTATGGGGTTGTTGACAATCCGACCGCATCGAACGTATCCTACGTTGAGATACAGTGAGGAGAGGTCTCGCGCGATTCGCGAAGCGTTCTCCTTTTGGATTGAGTCGGGTTGTTTGAAGACTGTGTCGATAAGTTGTTGTCGAGACGATAAGACGATGTCGTGAAAACGGTGTCGAATTGACGTTTGGTTGTGGAGTTTGTGGCGAGTGGGAGTCCCGTTCGCCAGGAGTTCCGCAGGTGTGTTGGCGGTACCGAAGCACTTTGTGTGAAAGGTGGCGTCCATGTAACCGAGTCGCAATTCCCGCCGGCTGGTGGGGGAGGACGCTGTTCGTCCGCCCGTGCAAGCCCGCGAAATGTGGCATCGGGGCCGTGTGTCTGAGTGACGCGGAACAGTTCTGCGGCAGAGGACTTGAGAGCGAAAGCTTTCGCGGTTTCGAGTGAAAAAGTGGGTTCCAGGCCCGCTTTTTTCGTTTTCAGGGACTCACGATTGGTTGTGGAGTGCTGAAGACGGGTTGCTGAACACAGTGATTTTGGACCGCATGAGTCCAGGAAACACGTTGATTCGACGCGAAGTGACATGGTTGAAGTGAAACTGGCACGAAGGATGGCCCCGTCAGGATGTGGGATCTGGTTCTCAGTGGTCTGGGGCTCGGATCACTGGGGCGGCGTGGGATGGACGAAGAACGCACGAAAGGGGCTTCATGAACGGCGCTGAAGTTCTTCGCATCGTGGATGCGATTCACCGCGACAAAGCGATCGATAAGGAAATCGTGTTCGATGGAATCGAACAGGCGATCCTGTCGGCGGCGCGGAAGCATTACGGCGAAGACGAGCAAATCGAGATTCAGATCAACCGGCAGACGGGTGAGCCGACGTTGCTCGTCCAGGCTGCGCCGGTCGACTCCGACTTGCTCGGACAGCTTCTCGGTCGTATTTCGGCCCAGACAGCCAAGCAGGTGATGATTCAGCGGATCCGCGAAGCCGAGCGGGATACGCTGTTCGACGACTTCATCGCGATGCGAGGGCAGATTGTCACGGGGATTGTCGGGCGGTTCGAAGGCCACACGGCGACGGTGAACCTCGGCAAGATCGAAGGGATTCTGCCGAAGAGCGAGCAGATTCCCGGCGAGTCGTACCGGACCGGCGAACGGGTGCGTGCGGTCGTGCTGGAAGTCCGCAAGGCGGGCAGTCGGCTGAAGGTCGTCCTGTCGCGAACCCATGCCGACCTGGTCCGCCGACTGTTCGAGTTGGAGATCCCCGAAATCGGTGAGCGGGTCATCGAGATTCGGTCGCTGGCCCGCGAAGCCGGCTATCGGTCGAAAGTGGCCGTCTCGTGCAGCGATCAGAAGATTGACTGCGTGGGCGCATGCGTTGGCGTGCGCGGGGCGCGAATTAAGAATGTGGTCGACGAACTGGCGGGTGAGCGGATCGACATCGTCCGCTGGAACGACTCGCTGCAGGTACTGGTTCCGAATGCCCTGCAGCCTGCGGAAGTCGAGGATGTGATCCTCTGCCAGATGCTGGGGCGGGTCATCGTGCTGGTGGCGGAAGATCAGTTGTCGCTGGCGATCGGTCGTCGTGGTCAGAATGTTCGTCTGGCCTCGAAGCTGGTCGGTTGGGACATCGAGATCATGACGCGAGACGAGCTGAACGAGCAGCTCGACAAGTCGGTGGAAGCATTCGTGCAAATTCCGGGTGCACCGCAAGAGCTGGCGGAAAACCTGGTGGCACAGGGCTTCTTCAGTTTTGACGATCTGTCGGTGATCGAGCCGGACCAGCTGGTCGAGCTGTCGGGGATGACGCTCGAACAGTGTGAACCGATCATCGCGTTTGCAGAAAATGAAGCGAGCCGGCTGGAAGCAGAAGCCGCGTTCCGGAAGAGCCAGGACCGGATTGCTGCGGCACAGCGGGAAACGGAAGAACCGCGGGCGAAGGCGGCAGCGGCCGCAGCAGCTGCGGCCAGCGCGGTTGAGGCCGCTGCGGAAGGCGCGGTGGCTACGGCCGACGAGGCGCCGGCGGATGTGCCTGTCGTGGAAGCGGCGAACGAAGAGGAGTCGCCTGTTGCGGAAGCGGCTCCGGTGGCCGAGGGTTCGGGCGAAGCGTCGGAATCATGACGGTCGAGAGAAAACCACAACGCAGGCTGAAGGCCGGTCGAGACGCGGGATTCGGATAGGAATCAGGGACGGGTGTGACTGCCGTTTGGGGGGAGAGGGCTTTTGGAGAAGATTCGGTTATTCGCGCTCGCCAAAGAGTTGGGGATCGATAACAAGGCGCTGGTGGACTACTGCCAGAAGCTGGGTATTGTCGTGAAACCTTCTCCATTGGCGGGGATCTCTCCCGAGGAACGGGATCGCGTTGTCGAGCTGATCAAGAAGGGCGCTGCGAAGCCTGCGGCTGCCCCGGCGGAAGTGGTCACGCGAGCGGAAGCAATCGCTCCGGTGCGTGAACCGGTCGTGAAAGTGCCGATGACCAAAGTGCCGGCGATCAAGTCGCCTGCTCGTCCGGCCAGCCGCGATACGACGGAAGAGATCGAATCGGGCGATGTGGCTGCCGAGGTGGTCGAACCAGCGGCCAGCGTGACGCCGGCTCCGGTCGACGTGGCTGCGGTCGCTCCGAAGACGATCGTCGCTCCGGTCGGCAAGGATGTGACGGCAACGCCCGCGACTGTGGTGCGTGCTGAGCCGGCCGTGACCGAACCGGCCCCGGCCGCTAAGGCTCCAATCGAGAAGGCAGATGCTGTCAGTCCCGTAGCCGCCAAGGCTGGCGCCGGGGCAACGGCGACTGTTTCAACCGGCCCGGTTGCAGCCAGTTCTGCCGCGCCTGTGGTCGAACCAGAGGTCGCGATTGAACCGGCGGCGACGCCTATTGTGGTGGAAGGCAGTGCTCCGTCACCGGTTGCCGGTGCGCTCGAGCGCCCGCCCAGTCCGCGCGTGCTCAGCCCCATGGCTCCGCGTGAGATGCGGTCGATCGGGTCGAACAGCCGGAACGATTACATCTCGCCCTCGGGTTCGTCGCGTGAACGCCCGATGAACGCGAAAGAAACTCCTCCGAAGGAAGACGGGGGCGACAAGGCGGCCGGGGCGAAGAAGGGCAAGGCGCGGCCTGGCCCGGTCCTGCCCACGCTGATGACGCCGCCGCCATCGCTCAAGTCGCCGGGTGCGCCGACTAAATCCGAAGGACCGGCCCAGAAGCCGGAGATTCGGTTTACGGCCGAGAATCTCGCGAACGCCAAAGGCAAGCCGCTGCAGGCCGCGCTGGCCCAGAGCCTGGAAGAGCGGAAGCGGAAGAAGAAGCTCGAGGAAGGCACGGACGGAACGGAAGAAAGCCGGAAGAAGGGCTTTGGTGCCAAGGGCCCCACCTCGGTTGGTTCAGGTCTCACGGATGTCCGGAAAGATCGCCAGGCGAAGCGCGGCAAATCGGGCCGTCCTGAAGATGAAGAAGAGGGTGGCGACGCGGCGGCCCGCCGTCGGGCACGGGCTCGCGCTCGTGGCAAATCGGCTGGCAATACGGCCCTGAAGACGGAAGCAGAGATCGAATTTCCGATCACGATCCGCAGCCTGTCGGAAGCGATCGGTCGGCCCGCGGCCAACATTCTGCGAATTCTGATGCAACGCGGTCAGATGCTGACGGTCAACTCGTCGCTGGACGAGTCGACGGCGATCGAGGTCTGCCTCGAACTGGGCGTGGACCTGTCGGTCAAGCAGGAGCAGGACGTTGAAGAGATGCTGGTCGAGTTGACCGAGGCGGAAGGCGGGAACCGGGTCACGCGTGCCCCGATCGTCACGATCATGGGTCACGTCGACCATGGGAAGACCACGCTGCTCGACAAGATTCGATCGGCCAACGTGGCCGCCGGTGAAGTGGGCGGGATTACGCAGCACATTGCGGCGTACCAGGTTGTTCACAACGGTCGTCCGATTACGTTCCTCGATACGCCGGGCCATGCCGCGTTCGCCGAGATGCGGGCGCGGGGTGCGAACGTCACGGATATCGCGGTGCTGGTCGTCGCGGCGAACGACAGCGTGATGCCCCAGACGATTGAGGCGCTCAACCATGCCCGCGCGGCCGAAGTGCCGATTGTCGTGGCGATGAACAAAGTCGACCTGCCTGACCGGAACGAACAGCGCGTGCTGCAAGACCTGGCAACGCAGAACCTGCTCGCGGCGGAGTGGGGCGGCGATACCGAAGTGGTGCGGACCTCGGGGGCGTCGGGTGCGGGGATTGAAGACCTGCTGGAAACGCTGCTGACGATCGCGGACCTGAACGAATGGACGGCCGACCCGGATCGCGATGCGTTTGGGGTCTGTCTGGAAGCGTTCCGGGACGAAGGCCGCGGCGCGATTGCGTGGCTGGTCATCCAGGATGGAACGCTGCGGAAGGGCGATGTGGTCCTGTGCGGTCAGACGTTCGGGCGCATTCGCGGGATCTACAACGACCGCGACGAAGAGATCGAGGAAGCGGGCCCGTCGACGCCGGTGAAGGTGTCTGGTCTCGATGCGGTGCCGGGCGCGGGCGACAAGTTCTACGTGCTCGATGACGTGGAAGAAGCTCGCGAGATCGCTGAAACACGCCGGGTGCGTGGCCGCGAAATCGAGCTGTCGCAGAAGGCCGGTCGGCCCCAGACGATGGAAGAGATTCTATCGGTGGCGCGCGGCGAAGGCGTGCGGGAACTCGCGGTGATCCTCAAGGCGGATACGCCCGGGTCGCTGGAAGCTCTCAAGGGGGAACTGGCGAAGTTCGACCATCCGGAAGTCCGCGTGCAGGTGCTGCACACGGGGGTGGGCGGCGTCAACGAGAGCGATGTCTACCTGGCGAGTGCGTCGGGCGCGATTGTCGTCGCGTTCCACGTGGTTCCCGAAGACCGGGCCGAAACGCTTGCGGAACGCGAAGGCGTGGAAATCCGTCAGTACGGCATCATCTACGAAGTGACGGACGACATGAAGAAGGCCCTGGAAGGGCTGTTGCGTCCGGAACGAATCGAACAGGTGACCGGCCGTGCTCTTGTGCTGCAGACGTTCTCGATCAGCCGGGTGGGAACGATTGCCGGTTGCCGGGTGCTGAACGGAACGATCGAACGCAACAGTCGGATCCGGGTGATTCGCGATCAGCGGGTGATGAATGACTACGACATCTCCTCGCTGAAGCGGGTGAAGGATGATGTGAAGGAAGTGCGGGAAGGCCAGGAGTGCGGGATTCGTCTGGAGCGATTCGACGATCTGAAGGAAGGCGATATCTTCCAGGCGATCAAGATTCAGGAAGTGAAACGGACGCTGTAACGGCCTGTTGGAAACCAATGGTGATGTAGTTCGGTCGTGTGCCACTGGCTTTGCCAGTGGTGCCCTACCGCAAGAAGATTCGCTCTGGCAGAGCCAGTGGCACATAGCACACGCCGGTTGTTGATTCGTTGGTCGGAAACGAAGGATGGGAGCAGGGAACAACTTATGAGTTCAAGGCGAATCTCCAAGGTGAACGAAGCGGTGCGCGAGTGCGTCGCAACGGAGATTCTCTGCAAGCTCCGCGATCCACGGGTCAAGAATGTGACGGTCCTGCGGGCCGAAACAGCGGCCGATATGCGGACGGCGAAGGTCTATGTTTCGGTGATGGGCGATGAGAAGCTGCAGGCCCTGACAATGCACGGGCTGCGGGCGGCCAAGGGGTACCTGCAGTCGCAACTGGCGGATCGCCTGCAGACGCGATACACCCCGGTGTTGACGTTCATTCTCGATCAGAGCATCAAGCGCAGTATTGCCGCGTCGGTCCTGATTCGAGAAGCGCTGAGTGATTCTCAGCCACTGTCGATCGGAGTCGGGACGGAAGACGGCGAAGAGTACGATGATTCCGAGTACGAGAATGACCGCTACGACGAATCGGATGGCGACCACGAAGGCGCCGGCGACGAGAGTGGTGAGGCGGAAGTCGAAGCAAACGAGATGACTGAATCTGCGACGATAACGTCAGAGAATTCGGCTGGCGGACGGGCGGACGGGCTGAGTGTCGAGCCGCCTGTTGATGAGGGCGCGGAGCGGGGGCGGGAAAGGGCGTCCGGAGGTGAATCGGACGTGATGGCGACGGGCACAGGATGACGAGTTGCCCGGGCCTCGTAAGAGGCTGATCGGAACAGAATCGGCCGGAACTGAACCCCAACGAACCATGTAGCGGACGGATAGCTATGGCGGCTGCTCATCGCGGCAAGGCAATTGACAAGCAGGACGTGTGCAAGAAGCTGCATGGTCTGCTGAAGAAGCATTACCCGGGCGCGGCACCGAAGTCGGAGCTGCCTGTCCTGGAAACGCTGCTGTACGCAGTCTGCCTGGAGGATTCGGTTCCGCAGCAGGCCGAGATGGCCTACGCCCGGATGCTGAATGGCTTCCATGATCTGAACGAGGTGCGGGTCAGCTCGATCTACGAGCTGGAAACGATCTTCGAAGGGCTGTCGGACCCGGCGTGGCGCGCGTTGCGGCTGAAAAACGTGCTGCAGTTCGTGTTCGAGTCGACCTATTCGTTCGATTTCGACGGATTGCGACGCAAGCCGACCGAGCAGGCCGTGAAGATGATTGGGAAGATCCCCCAGTTGTCGGCGTTCGTGCGTCATTTTGCGATGCAGAATGCGCTCGGGGTGCATGTCCTGCCAATCGACGAGCGGATGCGGCTGGTGCTGGTCTGGCTGGGACTCGTCGAATCGTCGAGCACGCTGGACTCGGCATCGGAAACGCTGCGGGCTTTTGTTCGCAAGGCGGATGCCGCGGTGATCTGTCATCTGCTGCGGATGCTTTCGACCGATCCGAAATACATGGCGGTGTTCGATGCCCCGGTCGCGCTGATCGAGCATTCCGCCGACGAAGCGATCCACCGCCTGGAAGTGCTGTTCAAGCAGGGTGTTGTGGCGGCGAAGAAGCTGGATGCGGTCCGCGTCGCGGACGCGCATACGGCGGCGCTGGCAGCCGCCGCTGCGGCTCCGAAGCCGAAGGTGAAGTCTGCCGCCAAGACCGGGAAAGATAGCCCCAAGGATGTTGGGAAAGAGGCGTCGGCCAAATCTGCCGTGAAAGAAGGCAAGGCCGTAGAGGGCAAGGCGGGCGAGGGCGACGCCAAGAAGGCGGCTTCGAAGCCTGCCGTGGCGAAGGATGCCAAGCCGGAGAAGGACAAGGCTGAGAAAGAGAAGGCGAAGCCTGCAGCCGCGAAGCCCGTTTCGAAAGCGCCGCCAAAGAAGAAGTAGACGCGAGGAAGGCAGTCGTCGCTCGGGCGATGCCTGTCCGGACTCGTCGCTGCGCGGTTCGCATGCTTGCCCCGAGGCGGTGCAAGCATGGTGCACGTCGCGTGGCGCGACTTTCGTTCGCCAGACGGCCGCGAGGGATGGTTCCCTGCGTCGGTGCGTCTTTTGGTGGTTGCTCGCGGAAGGGATTGCTTCCTGTCGCTGCGCGACCCGACCACTAGGTGGTCGGGCCACCCTTCGGGGCGGGGTCGCTGAGTGGGGCCCGATGGGGATGTGGCCGGGGAAGCCTCACGGCTTCCGCTACCCAGGGCGCAGGGTGAGGTGACTCACCTTTTCGGAATCCGGGTCTGGCCATACACTTCGCAGGGTGTCGGTGTGTTTGTCCCGCCGGTGACCCCGAGGTCGTCTTTGGGCCGGTCCTGCTCGAGGTTGAAAATGCTTGCGTCGTCGTCGCGTCGGTTTCTGTTGGCTGGCATCCTGGCCTGTTCGGGGCTGACTGTCTGTGGGCAGGACACTCCTCCGGCGGCCAAAGTTCCGGCACCGGCCAAGGCTGCGGCGGGCGATCCTCAGAAACAGTGGGTCGAACTGCTGGCCCGTCGTGATCAGATCGAGAAGGCCGCGCAGAAACTGCAGACCGACTTCGAAGCCGCCGCTGGCAAGAAGGACCAGAAGGCGCAGCAGGAGATTGGCGGAGCGCTGCAGAAACTGATCGTGGAGTTTCAGCGGGACATTCAGCCGAAACTGGCGGAACTGGCAGAGCCGGTCTACGCGAAGGACCCGAACAACATTGAGGCCGCCGAGATGGTGGTCGGCAAGGCGTTCCACGAAAACCAGTATGAGAAGGTGATTGCGGTCACTGACAAGCTGCTGGAGGCGGGCAAGTCGTCGCCGCCGCTTCTCAACCTGGCGGGTGTCTCGCACTTTGCGGTGCAGGATTTTAAAGCCGCGCATGAGATTCTGCTCCAGGCGCAGAAGCTGGACCAGGAGCTGTTTCCGCAATTGGGAGCCAACTTCCTCGAGCCCTCGCTGACGTATCAGCCATTGTGGGAAACCGAGAAGAAGCTGCGGGTCGAAGATGCCGCGAAGAACAAGTCGCCTGAGACGGCGTTGCCGCAGGTGCTGTTCCGCACGAGCCGGGGCGATATCTATCTGGAGCTGTTCGAAGATCAGGCGCCGAATACGGTGGCGAACTTCATCAGCCTGGTCGAGGCGAAGCACTACGACAAGACAAAGTTCCATCGTGTGATTCCGAACTTCATGTGTCAGGGCGGCGACCCCAACTCGAAGGATGCGGACCCGTCGAACGATGGGTCGGGCGGTCCGGGCTATACGATTCCTTGCGAGTGCTATCGGAAAGATGCGCGGATGCATTTCCGTGGAACGTTGAGCATGGCTCACGCGGGGAAAGATACCGGTGGATCGCAGTTCTTCATCACGCACCTGCCGACCGCGCACCTGAACCCCAGTGCGGCCGAACAGCGCGGGCACACGGTCTTCGGGCGGGTGATCAAGGGGATCGAGGTTTCCGCGGCGATCCGTCCGGGCGATCAGATTCTCTCGGCCCAGGTGTTGCGGAAACGCAATCATCCGTACGAGCCCAAGAAAGCCGCTCGGGGTGTGGACTTCAAGTCGGAGAAGTAAGGGGTCGAGGGAGCAAGGACACGCGTGTGGCGGATGTGGGAATCCTCCGGGCGCTGACGCTTCCGGCTCTCTCTGATTCAGGGATCTCAGGAATGCGGCCTCAACCGATGATCGTCGTGGACGATGTGGAGGCGACCAGTGCCTGGTACCAGCAGGTCCTGGGATTGCAAAGCGGGCACGGCGGCAGTGAGTACGAGCAACTGCTGTCCGGGCAGGAGCTCGTGCTGCAACTGCACGCCTGGGATGTTCATGAACATCCCTACCTGGGTGATCCCAACGACCGGCCTTATGGCAATGGTGTCGTCTTGTGGTTTCTGGACCTGGACGTCGCAGCGGCCTATGCGCGAGCGGTTGCGGCGGAGGCCCATGTTCTGGAACCGCTCAAGGTCAATCCGTTGGCAAATCACCGGGAGTTCTGGCTACGCGATCCCAACGGCTACGTCGTAGTAGTGGCTGGACGGCCTGGTGATGTGGGGTGACCCAGGGTGAACGGGGTCGTGCGGCGCATGCTCCGGGCGCTGACGCTTCCGGCTGTCTGGGCGGGCGATGATGTCCACGCGGGGGAACTCTCACGAGTTCCGCTACGGTCGCTTGGCTTTCACCCAGTTAGTCGGCGGAGGCGGTCGAACGGGCTTGCCAGAGCGTGGCGAAGCCAGGTTTGCGCTCGATGAGCATCTCAGCGAGGGTTTGCCGGGTGGTGGCGTCGAGGTGGGCAAACGCCTTGGAGTCGTCCTTGCCGCTGAGGATGTTGACCAGCCGCTGGTAGATGAGCGTCTGGGTGCGGGCGGGGATGGCTTCAAACGCGGGTGACTCGATGAGATAACTGCAAGGGTATTTGTAGAGCCGCGTCTGCAAGTCGAGTTCTCGGAGCGACCGGCCCTGGGAGTCGCGTGAACCGCGGGCGGCGAACTGTTCGGCAAAGCCGCTGGTGCCTCGAATGGGGGCCTTGAGCGGGGCCTCACCGGAGAAGAGCAGGTACTTCACGAGCGGTTCGACTGCGCTTTCGAGTCGACTACCGGTGCTGGGCCACTCGTGATCAGCCGCTTCGCCGAGGTCTCGATTGAGCGAGTCCTGATAGTGGAGGGCCTGCCGGGTGACGAACGCGGCGCGGGCGATCAGGTTGTGCATGTCGGTCTGATGTTCGAGCACCATGAGAGCGACGATGTCGCTGTGCGGTGTGAGGTACCAGGCCGGGTCGAATCGGTCGGAGAGATCCATCAGGTTCTGGCTGGCGGAGAGATCGAGGTCTGTGGGGACCTGCTTACCGCGGATGGTGAGGTTTCCGAGGTGAGTCGTGTCGCCATGCTGGCCGGTGACGTACCAGCCACCCCAGCGTTTCTCGATGGGTGTAGTCTGGTCGACGCGGACGCTGCCGGAACCGAGCATTGGGAACCCGGCAAGATCGGTGTAGACCGAGCGGATCATGTGTCCGGGAATGCCCATGGACATCGACGACCCATGACAAATGAGGCAGTTGTCGGTCTGCCGCAGGAACTTGGGCTGGACGCTCTCTTCCTGGTCGAGCGTGTAGAATACGGTGCCGAGGCGCGGATCGACGGCAGAGATTTCGAGGACATCACCGGCCTGGCAGATGCCGATGTAGATGTCGTCGTTGAAGTAGAGGGCGCGGGGCGTGCGGGGTGAGATTTTGTGGCGCTGCAGACTGGTCTTCGAGAAGACGAGCGTCTGAGAGGAGACGGGGACATCGAGCGCGGCGAGGACTGATCTCAGATAGCCGGTTTTGTCTTCGAATTTTAGGCGCTGGTCGCCGGAATCGAGTTTGGTCTGGAGCCGGGTGATGACGTTGTCGGGCTCGGTGCGGCTGTAGCGGATGGGGTCCTGCTCGTACTCGTCGACCTGGGCGACGAGCGGCACGGGAGTGCTGATCAGGGAGAGCAGGAGAATCGCGCCGAACGATCGGTGGGCGATGAAATGAGAAGGAGTATCGGGGTGACACATGGCGAGACTCCGGGTTGGGAGTATGGACACCGACAGGCAGGGTGGTTGACGAGCGACCCCGGATCGGCCACGCTCCAGCCCCTGGATTTCACTAGGTCTGGCTTCCATTCGCGTGACCGGAACGCCCTTTAACCTATCGTCGACAAAACTGGATGTCAACATCCAATTTAATTGGACCGAGGAATGTTTTCGCAGACCGTCGAGTATGCCTTGAGGGCCGTGGTGCATTTGGCGGCGGAGAGTCCCCGGGCCCGCACGACCGACCAGATCGCGACGGCGACGCTCGTCCCAAAAGCGTATCTGTCCAAGGTATTGCAGGCGCTGGTGCGAGGCGGCGTGGTGAAATCGCAGCGAGGTCTGGGTGGCGGGATCGCCCTGGCACAGCCCCCCGAGTCGCTGACGATTCTGCAGGTGGTCAACGCAGTCGAGCCGATCGTGCGGATTGCGTCGTGCCCGTTGGGACTGGCGGCGCATGGTGTGAATCTCTGCCCGCTGCACCGACGGGTCGACAACGCGCTGGCGATGGTCGAGCAGGCTTTTTGTTCGACGACGCTCGCGGAAGTTCTGGCCGAGCCCTCCAGGAGCAAGCCGCTGTGCGATGTCATCCAACCTCTGTGCGGGCCTCTGGCTGTTGTGGAGAATGGTGTCGCAGAGAATGGAGCACCGCCTGTGAAGCGCACTCTGGGGCGGAAGACTCCCGGCCGGGCCAGGAAACCGCCGCAGGGAGGGACCCATGACTGAGTTCACCGGAGCTGGTGGGAAGGGGGCGGCCGCACCAGCCGTCGACCGGAAGGCAGCGGCGTCGCCACTGTTGGACCCGCATCTGCTGGCGCGGGTCGAGGGGTTGCCGGTGGCGGTCCGGATGATTGTGGAGGGGTACGTTGCGGGGCTGCACAAAAGTCCGTTCCAGGGGTTTTCGATCGAGTTTGCCGAGCATCGCGAGTATGTCCCCGGCGACGATCTGCGGTACGTCGACTGGAAGGTGTTCGGCAAGAGCGATCGGTACTACCTGAAACAGTTCGAGGAAGAGACGAACTTCGCCTGCTGGCTGCTGGTCGACACCAGCGAATCGATGGCGTACCGGTCGGACAGCGCACCGGCGAGCAAGCTGGAGCATGCCCGGTTACTCGCGGCGACGCTGGCGTACCTCGTGCTCAAGCAGCAGGATGCCGTAGGACTAATCACATTCGACACGAAGCTGCAGCGGTTTCTGCGGGCCGAGGGAACGGGGACGCAACTGAAGTCGCTGTGTGCGCTTTTGGAGCAGACGCCTTCCACGGGCGAGACGGCGATCGGGCCGATCCTGCATGAAGCGGCCGAGCGGATTAAACGCCGCGGGCTGGTTGTGGTGATCAGCGATCTGTTCGATGATCTGGCGACGCTGGAACTGGGACTGAAGCATCTCAAGCATCGCCGCCATGACGTGCTGGTGCTGCAGGTGCTGGACCCGGCGGAGCTGGAGTTTCCCTTTCAAGACCTTCTGCTGTTCAAGGGGCTGGAGGGGATTGATCCGCAATTGGTGGATGCACGGGCGATTCGCTCGGCCTATCAGACGGAGTTTCAGGGGTTTTTGAAGGGGACCGAACGGCTCTGCCGGGACCTGCGGATCGACCATGTCCTGGTGCGGACGGATGAACCGCTCGATCGGACACTGCGTGGGTTGTTGACGACACGAGCGCGGCGGGGCGGGTGAGGATCGGGTGGGCGTGACGTGGTTGATCCGCGATTTCTGTTTTCGCGGTGTCTGGCGATGTCTGTCCGTCACGCGAGACAGTGTCGATCGCGACCGTCCCTCGGATTGGTCCGTTCAGCCCACACTTTTACAGCTGCGTCGGAATCGCAGTTAGACGTTGGGGATCCGATGGACGACGTCTTCTGAGGACGTCGCCTGGAAGTCGCGGGGACGACCGGCTGCGGGGGACGGGAACAGACCGCTCAACTGAATCGCACCGGCGACGACCGCGACGGCCACCAGCACGGAGGCGTTGAGAAACTTGGCCACGACGCTATCGACCAGCAGCCCCAGCCAGCGTTCGCCCTCGGGAATCACGGGGACAGTCAAACTCCAGACCGAAAGGCCCACGACAAACACCGTTGCAATCACGAGCCAGCCGCCGCGCGAGAGGACGGGGAGCAATCGCGACCAGTCTACCAGAAGCAGCCAGTAAACCGCCCAGACCACCAGTGGCAGCCACGGCCAGGCCAGAGTCCCGAGCAGCCGAACCACCAGCAACGCCGAGGCCACCAGTGCCTGAATGGCCGTCAACAGTTCGACCAGAGGGGACCCCATCCTGACACCTTTTCACGAAACGTTCCGGTCGCCGGCTGACCGCGGGGGCTTGATTGCCCTGCCGCAGCACTTCCGCACACTGCGGCACCCGTCCCCGGCAACGCTATCATGTTCGGGGAAGGGAACAAGTTGCCAGTACCGGATGTGAGGATTCGGGGCCGCGAGCAGATTTCAGAGCGTCAAAGCCACGTCGCTCAAGACAGTTCGACAAAAGCAATCTGACGGTGTCGCAAGGATCAGTGGCCGGAGTCACCACCGTTGCGGGCGATGAACAGTGATCGAACCAATCCAACGTGACAATCCATGGTGACTGCCAACGGGCGCCGGGCAGCGCAAAGGCTGTGAGAAATCGGTGGGATAGGTCTCCAGCCTGTCTTTTCGTCTTTGGGATGCCTCGTAACGCGACAGGCTGGAAGCCTATCCCACTGAAAACAGCCGCGCAGGAGATGGTGAGTCGGAATGAATCGTGACTTAGATCTGCCGCCACGCGTGTGGGCCATCGTACCGGCGGCGGGGCGCTCACGGCGAATGGGCGTGAACAAGTTGTTCCTGCCCTGGGGTGGGTCGACCGTTCTGGGGACGCTGCTTTCCACGTTGGGCGGGGGCGGGTTGTCGGGCGTGTTCGTGGTCGGCCGGGCTGATGACGACGAGCTTGCCAATGCAGTCGCGAAGGCGGGGGCGGAGTTTGTCCCGGCGGCCGTGGACCCGCCGGACATGCGGACCAGCATTGAAATTGGACTGCGACGCGTCGCCCTCGAGCAGCCGAATGGGAGTGATGCGTGGCTGACGGTTCCGGCCGATCATCCGCTGGGTGATCCTGCGACAGTTCAAACCCTGTGCGCTGCATGGTCGGAACACGGGACGGGAATTGTCATGCCCGAGTGGAATGGCAGGCGAGGCCACCCGACACTGTTTGCCTGGCCTTTGGCGGCCGAGGTCGCCGAGATTCCCGCCGATTCAGGATTGAACTGGCTGGTCCGGAAGCATGCACAGAACCTGCACGTGGTCGAGACGTCCGATCCTTCCGTGCTTGCCGATCTCGACCGGCCCGATGACTACAAGACGTGGCGAAATCGGCTGGGAGCGGAGGCCCCGGGTTAAGGTTCCGTTCGATGGAGTGAGAAGGCGATTCGATGCAACTTGGCTGTTGAACTGGGAACGTCCGGGCGCTGACGCTTCCGGCTCCACTCGTTGCCGTTTCAGAGGCGCTGTAGTTTTGGAATGAATGCAGGATAAGGCCGCGGCGAAGGCCGGTGCGGAATGGAATCAAACATGACAGAGCGGAAATCCAGGGAGTGATCGAGATGGGGAAGCGGGTCTTGAGCGTGGGGCAGTGTGGTCCGGACCATGCCGCGATTTCCGGACTGTTGCAGTCGCAATTCGGGGCGCAGGTCGACCGGGCGGCGCTTGGCGACGAGGCGCTGGCGAAGGTCGAAGCCACGACGTACGACCTGATTCTGGTGAATCGCAAACTGGACGCCGATTACAGCGACGGGCTGGAAGTGATTCGCGCACTCCGTCAGTCGGCCGCCGGGAAAACGGTGCCGGTCATGCTCGTTTCAAACTATCCCGAGGCGCATGCCGAAGCGGTGGCGGAGGGGGCGGTTCCGGGGTTCGGCAAAGATTCGCTGCGCTCGGCGGGGACGATCGCGCTGCTGGCGCCGTTTCTGGAAGCGTGAGCTGGTGCGGTTGGCTGCTGCGCACTGGATGGCGCTCGGGGAGGGCTTATCACTAGAAGCCTCCGGGTGCTGACGCTCCCGGCTCTTATCCCCACTGCGCTTCGGGGCGCTCGCGGTTTCGGCTCTGCTCCAACGGATTGTCGTAACTTGTTGGTGGCGCGAGACTGCGGCGCAATGCGACGACTGCTACCATCCGGTACGGTCGAGTTGGTGGGGGCCTCGCGTCCTGCCCGTTCGACCGGTGTACACCTGATTTTCCAGCGATGAAGGCAGGGATGGACGATGGCGCGAAGTGTCGACCCGTACTCGGTCTGTTTGTGCGGCAGTGGTCTGAAGACGAAGTTCTGCTGTCACAAGATTGTCGAAGACATGTGTGACGTGTACGACGCGCTCAGCCAGAACCGGGTCCCCCTGGCGAAAACGCTGCTTGCGAAAGCACGGGCCAAGGCCGGGGGACAGGGGTATCCATCCGCGTGGGTCGAGACGGTTGCGGCCGCGATTGTCGGGATCGAGTCGTCCCCGGCGAACGCCGTCCCGTTGATGGATCAGGTGATCGCCAGGCAGCCTGATTTCGCGTTTGCCTACGAAACGCGAGCCGAGGAATTGGGCAAGCTTGGCCGGCTCGACGAATCGTACGACTCACTCGACGCGGCCTTGTCGCGGACAACGACGATCTCGTCCTCGCTGACGCGAACGATCGCCAACCTGGCGACCCGACTGGAACGGTCGGGCGAGCCATTGGCGGCACTCTTCCTGATGACCGTGGCCACAGCCACCGCGAAGGGAACCGATCGCGAGGAACTGTCCCGGCAGGTGTTGATGTTTCGTGACAACCGGCGGTTGCCGATCGTATTGCGATCGGTTCCGGTCCGCCGTCACATCGTGAACGATGGGTATCGTTCGCTTCGCGAAAAGGCGTTTGAATCGTCCCGCAGAGGTGCGATGCGTTCGGCCATTGCTCCGCTGCAACAGGTTGCCGAGAAATCCAACAGCTATGACGACTGGTGGCAGCTGGCCACGCACCTGTGCTGCGCAGCCCGGTCGCGCGAAGCGATCGTCGCATTTCGGCGAGCTGCGGAACTGGCTCCCGATTTTGAGTTGGGTGTCGAGGCGGAGACGTTTGCGCAGGTGCTGCATCGGCAGGTGGATGGGGCGAAGACAGAAACGGTTTCCGTTGCTTTCGACTGCACGTCGCCAACCGAGTTGTCCCACGCGCTGGACCGCGATCCGCGCGTGCGGCGGACACCGGTCCCTTCCACAGGAGCGGGGGCGTCGAATGCGATTTCCCGTTGGCTTCTGGCTTCGAAGCCCGTCCCCGAACTGGAGGAAGGGCAACCGCTCACCGATCTGCCGCTGTACCTCGGTGAGATCAATCTGTTTCCGCCAGGTTCCGGCGGAGTAGGCGGAGTGGGCGCGACGGTTGGGTACAGTCTCTATCTCAGCGCGAATTCCCTAAGCGGTCCGATCGAAGTCGTGGAAGGTCTCGTGACAGAGATCGGCGGCGCCTGGCTGCGGCGGGGAGATACTCAACGGGGGATTGGCGCGCCGGTGGAGCAGGCGAGGCTGGAGCGTGATCATGCCTTTCCAATCAATATCGGACCGGCAGATCAGATCGCCCGGAGACGTGCTGTATTCGACAACATGGTGCATGAGCTCTGGGCCAAGCACCCGCTCGATGGACTGGGAGGGCGAACTCCCGTCGAGGTGCGAGGCCAGCCCGAAGCGGCCCGTGCCCTGGCTGCGGCCCTGCTGTTTCTGATCGATGACCTCGAACGATACGACTGTTATGTCGACGAGGCCAAACTCCGCGAGGAATTTGGTCTCCCGCCCATCACGCCGATTTCTGGCCAGCCGGGTCTCAATCTGCATGCGCTGTCGGTTCTCGCCACCCGTCGGCTGACGCTCCAGGAGTTGTCCGACGATCAGCTCAGCCAGATCATCGAGCGACTCCTGCCGCTGCAATCGCCCGCGATAAACTATCGTCTGATCGTCGAACAGGATCGGCGGGAAGCAGGGAACGCGGTCGCCAATGCGGAAGCCTATCTGAGGCTGGCCGCGTTGGCCAAACAGGTCGATCGCCCTGTGGAAGCGCTGCAATTCATTCAAAGAGTGCGGTCGCTGCCGCAGGATTCGCGTTCGTTCGACAACCGCTTCCAGACGGACTACCTCGAGTTGTCGATTCACGGGACGGATCGCAAGCTGCCGGAAACCATCGAGATCGCCCACCGCATCTGGACCGAGTTCCTCCCCAAGATGCCAGAATCCCGCCGGATGCTGTGCGAGCGGCTGAAGGGGTACGCGGGAGACGGGCCATGGGACGCGGTGCTCGCCGACAAGACCGCGTAGCGGCTGTGAGTTTTGGGAAACCCGAAGCGTCAGCGAGGGCCCCCGCGTTCGCAGCAGGTGACGTTTCCCCCGGAATCCACTCCGGGTCCCTCGCTGACGCTTCGGGTTTCCATCGAGAACTCACTCAGATCGCGAGGGGCTCGCACGCGATTCTGGGTTCCCAACGGCTGGCCTCACGGACATAATCGAACGTTGATCTGTCGACGGAACGCGGACAGAGTGTGGATCGCCCCGTTGCCGATGCTCCCGGAGTCCTTGATCATGGCCGAGATGGGTCGCGTGATGCGTTGCCGAAACGTTTGGGCGGGTAGCCGCAATCGAGCGCGGCTGGTCGTCTTGTTCGCCACCCTGATTGCGACGGCGCTCGTGGTGACTGGGACTGCGCGACCGGCGCTGGCTGATCAGACAGCGGCCGATCTGGAGTTTTTTGAGAGCAAGATCCGCCCCCTGCTGATCGAGCAGTGTGGGGGTTGCCACGGCGAGAAGAAACAGTGGGGCGGCCTGCGGCTGGATTCTTCTGCCGCGGTGCGCAAGGGAGGTGAAACTGGTCCCGCGGTCGTTCCAGGATCGGTCGACAAGAGCCTGTTGATCCAGGCGGTGCGGCGGACGGGCGATCTGGAGATGCCGCCCGATAAGCCACTGCCTGCGGCATCCGTGGCACTGCTCGAGGAGTGGGTTCGGCGCGGAGCACCGTGGCCCGAATCGGACAACCTGAGTCAGACTGAGCGGCAGACCGTCTGGAAGAACCATTGGGCGTTTCAACCGGTTCGCGCTGTCACTCCTCCGGTGGTGAATGACAGCGGTTGGTCGCGAACGGGAGTCGATCCCTTCATCTGGCAGGGCTTGTCGGCCAAGCAGCTTGCCCCGGCACCTGAGGCCGACCCGCGAACATTGATCCGCCGGGTGACGTACGACCTGACTGGCCTGCCCCCCACCCCGGAAGAGGTGGCCCGGTTTGTTGCCGATCCATCGCCAGCCGCGTATGCCGCCGTGGTTGAGCGATTGCTCGAATCGCCCGCCTATGGCGAGCATTGGGCCCGGCATTGGCTGGATGTCGCCCGCTATTCGGATACCAAGGGCTACGTCTACGCCCGCGAGGAGCGGTTCTTTACGCATTCGTCGCTGTATCGGGATTGGGTGGTCGACGCATTTCAG
>JAIXZD010000264.1 GCA_027489895.1 Planctomycetaceae bacterium
ATTATGTACGGACTGCTGTATCGTCACCTGCTGCTCCCCTTCTTCGACGGCGTCTGGAAGGGCCGTCGAACCGTTCGCTACTGGAAAGAGTTTGAAGCCAGCCAATGGTGGTCGGCCGAACAACTGGCAACCGCTCAACATCAGGCGCTGCGGAAGCTGCTGCAGCATGCATGGTCGACCTGTCCGTATTACCGCCGGACGTGGGGAGCTCTGGGCGTCACACCGGAATCGATCAGCGGACCGCAGGATCTGGCGAAGCTGCCGCTCCTGACGCGGGATACGATCCGCGAGTACCGGGCCGACCTGCGAACACTGGCCCCCATTGCGATGCTGACCAAAGCCACGGGGGGATCGAGCGGCGTCCCGCTGCAGTTCGACGTGAGTCACGACAGCCACGAGCGGCGTACGGCGATGATGTATCGCGGTTACGGCTGGGCGGGCGGTGCTCCAGGGACAAAGCAACTGTTTCTCTGGGGTGGAGCGCTGGCCCATGTGTCGGCGTTCAATCGCTGGAAGGCAAACCTGCACCACGCGGTCGACCGGCATCGCGTGATCAACTGCTTCGAGTTCACGCCCGACAAAATGGCCGGTCATGCGCGGACCTGGAACTCGTATCGAGCCGATGCCGTCGTCGCCTATGTCAATCCGCTGTACGAGTTTGCCCGCCACTGCGAGGAGCAGGGGGTCGATCTGGTTCCCCCGAAATCGATCATCGTCGGTGCGGAGAAGCTGCATCCTTTTCAGCGCGAGCTGATTGAACGGGTGTGCGGTGCGCCGGTCTTCGAGACCTACGGCAGTCGCGAGTTCATGCTGATTGGGGCGGAGTGCCCGGAACATGCGGGACTGCACCTCAGCCAGGAAACGCTGATTGTCGAGGTGGTCGATGAACAGGGCCGCCCGACTCCCGATGGCGAAGAAGGCCAGGTGGTCATCACCGATCTCTACAACTGGGCGATGCCGTTCATTCGGTACGTCAATGGGGACCGGGCGATTGCCGGACTGACAACCTGTCGTTGCGGACGAGGGCTACCACTTCTGCGAGGGGTGACGGGTCGTCAGCTCGACATGCTCGAAACGCCAGACGGTCGGCGAATTCCCGGTGAATTCTTCCCGCATCTGCTTAAGGAATTCCCCGCCATCCGTAGGTTCCAGGTCGTGCAATCGCAGCCTCAGTCGATCCGACTGCGGCTGGTCGCGCCCGATCTCACGTCCTCGGACGAGGAGTCACTCCGGGCGGCGATCCTGGCGGTGACCGGAACGGCCGTGCGGGTCGAACTGGAGCGGGTCGATGAGATCCCACTCACCGCTCAGGGCAAATTGCGCGTCGTCGTCCGCGAACCTCACGCGACGCACGTGGAACAGGCTCGCACGCACCACCAGGAGCGTGCCAGCGAGGCGATGGCCACGGCCGAGCTGCAGACATGACACCACCACGAACCTGACTCCGGCAAAGCGCCACGAAGATCAGCAGCCGTCCAGAAGAACACGAATCAGTCCTCCGGTTTTCTCCGCGAATTCTCTTGTCTTGAGAGTCGAACCAACGTGGCACTCGGCGATCTCAACCTCAAAGCAACCCCCGACGCGCGGCCCCAGGCCAGCGCGGCTGTGGTGGTACGGGCTTTTGATTCGGACCTGGCGACCTCGCTGGGTGACGACCTCATCCTCTGGGGAGACGCGGCGACGGCGGGCGGCCAAACGCTGGCCCATCGCCCGGAGTATGCCCGGTTTCACATGGACCGGCCCGAAGTCCCCCGCAATGTTCCCGGTTACTGGATCAACGTCGATGGTCATCGGCAGGCGGTCCTGTTGCCCAAACGATTGCCCGTGGGGCGAACAATCGAGGGGCTGGCAGGCGGCATGACAGGCTACTGGCTGGCGGGAAACTCTCTGATCGGCAGCACGCAACAGTCTGCCGTTGAGACGGTCGTATCGACTTGCGAGAGGCTCTGCCGCAATGAACAGGTCGCAGGGTTGCTCATCGAAGATGTCGACGAAGCGGGCCCCTTTGACGTGGCCTGCCGGGCGTTGGCTCGCAACGGGTGGCGGCTGTTTACGCCCACGGGCTGGCAAGCTCGGTGGCGGATCGAGATGCCCGCCACTGAAGAGGCGTACTGGTCGAAGTTCAACTCGAAACGTCGCGGCAATTTGCGGAGGCAACAGCGGAAGCTGGGAGGCGAAGTCCGTCGCTTCACCACCGAGAGCGAGGTGGACGAATTCGTCGAACTGGCCCACATCGTGTCCCGCAAGACCTGGCAGACGCAGGCGATCGGGCTCCGCGTGGGGGCCACCGATTTTGAACGCCGCATGTATCGGCTGGCGGCGCGGGAGAACAGTCTCCGGTGCTATGTGCTGATCAAGGAAGGACAACCCATCTCCTTCGCGATCGGCCTGCAGTCACCAATGCGGTACTCGCTCGAAGAAATCGGCTACGACCCGGCGTTCGCGGAATGGTCGCCGGGAATGACGCTGCTCTGCCATGTCCTGGATGACCTGTTCAAGGAACGCACACCGCCCCTGTTTGACTTTGGCGGGGGCGACGCGGCGTACAAACAGACGCTGGCAAACCAGTCTGGTCGGAGCGCGACATTGTGGCTGATTGCTCCTGGGGGCCGAAGGCGAGTCGCCATGCGGGCCTTCGAACTCATCCGCAAGGCCAAGACCTGGATGCGTCAGGCCGTCGGTGAAGTCGGGCTGAAGGGCCAGTTGCGAAGATTGACTCGCCGCGGAGTTACCACACTTGCGACCCCGTCCACTCAACCGACCGGTCCAGCGTCCCACCAGGAGACCGCTGCAGTACCGCCGTCCTACCCAAGCGAACATCACGAGCCAGGAGAGACATCATGAGACTGCTGTTCGTCTCGAATGTTTATCCCGGACCGTTGCAACCCACGAAAGGGCCGTTCAACCGCGCCCTGGTTGAGGCGCTGTCGGCGACGCATCAGGTGCGAGTGATCAACCCGGTCAGTTGGGTCGAGCGTCTGAAGGCCCGCTGGTCTGGCCGTTCGCAGGCGAAGTCTTCCCCTTCAAACATCGCAGCGGGTTCGCCCGAAGTCTCGCATCCGACGTTCTATTACCCCCCCATGATTCAGCGGAGTCGCTTTGACCGCTGGCTCGACTGGTCGCTGCAACGGGAGTTTCAGTCGATTCGTGACGACTTTCGGCCGCACGCGGTGCTGTCGTACTGGGTTCATCCGGATGGAACCGCCGCCACACGCCTGGCCCAGACGCTGGGCGTTCCGTCGATCGTGATGACGGGCGGATCGGATGTCCTTCTGCTGGCCCGCCAGGGAGCACGCCGGAAAGTCATTCTCGACACGCTGCATGGGGCCGATGCGGTTGTCACCGTCAGCTCGCATCTGCGTGACCAACTGGTGGTCGATGGCATCGATTCCGCGAAACTGCATGTCGTTCATCGCGGGATTGACCGCACGATCTTCCACCCGGCCTCTCGAACAGAATCGCGGGAGAAACTGGGCCTGCCGATCGAGCGACCGACAATTGTTGGTGTGGGCCGGCTCGTGCCGGTCAAAGGCTGGGACCTGTTGCTGGAGGCCTGCCGCGTCCTCCATCAACGCGGACGACGATTCGGTTGCGGGATTGTGGGGGGGGGCGAACTCCACGCGTCGCTGACCAGTCGCATCGCCGAACTCGGTCTCGAACAAGTGGTCACGCTGGCCGGCGCCCGACCGCAAGGCGAACTGGCCGATTGGTATCGCAGTGCGGATGTCGTGGCACTCACGAGTCTGTCGGAAGGCATCCCGAATGTGCTGCTCGAAGCGATGAGCTGTGGAACACCGTGGGTTGCTACGGATGTGGGCGGCGTGCGGGAGATTGCCGATCCCCAGCAGCACACACGGTTAACTGGCAGGGACCCGATCGAACTGGCGAATGCTCTCGAGCAGCGCTGGGGGATGGGAATCGTGCCGCCCGACCAGCTGACATTTCAACCGGCCGACTGGGCCACGTCTGCCGCCCGGTTGTCGACCATTGTTGAGGACTGTGTAACGCAGCGAGGCGGGGGCAGAACGATATCCCCCTCAACCGACCGCGCCCTCGTCGCGGCAGGAGGTGTTTCATGGGAGTAGTGCAACGTCTCACCCGGATCGCCCTCGCGGCGACACAGCCTCGTGATCGGTGGATTAGCCGCGGTCCGAAATCGGCCCAGGCCATCGCGCTGACATTCGATGACGGTCCTCATCCCGAGCACACCCCCAAACTGCTCGACATCCTGGCAAAGCTGGAAGTCACGGCAACGTTCTTCGTGATTGGACAGCAGGCTGCGCGTCATCCGGAACTGATCCGGCGAATGGTCGCAGAGGGTCACCAGGTGGCCAACCATACCTGGTTCCACCACGAACCGACGCGACTTTCTTCGCTGGCGCTCGCGGCCGAGGTCAAGGAAACCCGTGCGCTGCTGGAAGACCTGACCGGAGAAGCCGTCACGCTGTTCCGACCGCCAAAAGGCGAGCTCACTTGGGGAAAGATCCGAACGCTCTGGACGCTCGAACAGACCATCGCCCTGTGGAACATCGACCCGAAGGACTTTGCGTTCAAGGGGCCGGGTGACATCGCGGCGTGGGAAGCAAACTACTTCCCGGCACGGGGAGACATTGTCCTGTTTCACGACAACCACCCCTGGGCCACGACCATTTTGCCGCAACTTGTCGAGAAGACCCGGGCCTTAGGTCTGGGACTGATCACTCTAGCGCCATGGATCAAAGCGGCGCGGCTGCGTCGACATGCCAGCCTTCTCAATGTGGAACCGGCGGTGACGGCATGACCACAACCCTGATCCCACCGCAGTCGCTGGCCGGAGTTCGTCGAGAAAGCTCGACGCAACTGCGGAACGTGCTGATGGTCAGCTATCACTTTCCGCCCGTGGGCGGGGCCGGAGTGCAGCGGCCGGTCAAGTTCGTGAAGTATCTCCGCGAATTCGGGTGGGACCCTACGGTCCTGGTGGCCGAGAACCCGTCGGTGCCGGTGTTCGATCCGAGTCTGCTCAAGGACCTGCCCGAGGCTCTCCGACTGATTCGCGCCCGCACGCTCGAACCGGCCTACGCGGCCAAGCAGTCGATGGCGGGCCAATCGGCCCAGTCAAACTGGTCTCCCACGCGCTGGGTTCGACGGATGGTCCGAGGCGCGGCCTCGCTCGCGCTCCAGCCCGATCCGCAAGTCCTCTGGCTGCCAGCGGCTTATCGGGCGGCCCGCAAGGCGCTCGCCGCGACACCACATGCCGCGATCCTGGCCACCGCACCGTCGTACTCGAATCTGCTGCTGGGAGCCTGGTTGAAGCGGCAGACCGGACTGCCACTCGTTCTCGACTACCGCGACGAGTGGGACCTCAGCAGCCACTACCTGGAACACAGCCGCCGCGATGTCTGGTCACAGACAGTTCAAGAGCGGATGCAGCGCTGGATCTTGCGGCAGGCCGATGCCATTGTCGCCACCACGAAACGGAGCACGGCTCGGTTGGTGGAGCGGGCGCGGCAGGCGGGAAGCCGGGCATTCGGCGCCTGCGTTTACAACGGGTTCGACCCGTGCGATTTCGAAGTCACGCACGCAATCCAGTCGACGATTCCGCCGACGGATCGCTTCCGGATCGTCTACACCGGGACGCTCTGGAATCTCACGTCGATCGCGCCGGTGGTTGTCGCGCTCGAACAACTCGCGGCCGAGCAACCGGAGTTGGCGCGACAGATCGAACTGGTCGCCGTGGGCCGCAAGACCCCCGAGCAGTCCGCGCTGCTGGCGCGACTGGACCAGACCGCCGTCCGATTGGTTGCGGTGGACTACTGTGATCACGAAACGGCGATCGCCTGGATGCAGTCGGCCGACGCGCTCCTGCTGCTGCTGACCGATGGACCTGGCGCGGACCGGGTCGCTCCCGCAAAGCTGTTCGAGTATCTCGCCGTGGGCCGGCCAATCCTGGGCGTCGTCCCGAGCGGCGAAACCGCGGAGATCGTGTCACGGTTTTGGCCATCGGGTCACCAACCCCCCGAGTCGCCCGCCGCGATTGCCAAGTGGATCTCCAGCGCCGTGGCTGCGAAGGCGAGTGGGGCCGAAGCCGTCGGACCGTTGACGGACGAAGAGCGACGGGCCTCCGAGGCGTTCAGTCGTCGCCATCTGACGGAGGAACTCGCGGCGATTCTCGATCAGGTCAGCGGGTCAGGTAACAGCCCTGCGGACGGAGGGCGATCATGATCTGGGGCGACATCCTGCTGAAAGCCCGCTGGTGCTACGGTCGCGATGACTGGCGCGCCGTCGTGAAAACTCTGCTGACCGACGGAACCGCCGCGATGGTCTGGTACCGCGCGATGCAATGGTGCCAGCGCCACCGGCTCGCGCCGCTTGCCATGGTCTGCAACAAACTGAACGCGATTCTCTGCCAGTGCATCATTGGGAGGGGGGCCGAGTTTGGTCCTGGTTTCGTCCTGATTCACTCACAGGGGGTCGTCATCAACGGACAGGTTCGAGGCGGATCACGCATCTTCATCGAACATCAGGTGACGATCGGGGCCGAACGGGACCAGTCGCCGCGCCTGGCGGACGACATCTTCCTGGGGGCTGGTGCCAAGGTGATTGGACCAATCCATCTGGGGCGACAGGTCCGAGTCGGAGCGAACGCAGTGGTGGTAAAGGACGTGCCCGACGGAGCGACGGTCGGCGGGATTCCAGCCCGAGTTCTACGAATGCGGTCTCTCACTCCCGATGGTCTGTTTGCGAGTGACGCGGCCGCACCCGAGCCTGCCGTGAGCACGACCGTACCGTCCGCCGACAGTGAACTTCGGTTTCCACAGGAAGGACATGACCTGCTGGTGAACGAACCCGCTCCGTTCGAGGAGGTGCTGCGATGACAGCCAATCTGTTTCTGCTGCTGGCGATCCTGTTCTGGGGATCGATCGGCCTGATCCTGTTTGCGAATGTCGGCTATCCGCTCGTGATCTGGCTGGCGTCGCGCCATCGCCCGGACGCCGCGAGCACAGTCGAGGCGGCCTCGCGCAGCCTCGACATGACGGAATGGCCTTTCCTTTCCATCGTGATCGCCGCCTACAAGGAAGAGACCTGGATTCTCTCGCGGCTTGAGAATGCGATCGGACTGGACTATCCCGCCGACCGGTTTGAAGTGCTGGTTGGCTGCGACGGCAAGGAAGACCTGACGGCGGAACTTGCCGAAGCATTCGGCGATGACCGGGTCCGCACAATTGTCTTTCCGGAACGCCGGGGCAAGGCGAGCGTCCTCAACGACCTCGTTCCTCTCGCTCAGGGAGAACTGCTGGTCTTTTCTGATGCGAACACGCTGTTCGAGCGATCGGCGCTGAGACGGCTTGTGCGTCACTTCGTCATGGCGCGGGCGACCGGTGCCGAGGCACCCGTGGGGGGCGTTGTTGGCCGACTGGTCCTCGTCGATCCGCTCACTGGGACGAACGTCGACAGTCTCTACTGGAAGTATGAGAACTTTCTGAAAGCCTGCGAGGGACGATTGGGGGCATTGCTGGGTGCCAACGGGGGGATCTATGCCGTTCGAAAGCACCTCGTCGCCCCGCTCGACCCGCGCACGATTCTCGATGATTTCGTGATCGGAATGCGGGTCCACCAGCAGGGCCACAGGCTGCTGTACGATGCGACGGCCTTGGCCTACGAAGAGACACCGGCCACGGTGAAAGATGAGTTTCGCCGGAGGGCCCGAATCGGCGCGGGTGGTTTTCAGAGCCTGCCAGCGCTTGCGGGCCTGTTGTGGCCGCACCGGGGCTGGCTGGCCTTCGCCTTCTGGTCGCATAAAGTGCTGCGGTGGTTTGGCCCACTGCTCATGCTTGTGGCAGTCGTGACCAACGGCGTCCTGGCGATCTACGATCCGCTCTACCGTGCTCTGGCCGTGGGACATGCCGCGCTTTACGCGCTGGCGCTTGTGACCCCGGTCCTGAGTCTGGCACGCGGCTGGCAGAAGGCGCTGCGTCTGCCCGAAATGTTTCTGCAGATGAATCTCGCCCTTGCCGTGGGCTTTTTCCGCTGGCTGCGAGGCATTCGAACGGGTGCCTGGGGCGTCACGCCGCGGTTGGCCGTGTCTCCGGTCACCAATCTCCCCGCGCGGGAGTCGGTCCCTGAAGTGGTTTCCAACTGAGTCGTCGCCTGCTGTTCGGTTCCTCTGCCTTCCACGTTTCGTCTGCCATTCCGAAAGAGCCCTCCGATGATCGCAGTCTGGCGAGTCGAACTCCAACCCCTTCACGATCTGGCCTCATTACGGATGGAATGGCTCCGTCTTTCGGAACGAGCGACCACGTCGTTCTTCACGAGTTGGGGCTGGGTGGAATCTCTGCTTCAGGGGTTTCCCGAGGGAAGCGACGCACGCGTTGCCCGCGTCTGGAAGGACGGAGAAGTCGTGGGGCTGGCGCTACTGGGGAAGTCGCGTGCCGTGCGGGGAGGGGTGATCGGCAGCCGAACGCTGAACCTGACCGAAAGCGGTCATGAAACCTATGACGAACTGACAATCGAGCATAACGCGATCGTGGCCGATGATCGTTATGCCGAAGAAGTCGCCAGAGAACTGCTCACGCATCTGCTGAGCTCGGACCAAAGCTGGGACGAGCTCTATCTGAGTGGTGTGCGGTGCGGCAGTCCCCTGGAGATTGCCGCACGCGAACTCGCCCCGCTTTGCCCGCTGCTCACGGTCAAGGATCGCCCCTACTACTGGGTGAACCTCGAGGAACTGCGAACCTCGGGCAAGCCCTATCTGTCGGCCTTGGGGAGTGGGACCCGTTCGCAGACCAAACGCTCGATCAAGTTCTACGCCAGCGAGTTTGGCCCGGTCCATGTTGAGTTACCGGAATCTCGTGCCGAGGCCCTCGAACTGTTCGACGAGATGGTGGAGCTACACACGGTCTACTGGCAGTCGAAGGGACATCCGGGCGCGTTCACCGCGCCGATCGCACGGCAGTTTCACGAACGTCTGGTCGATCAGCGATTTGATGCTGGCGAGATTCAACTCTTACGGATCTCCGCCGGATCGATGCTCCTCGGGGTCCTGTACAACTTCGTGTTCGACAATGTCGTCTATGCGTATCAGTCGGGGTTCTCCTACAGCGAAGAGAACAAGAAGAAGCCGGGGCTTGTCTGTCATACCCTCGCGATCGAATACAACCTCGAGGCCGGGCGAAACGCCTACGACTTCCTCGCGGGCGACCACCGCTACAAGCTCCAGTTGAGTACGTGCGACGGGACCATGCGGTGGCTCAAGTTCCAGAGGCCACGGCTGAAATTCCACGTCGAAGGGGCACTGCGGACAACCCGAGACCTGGTTGTCTCGGGTTTGAAGGGACGCTATGCGGCCTGGAAAGCCCGGCCCCTGCTGGCGGTGTCTCCCGCAGCGAACAGTGAGGAAGCCGGTGCCACAGTTTCGGCTTCCGTTCCTGACGATCGTGCCGCCGATAAAACCATGAGGCATCAATCCACCATTGAAAATGACTGAAAAGAAAGCTTTTCACGAGGCGTTTCGGCTTCCGGCTCCACACTAGAGGGCAAGACTTGATTACGTCGTCAAACGACTCCTTGCCTGCCAGTTCGGTCACTGCCATGCCGGTTCACATTTCAGAGCAGCCTGCTGCCATCGCCGCCCCGCCTCACCACACCTCTCCCAAGGTGGTCGAGACGGTCACCACCGGTCATCTGCCGGAGGGGCCTTCATGGAAAGCCCGCACGTTTGCACAGACGCTGGATCGAACGGGCCTGGTCTCCGCGGCGCGCCTGGCCAACCGGCTGCGATCCGTCCCGATTCTCGTTCTGGGCTATCACCGCATCTGGGACAAAGCGGATGAATCATTCCCGTACGACCTGAACCTCATCAGTTCCGATCGTGAGTCCTTTCGCCGTCAGATGCAGTTCGTGGCCCGCCACTACGACCCCATCAGCATGTCCGACCTGTCGCGGGCACTCGACGATGAAACGACACTGCCACCGCGACCTGCCATTGTCACCTTCGATGACGGCTACGAAGACAACTACACGCACGCATTTCCGATTCTTCGCGAGCTGGGCGTTCCCGCCACGATGTTTGTGGCGACAGGCTACATCGGTGGCATGGAAACCTTCTGGTTTGACCGCGTCTGCCAGATCGTTCTCGCCAATCCAGGGGCCACGCTCGAGATCGGCCGCGA
>JAIXZD010000109.1 GCA_027489895.1 Planctomycetaceae bacterium
TCCTGCTCACGACGCTGGGGTCGTATGGCGATCTGCATCCGTTTCTTGCCATGGCTCGGGCCTTGCGCAACCGGGGAGATCGCGTCCGGCTGGCGACCCACGCGCAGTATCGCGAGGCGGTCGAGAGGCTGGGCGTCGAGTTTGTCGCCATTCCCCCCAGCAAGGAGGATGTCGGCCCGGAAGAACTCTGGGCGGCAGAGGCGAGTCACCCCCGGCGTGGCACGCAGTTTGTCGTCCGGGACCTGATCCTGCCGCATGTCGAGCGGTCGTACGAATTGATCGATGCGGCCGCGGCCGACTGCGACCTGATCATTGGCCATCTGCTCACCCTGGCAACACCGCTGGTGGCGGAGAAACGGCGTATTCGCTGGCTGTCGACGGCGCTGCAGCCTTCGGCGTTTCTCTCGGCCTGGGACCCGCCAGCACTCGGGCCAGCCTGGTTCCTGCCGCACCTGCGCTGGCTGGGGCCGCGGCTGTTGGGTGCGGTCATGCGGGCCGCCGTGCGGGGGACGGAACATTGGTTTGAGTCGCTGCACGCGTTGCGGAAGAAGGTGGGCCTGCCGGTGACGCGCCGCAATCCACTGGCGGACGGGTGGTCTCCCTACGGCACGGTCACGCTGTTCGACTCGCTGTTTGCGGCGCCGCAGCCCGATTGGCCGGTAAACGTCGCGCAGGTCGGGTTCCCGCTGTTTGATGAAGAGACTTCGGCCGAGGGGTCGCCCGAGCTGCTGGCGTTTCTGAGATCGGGGCCGGCCCCGGTGACCGTGACGCTGGGATCGGCCGTAGTCTTGATGGAGACACGGGTTTACGAAGTGGCGGCCGAGGCGCTGTCGCAAATGGGGCTGCGGGGCGTCTTGCTGGTAGGCAAACAGGCGCGGCGGGTGCCCGAGTGGGCATATCGCGACTCGACCCTGCTTGTTCGCGACTATGAGCCGTTCTCTGCCCTCTTTCCACAGAGCGCGGTCGTGGCCCATCAGTGCGGCATTGGCACGACGGGTCAGGCGCTGGCGGCGGGTCGGCCGCAGTTGTGTCTGCCGTTTGCGCATGACCAGCCCGACAACGCGCGGCGGGTCCGACGGTTGGGCTTGGGCGAGACGCTCCTTCCGCGATCGCTGACGGTGCGCCGGTTTCGGAAGGCGCTGGAGCGCCTGCTGTTGCAAGATCGGTCGCCGCAGTGTCTTGAGGTTGCGGCCGAAATTCGGAAGTCGGAGTTCGCAGCGCGATTCCTGGCGGCCGTGGACCACGTGTTGGATCGACCGGTGGGATAGACTGGAGTGAGTGGGCAAATCGTAGAGTGGGCACTGCCCACCAGTGCTCACCCGCAGTGCCTGCCTGAACACAAGGGATCGCTCACCGATGCGGTCAAACCCATTGATCTCGATGGAGTGGGGCATGGGGGAAAACCACCCGGCGATCGTGATCTGGTGAGCAATGGTGGGCAGTGCCCACCCTACGATTTCGGGGTCGGTTGAAGCAGGAGGTGTGCCGTGGGGTCGTTGCGGAGGGGTGAGACCGGGGGCCGATGTGTTTGGGCCTTTTGGCTGGCGCTGGTCTGTTCGGCTGGTTCGATCGATGCGGTTTGGGCCGGGGATGCGAATCGGCTGGTGGAGCTCGATGGGGAGACGAGTTGGACCGGTCGACCGGGCGAACCGAAGCTGATCACGCCGCAATGGGTGGGTGAGGCGGGGATCGAGTGTGTCGTCCTGCTGGGGGTGGAAGCAGACGGAGTTCTGGCGGAATGGGAGCCAGTGGTGCGTCCCATCGTCGAGCGACTGAAGCAGATCAACGGACGGGCACCGCTCAGTCTGTTTGCCCGCGATGTCGAGCCGGGAGCGCAACCCCTGCGGGCGTGGTTGTCGGATGGGGTGCGGGTCGAGGTGCTGCTTCCGGCGATCACGGAGCGGAACGTGGCCCGGTGGAAGGCGCGGTACGACGAGACGATCGATCGGTTGACGGCGCGATTGGGGACGGTCCCGGTCGCATGCCGGATCGCTGGAGAGATTGTCACCGCAAGTCCTGGTCCCCGGTTTCTCGGCGAACTGTTTCCCTTGCCGACGCCGGGAAAGAATTTCCTGCGGTCCGTCGTCGTGCAGTCACTCTCCGCGACAGAGCCAGGGGGCGTGGCATCGGTCGAACCGTTTCCGAGAGTGGCCCAGCGGTTGTGCTGGGTGTTTCCTGAGGTGGATCAGTCTGCGGCTGGCGGCCTTTCCGGCTGGAAGCAGGCGCTGGATCGCAGCGTGCAGGGGCGGGGCGTCTGTCCGCTGGTCGTTCGCCTTCCAAAGGGGAAGTCGTCAGCCGAGGTGGTCGAGTGGATCGACTATGCGGCGAAGACGTATGGCTCGCGGGTCCTGTTTCTGACGGTGCGCGACGCGCTGGAGCGGATCGACACCCACCTTTTGGATGGGCAGCCGCTCCGAGCAGCGAATGGGCAGGACAATGGGGTGCGGCTGCTGGACCTCAACGCGGATGGGTTTCTCGATGTGGTGATCGGGAGCGAGAAGTTCGGCAGGACAAAGGTCTGGCAGCCTGGTACGGAGAAGGCCGGGGCGAGCGGCGCGGGAACCTGGTCGGTGTGCGAGTTTCCGACACGGTTCCTGCAGGTGGACCGACATGGTCGGCATTACGATGCCCAAGTGCGGTTTGGAATCGTGCAGGAGACTGGGTGGCCGACGGTCGCGGTGAGTACGTCGTCGACGCGGCGGGCGTGGGATTTTGTGGGGGACCGATGGATTCCGAACGTGCCGCTGCGGATCTTGTTTCGCGACAAGGCCGAGCGGGCATCGACCGGCGAATTGGGAGTCGACCTGGGTCTGCGGTTTCGCGATCTCGATGGAGATGGCGTGTCGGAGATTGTGGTCGGCAATCCGCGGACGCGGGCCGTGTATCGCTACGACCGTCTCGCCATGAGCTGGCGCGATACTGGGTGGAAGCCGCCCGCAGCGCTGCTCATCGCGAACCATGGCGGCCGGGATGGCGGGACGCGGTTTGTCGACCTGAACGGCGATCGTCGGCTGGACCTGGTCGTCTCGAATGAAGCGGGGTGTGGCGTGTGGCTGCTGGAATCGCCGGTGATGGGTTGGGGGTCTCCGGTGTTTGCGCTGCCTCGGTCAGATCCGGAGGCGGATGTGCGGTTGCCCGCGATTGCCGTGGACGGGAGCGGGGAGGGGTGCGCGATTGAGGGGGAGGCGTTGGTCTGGCGGAGTGAGCTGTTGCGGGAACCGGTACGGCGGACGTTTCGGGAGTTGCTGGTGCGGTGATTTTGGGGGAGATGGGACGGGCTGGAGGTGGGGGCCGCTTTGCGGAGGAAGCGTCACCGCTTCCGCTACAGGTTTTTGGGGTGGCGCGAGGATATCGGCGAACTTTGATTTCTGGCTTGCGATGTGGAGGGCGCGGGGTGAAAATAAAGAGACCTACCGGCGACTTGTCTCGCGTCGCCATTTGGAGCCTGCCATGCCTGTTCGCGTCCTGTACGTGCCGACGTTGCTTCTGATCGCGCTTGCTTCGCCCTGTTTCGGGGAAGAGCCGACGGCGGAGCAACTGGCCTTCTTTGAATCGAAAGTGCGTCCGGTCTTCATCGAGCACTGTCAGAAGTGCCACGGGGTCGAGAAGCAGTGGTCCGGGTTTCGACTCGACAGTCGGGACGCGATTCTCAAAGGGGGTGACAATGGAGCCGCGGTGGTGCCCGGTCAGCCCGACGACAGCCCGCTGATTCGCGCGATTCGCCAGGATGAGGGCGAGATCGCGATGCCGCCCAAGGGCAAACTGACTGATGCCGAGATTGCAGACCTCACGGAATGGGTGCGGCAGGGAGCGGCGTTTCCAGCCGCCCGCCCAGGCGCGGGTGAGCGGAATCGCGACCCGAACCACTGGTCGTTCCAGCCGGTCGTTGAGCCTGCGATCCCCACGGTCAAGAACAGTGCCTGGGTCGCTTCTGGAATCGATGCGTTCATCCTGGCGAAACTGGAAGCCGCGGGACTGGAGCCAACGCCTGCGGCGGACAAAACGACGCTGATTCGCCGGGTCACGTTCGATCTGACGGGGTTGCCGCCCACGCCTGAAGAGGTAGCTGCGTTTCTGGCCGATGAACGTCCCGACGCCTACGCCCGGTTGATCGACCGGCTGCTGGAGACGACGGCGTATGGCGAGCACTGGGGGCGACATTGGCTGGACGTCGCGCGGTATGCCGATTCGAACGGGCTCGACGAAAACATCGCCCATGGAAACGCCTGGAAGTATCGCAATTACGTCGTCGACGCGATCAATCGCGACATGCCGTTCAACGAGTTTGTGATTGAGCAACTGGCGGGCGACCTGTTGCCCTCGGCCGATACTTCGGAAAAATACCGTCGCTACATCGCGCTGGGGTTCCTGTCGGTCGGGCCGAAGGTGGTGGCCGAGCCAGACCCCGTGCGGATGCGGATGGACATCATCGATGAGCAGCTCGACACGCTGGGACGGGCGTTCCTGGGGATGACGTTCGGGTGCATGCGCTGCCACGACCACAAGTTCGATCCGCTGGCGACGGAAGATTACTACGGGATGGCCGGGGTGCTGAAGAGCACCAAGACGATGGAGAATTTCAAGATCGTCGCCCGGTGGCACGAGAACCCGCTCCCGACGCCCGAGAGCGAAGCGGAGAAGGCAGCACACGACAAGAAGGTGGCTGACCAGAAGGCGAAGCTGGAGACGGTAATCGCCTCGGCCAACAAAGAGCTGGAAGCCCGTCTCGCTGCGGAAGCCGCGAAGGCTGCGGAGGCCAAGTCCGAATCAAAGTCCGAGCCTGAGTCAAAACCTGCTCCGGAAGCCAAGCCGTCTGAATCGGGCGAGGCCAAGCCGGAGGAAAAAGTCGAAGACAAAAAGGTCGAAGACAAACCGGCTGAAAAACCCGCCGAGAAACCCGCCGCCCTGACGCCCGAGCAGAAGGAGGCGATGTATCCGGAGCCGGTGAAGGCCGAGCTGAAGACGTTGCGGGAAGGCCTCAAGCAGATTGAAGACGCGGCCCCCGAACTGCCCTCGGCCATGGGGGTGGCGGAAGACACCGTCGAGGACATTCCGGTCCACGTGCGGGGCAGTCATCTCAAGCTGGGTGCGGTGGTGCCGCGACATGTTCCGGCCGTCATGAAAGGCCCGGTCGCCCCAACCTTCCCGACCGACAAAAGCGGGCGATTGGAACTGGCGCGGTGGTTGGTCGATCCGGCTCATCCGCTGACGGCGCGAGTGTTTGTCAATCGGATGTGGCGGTGGCATTTCGGCCGGGGGATTGTCGCCAGTCCCGACAATTTCGGTCTGCTGGGCGAGAAGCCGACGCATCCGGAACTGCTCGATTGGCTGGCGCTACGATTCATTGAGAAGGGCTGGTCACTCAAGGCACTGCATCGGGAGATTCTGTTGTCGAGCACGTGGCGGCAGGGGAGCCACCCCACGGACAAGGCCGTGGAGGTTGACCCGGAGAACATGCTCTGGAGCCGGTTCCCGGTGCGGCGGCTGGAGGCCGAGCAGGTTCGGGATGCGATTCTGGCAGTGAGCGGACAATTGGATCGGACGCCTGGGGGCGCGGTGCTGACGGTGAAGAATCGCGGGTATCTGTTTGACCATACGTCAAAAGACCTGACCAGCTATGCGAGCACGCGGCGCTCGGTCTATCTGCCGGTGATTCGCAACAACGTGTACGACGTGTTTCAACTGCTCGACTACCCGGACGCGGCCGTCTCCAGTGGGGACCGGGTGACGACCACGGTGTCCCCGCAGGCGCTGATGTGGTTGAACAGCGAGCTGGTGTTGCAGGCGAGCGAGAAACTGCAGGAACGTCTGGCGAAGGAGAGTTCGGCGGACGATTCCACTCGCATCGCCCAAATGATTCGGCTGGCGTATGGGCGTGAGCCGGTGGCGGGCGAAGTTGATCGGTTGCTGGTGACGCTGCGTGATCTCGAAGCAGTCTACCGTGTGGCTCCGCCTGTGGCTGCTCCCGTGGAAACCGCAGCCGCTACGACCGGTGGCGGCGAGGCGGGGACGGCGAGTGCGGATGGAAGTGCGGCGGCCGTGGACGCCGCGACGGCGGCGGAAAAGGTCCGTCTGGCGGCGTGGACGGCACTCTGTCAGATCACGCTGGCCGCGAACGAGTTTATTTACATCAACTGACGAGACGGACGATCAGATTTCGGCCTGCCTGCGGAAGAGCGCATGGCGGCCGGGTGACGAAATCAACGCAAACGTCTCGTTGTCGAAAATTCTCTGTCGGGAATGGTGTCATGTTTCCAGAACCGGTTTCACGACGAAAGATGTTGGAGCGGTCGGCGATCGGGTTTGGATCGCTGGCGTTGGCGTCGCTGCTCGATAGTGAAGCGCGGGCGGCGGTCAATCCGCTGTTGGCGAAGCAGCCGCACTTTCCGGCGCGGGCCAAGCGGGTGATCTTCATGTTCATGAAGGGCGGCCCGTCGCAGGTCGATACGTTTGACCCGAAGCCGCTGCTCGATCGGGACGATGGCAAACCGCTGCCGTTCGATAAGCCGCGCGTCCAGTTCGCGCCGACGAACAACCTGCTCAAGTCGCCTTGGAAGTTCAAGCAGTACGGCGAGAGCGGGATTCCGGTGAGCGAACTGTTCCCGCATGTCGCCCAGCATGTCGACGACCTGTGCATGGTTCACTCGATGCATGGCACCAACCCGGCCCACGGCGGCGCGGTGATGAAGCTGCATACGGGCAGCGACAACTTCGTGCGGCCGAGTATTGGCGCGTGGACTTCGTATGGCCTCGGGACGGAGAACACGAATCTACCGGCGTTTGTGTCGATCTGCCCGACGCTCGCGCATGGCGGGATTAACAACTGGGGCTCGGCCTTTCTCCCGGCGACCTACCAGGGGACGCCGATCGGCAACGCGAGCATCCCGACGATCGATGCGCGGGTGAAGTACATCAGCAATTCCAAGGTGCCGCGGGCGGTGCAGGAAGCTCAACTGGCGCAACTGCGGGAGATCAATCAGCGGCATCTGGCGCAGTCGGGACCGGAGGCGTCACTCGAGGCACGGATCAATTCGTTCGAACTCGCATTCCGGATGCAGACGGAGTTTCCGCGGGTGGAAGATATCTCGGGTGAATCGGCGGCCACGCAGTCGCTGTATGGGATTGATGACCCGGTCACCTCGAACTTCGGCCGGAAGTGTCTCATGGCGCGGCGGTTCGCCGAGGCGGGCGTACGGTACATTCAGGTGACCCATAGCGACCCCAAGGTGCAGTGGGACCAGCATGGGAACCTCAAGGCCGGGCACGCCGAAAAGGCGAGCGAGGTGGATAAGCCGATCGCGGGGCTGTTGACCGACCTCAAGGCGCGGGGGCTGCTCGACGACACGCTGGTCTGGTGGAGCGGCGAGTTTGGCCGCACGCCGACGGCCCAGGGAACCGATGGTCGCGACCACAACCCGGAAGGGTTTACGTCATGGTTGGCCGGGGGGGGCGTGAAGGGGGGATTTCGCTACGGCGCGACGGACGATTACGGGTTCTTCGCCGTCGAGAACAAGGTGCATATCCACGACATGCACGCGACGATCCTGCACCTGTTGGGGCTGGACCACGAGCGGCTGACGTATCGGTTCGCCGGTCGGGATTTCCGGCTGACGGACGTCGAAGGGCACGTCGTCAAGGATCTATTGGCGTAGCGGGTGCGGTGAACCAGCAAGATTCACCACCAAGGCACGAAGGCACCAAGGAAAGGCGGAGAGGGGGCAGGGCTCGTTGGAAGCCTCGCGGCTTCCGCTACCTGAGCGTTGTGGTGGAACTCTCACGAGTTCCGCTACCACGGACGGGCGGCCCTCTACTCGGCGGCGGGCTTGGTGTTTTCGCTGGGGTCGGTGCCGGGGCCGATGTCGTCGGTTCCGATGATTTCGCGGAGGCGACGCAGGGCACGGAGGTGCCGCATACCCGCGGCGGAGGGAGTGAGTCCCAGCACTTCGGAGACGTCGCTGTTGGAGAGGCCTTCGAAGTGCCGCATCATCAGCAGGTCGCGGTCGTCGTCGGACATTTTGTCCATCGCGGTGAGGAACTGAGTTTCGAGTTCCTTGCGGAGCGCGGCCGCGGCGGGCGTGATCTCACGGTCCCGCAACTGGGCGGCGAGGTCCATTGAGGAATCGTTCCGGTAGGCGGCGGGCGAGAGCGGCTGTTCGCGATCGAGGCTGCGGCGGGCGGCTAGCCGGTGGCGGCGGTGCAGGTCGATAATCCGGTCCTGGGCAATATGCCGGAGCCAGAGGCCGAAGGGCATGCGGGGGTCGGCGAGGTAGTCGTCGAGCCGCTGGCTGGCTTCGAGCAGCACATCCTGGACGATGTCGCTGGCATCGACACGGCGGTTGAGCGCCTGGTCCATGCGCGTGCGGATCATGCGGCGGAGCGATTCGCGATGCCGCTCGAGCAGCTCGTCGACCGCGCCGGTGCGATGCGATTTGGCCCGTTGCAGCAGTTCCAGCGTCTCGGGCGATGAGGCGGTCATGTCGCGGTTCCCAGAGGATTAAGGAAGGAACTCTGGCACTCAATCGTCCCGGAGAACCACCCGTTTTGCTCACCTCAATTGTACGGTCGCGGCGAGGAGGCTGCCTGAGAATCGCAAGATTCGACGTAAGTTGCTTTCCGCCAAAAGGATAGCGTCGATATTGACCTCGAAAAGGCGGCTGTCGTAGACTTCCGGGCGCGGTTGGTCTGCGGCACAGGGATGTGCTCGCGGCTTCCAGCGGTGTGGTCTGGCGTCTCGATCACGGCGTCCCGGCCAGAGGTACAGACTGTTCGGGCTTCGTTCGGGCTTTGGCCACGAGGTCCCCCGTCAATGGTTTCCCAGGGAAGGGTGCCCCGTGGATTTGAGTCTGGCCACTTCGCTGCCTCCGTGGCTGATGAACCGCTCGGGGCTGTCTCGCCGGTTGCTGCGGCATCTGTTCTATCCCCGGCAGATCGCCTGTGGATCGCGCGTGGTGGATGTCGGCTGCCGGTCGGGTCGGCTGGTGGAGTTTCTCGACGAGATGTCGTTCGAGGTGGTCGGGATCGACAGTCGCCCGGAAACCATTCTCCGGGCCCGGAGAAAACGGCCGGGGCTCGACCTGCGGTGTGCATCGCCCAAAGAGCGACTGCCGGTGCCGGAGCAATCGGTGGACCTTGTGCTGGCGCGAGACCTGCCCGAATACGAAGGGTCGCTGTTCTCGCCCGAGGCGTTTCAGGCGACGGCCCACCTGCTGTCGCTGGTTCGGCCTGGTGGCGAACTGGTGATCGTCTCGCGCGTGGCGCCGTCGTGGTCGACCTTTCCCAAGCGGCATCTTCGCGGCTGTTATGCACGGCATCTGGGGTACTTCGGCAGCCGGATTCAGGTGGCGACGATTTCCGATCCGCTGGTCAGTCGGTCGACATGGCGGTGGGTTCGCGGACGGCAGCCGCGGTGGGGGTATCTGACGGCAAGTTTTGTTGTGCCCGCGGAACCCTGTTCGACGGAGACGTGGGAACAAATGGCGGCTGCGGCGTCGTGGAAAGCCTCGTGCGGTTGCTGTGAGTGGTCGAGCTTGAAGGAAGAGACGTCGCGGAAGGCGGCCTAGCGACCTGGTTCTCCGATCGGATGCGGGGCGGGTCGAAGGTTCAAACGACATTCAAACGAAGACATTGCCTTACGGTTCATTCGCCGGAGATTCCTCGTGAAGGTGTTTTTCTCGGTGGGCGAGCCTAGCGGCGACCTGCACACAGCACGGCTGATTCAGGAGCTGAAGCGGCTGGACCCCGATCTCGACACGACAGGGCTGGGCGGCCCGAAGATGCGCGAGGCGGGCTGCCGATTGCATTACCAACTGACGGACCTGGCGATTGTCGGTCTGTTTCGGGTGCTGCCGGCGCTGGGGACGTTTTATCGGGTCTTTCAACTCGCCAAGGCGGCGCTCAAGTCCGAGCGGCCCGATGTCGTGGTGCTGGTCGATTTTCCGGGGTTCAACTGGCATATCGCGGCGGCGGCCAAGACGCTGGGAATTCCGGTGGTCTACTACCTGCCACCGCAGCTGTGGGCGTGGGCACCGTGGCGGATTCAGAAGGTCCGGCGAACGATCGATCTGGTGCTGTGTGCGCTGCCGTTTGAGTTTGACTGGTATCAATCTCGCGGAGTGCGGGCGGTGTTTGTCGGGTCGCCGTTTTTTGACGATGTGGCCGAGCATGAGCACGACCCGGTGGTCTCGACGACGCTGGCTCGTCAGGCGGCCGATGGCGATCGGTTGATCGCCGTGCTGCCGGGGTCGCGGCGGCACGAGGTGCTGAACAATTTTCCAATTCAGATTGATGTGCTGAGGCTGCTGGCCCGTGACGTTCCCGACACTCGGTTTCTGATTGCGAATCTCCACGAGAAGCATCGGGCGCTGTGTGCTGAGCTACTGGCGAAAGAGCCGCCGCTGCCCGAGGGAACTCGGGTCGACTTCTTCGTCGGCAAGACGAGCGAAATTTTGTCGGCGGGGGAAGTGGTGCTGATGAAGAGCGGTTCGGTGAGCCTCGAAGTGATGGCCCGGCAGAAGCCTGCGGTGGTCGTCTACAAGATCACGTGGGCGCTGCGGATTCTGCGGACGATGTTCGTCACCTGCCGGTACATCACGTTGCCGAATCTGATTGCCGGGCGGGAGGTGATTCCCGAATACACGCCGGTACACCGAGGGCCGGGGGTGGCGCAGGCGCTGGCGAATCACCTGAAGACGTGGTTGACGCAGCCGCTGGAACGGGCCCGCATGGCAGGCGAGTTGCGGGCGCTGCACGCGGCGACCCATGTGGCGGGTGCGTCACGCGCGGCGGCGACAGAGATTTTCCGGCTCGTTTCGAGCAGGGCGGGAACGCCTCTGCCTGCCGGGGTCGGTCCGAACGTGACGCCCGTTCCGTTGAACTCAAACCGCTCTGCCGCCTGACGTCGGTTCTTGAATGAGGGAGTGACAGATCATGCCCAACCTGACCCAGCAACTTCTGGAGGCCGTCGCCGAGTCGCAAGACCTGCTGGCGAAACTGCCCCTTCTGTCGGGGGAGTTGGATCGATTCGGACGCACGTTGCTGGCCTGTTGGGAGCGCA
>JAIXZD010000416.1 GCA_027489895.1 Planctomycetaceae bacterium
CGGTTGTCGCCGAACTTGTTCTTGCACTTCGGGCATTTCGCTTTCGCGACGCTGCTCTCCGCCTTGCCCCCAATCTTCTCTTTCTTGCGGCTGTCTTCGCTGACAATCAGTCCGCAGCCTTCGCACTTCCATCCCAGAAGCTTCAGCTTGAAGCTCGGGTCCTGGCGATACAGCTCAACCGCCTTGAGCGCCTGAATCGGCTGATCGCTGTAGTGGCAGACGAGCGATTCGAACTCTTCAGCCAGCGGCACGAGGCCAGACGGTGCAATCTCCGCGACGCCATACCGCTCTCGCGCCACCTCGGCGAGTGTCCGGAACTGGCTCAGCGTGAGCGACAGGTACTGCCGCTCCGTCGGAACCGTCTCGGCGGCCGGAATCCGCACGACGATCATCCCGGGGCCAAACACCGGCACACCCGCGAAAATCGTCTCGTCGCCCGGAATCGCCGGCTGAACCAGACGCAGTTCGCCAAACTGGGCCGGGTCGACCTTCGCGAACTTGACGGGCATCTGGTCCAGCGACCCGCCGCCCCGCAAGTGAGTTCGCAACGATTCGCGATTGGCCGTGGTCTTCTTGGTTTCGACCATCCCACGGAACGCCGTGTTGCCCGGAAACACAATCGCCAAGAGCGCCTGATCGAGCGCGAACCCCAGATCGACCACATCGTGCGTCCCGACGCAACTGCCCTCTTTCAGCTTGAGTTTCGTCGGGTTGACCGCATGCAGTCGCGCCCCGACCACCCAGCGGTCGTAAGCGCCCACGACATCCCCCACCGGCATCGTGGCCTCGGTCACGCCCGACTCTTCGACGATTGACTCGGTCGGCACGAAGAACGGAGCACGGCAGTTCGGACACCGCCCGACGCGACCGCGATACTGCTCCCGGACGACGATTCGGTGACCATTGGGGCAGTAGACCAGAAACGCGTCGGCCGCGAGCCGCAGTTCCCGTTTGGGACGCCGCGACCGGCCTCGTGACCGTCCCGACTCGGCCTGCTCTTCCAGCGCCGCCGCTAGCAGTGGATCGGCGACAGGAGCGGGCGGTTCGGCTTCATCCTGGACCGGCGGCGCCTCGTCGCCAGCATACTGGTCAGCGTATTGATCAACGGGCTGCTCAACGGACGAGTCATCCGCATAACCCTGTTCGGCATAGGCCTGCTGGTCGTAGTTTTCCTGGTCGTTCCATTGTCCGTCATCGGGGGGCAATTCCCCGGGATCGCCATACTCGGGCTGCGTCAGGTCGTAGGCGGCAGGTCCCGCTTCCTCGGCCTGCAGCGCGGCTTCTCGTTCCCAGCGGCGGCTGTCTTCATCGATCTCGACGAGACCCGCCTCGGCATTGCCCACATAACTCGGAGCGGAAAGGTAGGCGGCGCTCTGGTCGAACTCGACCACCGAGGCCCCGCCGCCGACTTCAAAGTCGTCTCCGTCGGTCGTCTCCTCATGCGGGTGGTAGGCCCGCGATTCGATCTCGGCCATCAATGCCGGGTCTTCGACCAGTTGCACATCCGACAGCAGGTCGAAGTCATCAACTCCCGCCAGCTCGGCGGTTCGTACGCGGGCTTCTGCCCGCCCCAGGCGATCATGCTGCATCAGCGACTGACAGGCCGGACAGCGAACCAGCGTCTTGGGCACCGAGGTCCCGCACCTGAGGCAAGGCATCTCATTCGCGAGTTGAGGGGCAGCCACTGCCCCACTCTCCCCGGAAAGCGCCTGCGCGTCTCCCCGGGACAGTTCGACGCCACACGCCGGGCAACTCCCCGAATCGTCGACCAGCAGTTGATCGCAGGCCGGACATACTTTGATCACAACTTCCATCGGAGCGTCTCACTCTGCGCTGGGAACGACGAAAAATGAATAAGGCCGCCGTTCTTCGAGAAACCTCGAACCAAGACCACCCCATCGTAATCGACCGGCCACGAAACTCCAGCAGTTTGCCGAACAGATCGCGTGGGCGAGCCACGCAGACTCTGCCAGTCCCGTCATGCGTGGGCCGATTGCAACGATCATCGCGGTTCTCCGGGCACTGCGATTGTGGACTGTCTGACTGCGATTTTGCGGTGACCGATCGCCGTCAACGCGAGCCGGAAGCGCCAGCGCCTTGAGGTTCGACGGAGCGAACTTCGGGAAGGCTGGCATGGGGTGAAGACGACGGCTACACTGACGGATTGGGCGATGTGAATTCGGTCGAGACGATCGAAATCCATGGCGTCCAGATCGATTGAACGTCGGGTTTTCCAAGATATTGATTTCGGATCGGGGCGGTCGTGCGGTGGGCGTTCTCCGCAGGCGGTTTCGGTAGAGCAGGAGTGGTGTCCGTGCAGGTAACGGTGACGTCTAAACACGGGACGGTGAAGTCCGAGACCCAGGCCTATATCAAGGACAAGGCCGAAAAACTGCTGACTTACTTCGATCGCGTGATGGCGATTGGGGTGACATGCACGTTCGAGGCCAACCTGGCCACGGTCGAAATCGTCGTCGACGCGGAACACAAGCACAATTTCGTTGCGGAATCGTCGGCCGACTCGGTCACCGTGGCGTTTGACTCCGCGCTCCACAAGATGGAAACCCAGATCCACAAATACAAAGAGAAAGTTCAGGACCATCGCCGGTCACTGCCCATGAATGAAGCCGGAAGCGAAGACGAGAGCTGAATTTGGTCGCTCGCCGGACTGGTTTGTTGCTGGTCTCGTGTGTCGCGAAACGAGCGGCCAACACGTCTCGCGACTGTGTCCGAATTGGCTCCGTCGCCTGGGAATTGCCGCCAGTCAGCGGTTTGGAAGGGAACAAGCCCTGTCGGAAAGGCCGTTGCTCGCGTCCAACCCACACGGCTGAAGAGTTCACCTTGCCCAGGTACGGTAGCGATGGGTGGCGGTAGCGATGGCATGCTGCCGCGCCGGGGGGCAGAATTGCTAACCAAGGAGTTCCCGACGATTCGACGGCGACGGTTGGTCGTGGCTGGGGGAGCGGAGCGTCGGAAAGCGGATTCGCAAGGAGAGTTGCATGAGGTTGTCGGAATTCGTGGTCCGCGGGGCCATTTTGCCGGACATGGTTGTCCAGACCAAGGAAGGTGCGATTCGCACGATGGTCGAATCGCTGGCTGCCAGTGGCAGCGTCAAGGACTCCGAGAAGGAGAGCATCCTTGCGGCGATCTTGAAGCGGGAAGAGCTGGGCTCGACGGGCATCGGCAAGGGGGTCGCTGTGCCCCATACGAAGCATCCGTCGGTCGAGAAACTGGTGGCGACCGTCGCCCTGGTCAAGGAAGGCGTCGATTTCGCCAGCCTTGACGGCGAACCGGTCTACATCCTGTTTCTGCTGGTGTCCCCTCCGGACCGTCCTGGAGATCACCTGCGGGCGCTGGAAAACATTTCCCGCCACCTGCGTAACGACAGTTTCTGCAAGTTTTTGCGGCAGGCGGCCTCGTCGGCCGCGGTCATCGACTTGCTGGAGGAAGCGGACAACAACCAGTTGCATTAGCGCCGGCAGGGAGTCGATCGCCAGGTAACCGCTTCAAGCGAACTCCTGGCGATCGCAAAGTGAGGCTGGCGGTCATCAACGATGGAGTGACGGGAGATGATTGCGATGGTGGTGGGACGGGAAGTAACCGTCGCGTTGGAGAACGGCCTGCACATGGCTCCGGCGAGCCATGTCGTGGATGTCGCGCGACGCACCGGTTGCGAACTGCTCCTCCGCAAAGGAACAACAAGCGTGGATGGAACGAGCATCCTCGACTTGCTCACGCTGGCCGCGGAAAAAGGAAGTGTCCTGTTCGTTGAAGCGCGGGGCGAGCGGGCCAATGAGGCCCTCGAGGAACTGGAACAGTTGCTGACGGGGCGGCTCGGACACCGGTAGTCGGTTTCAGGGCGACTCCAGATGCCGGATCAAGAGCCAAAACAGAAGCGATCGTTGCCAGGCCTGAAGTTGCGATGTCTGGTTCTGCGAGGGTTTGGTGACCCCGCGGGCCGGTCAACGATCAACAGGCCAGCGTGTGGAAGGTGACTTCGGAGCCAGTTTCGGCGAACACAAACGCTGCAAAGAGCGGGGCCTGCGAACGAGGCTTCGGGAAGGTTGGGATGGTTGGGAGAGGGTGCGGGCCGGGGTGGGTCTGCGATCCAGAAGCGAAGCGCTCGGGATGGGTCGATGGAATTAAGACGCGGCGTGGCGGTCTCTCCGGGGGTGGCGATCGGCCCGGCAGTCGTGCTGGGGGCCGAGGGGTATCGCATTCCCAAACGGTTCGTCAAAGCGAACGCCGTTGATCAGGAGTTGAGCCGCTACCGGCACGCGATCAACGACGTCTGCGTCGAGATCGGCGAGAGCGAAAAGCTCATTTCCGAACGCCTGGGCAAACAATATGGGGCGATTTTTGCGGCCCATATTGCGCTCGCTCGCGACCCGAAACTGACCCGCGAGATCGAAGAACTTATCGGCCAGAAAAACTATTCTGCCGAGTTCGCCGTCAGTCGGACATTCCGCAGTTATGCGAAGACGATCCAGAATCTGGGCGATCGCTATTTTGCCGAGCGGGCGTCCGACCTGTTCGATCTCGAAAAGCGGATCTTGCGCCAGTTGCTCGATGTGCGGCGTGAAGAGCTGACGCAACTGACCAGCCCCGTGATCGTGCTGGCACACAACCTGTCGCCTGGCGAAACCGCAAATCTCGACACGCGGTACGTGCTCGGGTTTGCCACCGAAGTTGGCGGAAAAAGCAGCCACACGGCCATCCTCGCCGGGGCGCTGGAACTCCCGGCCGTGGTCGGGATGGGCGATTTCCTGGAAGAGGTCGAGGGTGGCGAAACCGTCATCATCGACGGAAACCATGGGGTGCTGATCCTCAACCCCGACGAAGAGACCCTCCGCGAGTATCGTGAGTCGGAAAAGCGATTCAAATCGGTCTCCGTTCGGCTGGCCGAAATGGGGTCGCTGGAGCCGGTGACTCGCGATGGCGTGCGGATCAATATCCACGGGAACATCGAATTTCCCGAGGAAACGGTCCACTGTCTGGAACGCGGCGCGGATGGAATCGGCCTGTATCGGACCGAGTTCCTGTACCTGGGGACCGACAAAATCCCCACGGAAGAGGTCCACTACGACGCTTACACCCGCGTGCTGAAGTCGTTCCCCGATAAGCCGGTGGTCATTCGGACGCTCGATCTTGGCGCGGAAAAAATCCCAGGCAGCATGAAGGAGGAGTTCGGCGACGTCCCGAACCCTGCCCTCGGGCTCCGCAGCATCCGCCTCAGCCTGATGCAGAATGAGCTGTTTCGGCCGCAGCTTCGCGCGATCCTGCGGGCTGCGGTTCACGGCGATATCCGGGTCATGTTCCCGCTGGTTTCAACGCAGTTCGAATGTCGACATGCCCGGCTGTTGCTGGGCGATGTCAAAGAAGAACTGGAAGAAGAAGGCATCCCGTTCCGAGGCGATATTCCGGTCGGAATGATGGTCGAAGTGCCCTCGGCGGCGATTCTGGCCGACGAGTTCGCCCAGATGGTCGACTTCTTCTCGATTGGAACAAATGATTTGATCCAGTATACCCTTGCAGTGGATCGTGCGAATCCGGCGGTAGCAAACCTCTACTCGGCGGCCGACCCGGCAATCCTGCGAATTTTGAAGACGGTCCTCAAAGCGGCCCAGGGTGCGGGAATTCCCGCATCGATTTGTGGTCAGATGGGGTCCGACCCGATTTTCATGCCGCTACTTGTGGGGATGGGATACCGCGACGTGAGCGTCACGCCGCATTCGATTCCGGAACTCAAGCAGGTGGTGAGAAGCCTGACAATTCCTGTGTGTGAAGAGATTGTGCGGCATGTCCAGACTCTGGACGTCGCTCGCGATATCGAGAATTACCTGCGGGGCCAGGTGAAAAAGATCTGCCCCGAGTTGGAGATTTAATGCCGGTGAAGAGGTTGGCCTCGCAGGCCCGCCACTCTGGCGGCGAGAGTCATGAGGGATGTGGCCTGGAGACATCCCGGCCACGACTGGATGGCGTGTCTTGGGTGGCTGCTTGGGATGCGGAAGCCTTTCCGGACAGGCGGTTGGGAAGAACTCGAACAGAAGCGAAGCGGTTGGCGAATCCGGAAACGGATGCGAACAGAAGTCGAAGCGAACAGCGATTGAACCGTGTGAAGTCAGGAGAGATCAGGTGAGGAGTCGGCTGTTCCCAAATCGGGGCGTCGATTCCAGGCCTGCGGCGAGTCGTTGAAGCCGGATTCAGTCTGGCGAACGGAGCGGCGAGTCTGTCCGGAAGATCGGTGCCTTTCCTGAGGGAAGTCACTGAGTGGACAGGTTTGGTGCGAATGTCCCGCAGTTTGGGGGCTGGTTCGCGAGAAGGACGCCGGGCCACGCCCCATCGAGAGTCGAGTTACCCCGGAAACCCCGGCCCCATCCCCGCTCGTCCGAGTGGAGAGAAATCGTGGCGGTCCCGGTTCCGGTGATGTCGACTTTCCCTCGGGCAGCCCGCGAGGGTCCGTCGGGCGGAGAGGACTGGTGGTCGCAGACCGAAGTGGGAGTGGCCAGGCGCGATTTGCCTGGAAACGCCGTTCCGATCTGATGTTGCGACAGTTGCAACAGTCGGAGGCCGTTTCTTGGTGGGCGACATGGCTTGGGCCCATGGCGGATGCCATCCGCGATCTCGACTCGATTTCGCACATCGTCCCCCTTTTGGTTATGGAAGGGCCGTGTGCCGATGAAGAAAGAAATGCTGGTCAATGCGATGCAACCCGAAGAAAGCCGCATTGCGGTGATCGAGGACGGGGTGCTGGAGGAGCTGTATACCGAACGGAACAGCCAGGCGAACTACGTCGGGAACATCTACAAAGGGAAGATCGTCAACATCGAGCCGTCGATTCAGGCGGCGTTTGTTGACTTCGGTGTGGGCCGGAATGGGTTCCTGCACGTCAGTGACGTGGAATACCAGTACTACAAGCATCTGGTGAAGGGCGGACCGGACGATCTCGACCCCCGGATGGACGAAGGCGATGGCGGCGGAAGCGGTCCTCGGCGGAGTGGCCCGGGGCGCGGCCCCAAGCGGCCCTCCAGTGACCGCGGCATGCGCAACAAACCCCCGATTCAGGAGATTTTCCGACGCGGGAGCGAAGTGCTCGTCCAGGTGATCAAGGAAGGGATCGGGACCAAAGGCCCCACGCTGTCGACGTACATCAGCGTTCCAGGCCGGTACCTCGTCCTCATGCCCGGCCTGCAACGTGTGGGCGTGAGCCGCAAGATCGCCGACGAGGATGTCCGGCGTAAACTGCGGAAAACTCTCGAAGACATGAAACCGCCCGAGGGGCTGGGTTTCATCATCCGCACCGCGGGGATCGACCGTTCGCAGAAAGACCTGCAGCGCGACCTCAACTACCTGCTGCGGTTGTGGCGGACGATTGTTCGGCGGATCAAGAAGACGCGCACTCCGGTGGATATCTACCAGGAGAGCGACATGATCATCCGGACGATCCGGGACATTTACAGCTCGGATATCGAGAACATCTGGATCGACGAACCGGCCGCGTTCGAGCGGGCGCGGGAGTTCCTCAAGGTGGTCCTGCCGCGGCACGTGAACCGTGTGAAGCTGTACGAAGGCAAGGAACCGCTGTTCCACAAGTACAAAATCGAAGACGAAATCTCGAAGATTCACAACCGGCATGTGCCGCTTTCGGGCGGTGGATCGCTGGTGATCGACCAGACCGAAGCGCTGGTGGCGATCGACGTGAACAGCGGGAATTTCCGGGCGGACGACGACGCCGAGGAAACCGCCTACCAGATGAACTGCCGGGCGGCCCAGGAGATCTGTCGGCAGATTCGTCTCCGCGACCTGGGCGGGGTGATCGTCAACGACTTCATCGACATGCGGGAAGAACGGCATCGGCGGGGAGTCGAGCGGGTACTCCGCGAGGCGATCCGTCGTGACCGGGCCCGGTCGAAAGTGCTCAAAATCAGCCCGTTCGGCCTGATCGAAATGACGCGGCAGCGGATTCGACCTTCGCTCCGGCGAAGCATCTACGAAGACTGCCCCTGCTGCCGGGGAACAGGGCTGGTGAAGACGGCCGAATCGGTCTCGATCGACGTAATCCGTCTGCTGCTGTCGACTTTGCACCGCGAAGGGTTGGTCCGGCTGACGCTCGAAGTTCACGAGCGGGTCGCGAACTACCTGAACAACAAAAAACGTCGTGACCTGATTCAGTACGAAGAGAACTCCAAGGTCGCGATTCAGATTCTGTCACGCACGGACGTCAACCACGAGCATGTCGTGATTCGTTGTTACGACAGTGCTGGATTGGAGTTGCGTCAAGGTGGCGGAGAAGACTCGAAAAGCAGACGGTAGATTGGTATACTGCTCGATTCGCATTTCAACCGGGTCAGGATGGCCCGGTTGATGCGGGTCGTGGTGTGGCCGGTTGTTGACCAGTCGCCCACAAATGTGATGAAGGCGAGTCTGTCCAGCCGGTTGGTGTGAAACCCAGAAGCGAGAACGGAAAGCAGCGATGTTTGCGATTTTTGAAGATGGCAGCCGTCAGTACCGCGTTAAGGCTGGCGACCTGGTGCGAGTGGACTTTCGCCGGGAGTCGCAGCGCGGCGACAAGATGACATTCGAATCGGTGCTGTGCGCGGCGACCGATACCGCGTCGATCATCGGGCGTCCGCTGATTGCTTCGGCCAAGGTCGAGGCGGAAGTCACCGACCCCGAGTTCAAGGGCGAGAAGATCGAGGGCGGTAAGTTCAAGCGCCGTAAAGGTTACATCCGTCACTGGGGTCACACCCAGCGGTATACGGAAGTGAAGATCACGGCGATCGACGTGCCCGGCATCGGTGGCTAGACCGGTTTTGGAGAGGGTGTCGTTGCGGCATATGTGGCAGGTTTTCGTAGCGGAACTTGTTAGAGTTCCCGCTCAGTTTGTTCTGCCTCTACGCCGTGACACCCTTAAACACCGGTTCGTGTGGTCAACTCGCGGCTCCCTGAGCCTGCGGGAACGGAACGTGTTGCGCCCGGTCCGCGTCGGAATCGCTGCGTGAGTCGGTGCTGCTCACGGCAGCCCTGCCCTGCTGGTCTGGCGATCGTGGTCGGTCCGGTCGCTGTGCGCTGGACTGCCCAGTCGAACCAACGACTGCCGAGAACTTCGCCGTCGATGGCAGTTCACCTGATGACTGGATTCTGCCGCTCGGAAAGTGGGTTCCATGCCGACGTTTGAAGAACAACTCGCGGCCCTGCGGTGGCAGAAGTTCCCGGTCCTCGATGACGGATTCGTCTGTCTTGTCGATGTCATGGGGGACGACAACGCCATTGTGCAGGCGGCGCGGGTGAGTTACGGCGAGGGGACGAAGCGGGTCTCTGACGATCGAACACTGATCCGGTATCTGCTGCGGCATTGGCATACGACCCCGTTCGAGATGGTCGAGCTCAAGTTCCTCGTCCGCGTGCCGATGGACTGCTGGCGGCAGTGGATCCGGCATCGCACGGCCTCTGTCAACGAGTACAGCACGCGCTACTCGGTAGCGATTGAAGAAATGCAGGAGACCGCCTCGGAAGAATGGCGTCTCCAGGATTCCGGGAACCGCCAGGGCAGTTCGGGTTACCTTCCCGCCGATCTGGGGACTCAGCTCACGGAAGAAGAACACCACTTCCAGAAGCAGGCGCGGCAACTGTACCAGGCGCGGCTGGAAGCGGGGGTTGCCCGCGAGCAGGCCCGCAAAGACCTGCCGCTGTCGACGTATACCGAAGCCTACTGGAAGATCGACCTGCACAACCTGTTGCATTTCCTCAGGTTGCGGATGGACTCGCACGCCCAGAAGGAAATTCGCGACTACTCGACGACCATTGGCGAGCAGATCCTGAAACCGCTCTACCCCGTGGTCTGGGAAGCCTTTGAAGATTATCGGCTGCACGCCCTGCAGTTGACTCGCCTGGAAACCGAAACGATCGGTCGGCTGGCGGCCACGGGAACGCCCGCCCCCTGGGGCGAGGAAGCGTTTCTGGCAGCCCAGCCCAGTTCGTGGAAAGACCTGACGCGGTCTCGCGAACGGGACGAGTGCCGCGAGAAGCTGCGGTCACTGGGGCTCGTGACCAGGGACTGAGTGCAGCATGCGTGGGCGCGGGGGAAGCGTCACCGCTTCCGCTACGGTCGTCAGGTGCTTGGGCGGGTCTAGCGGCGGTCGCCGGAGAGGCCACCGTGGAAGACGCCGTCGTAATCGTTGACGATGATCGTGCCGCAGTTGGTTTTGCTCGACTGGATGTCGACCACTTTGGCCCCGGCCGCGTTAAAGACTCCGACCTGGCCACCGGCCCCCGATCCGCCGATCGAGACGACCTTCTGGTCGGCGTGGGCGTAGGTTTCGATCATCCCGACATTCTTGCGGGAGACGCCCATGCGGACTTTGGGGATGCCTTGAGCATCCGAGAGGGAGAGGAACCCGTCGCCATCGGACGAGCTGCTCAGTTCGATAGCCGCTCCCTTGGCGCTGACGATCTCGATCTTGCGAGCTCGCAGTTTGGCAGGAGTGCCGAAGAGGATGTAACCCAACCCGGCCAGCGAAATGGCGAGCAACGTTCCAAACGTGACATTGAGCCACTTGGAACGCTTGACCGCCCGTTCGAGAACGGCGAGGCGTTCGTCGACGGTCATGGTCTCTTCTCCCGATGACGGTTCGCGATTGCGGGAGGCCACCCGATGTCCTGTCGTGAAGCCGAAGGAATTGGGACAAGTCGGAAACGGGGAGCCGGTCTGCCCGTTTGCAGTGAAACGGGTTCCGAGAATGGATTCGGCGGAGAAGAACTCCGTCAACACCCGGCCGGGCAACTTCCCTGTCGCCCACAATCCCGTGGGCAAGTCATCGACGCGAAACGTCGGGTGACTTCATCGCCGCGGCAGCGAAAGCGACAGTCCGCGAATTCTGGTGGTCAGTTGGGAAACTGCGTGATCCGGTCAATCTGCGTGAGCGTTTCCGAGCGAGGGAATTGGACTCAAGTCGTCAGAAAATCATGGGAAACGCCCGCCAGACGCCAACACACATGCTAAGGGCCTAGTACCGTTTCCGCCGAGCCGTGGCGGAACTCGTGTCAGTCCACCCTGGAACGGCCCGCTCCTCGGAAATGTCACAGGGCGGGGGTCCGGGGAGGAATCGCCAGTCCTCGCGCATCGCGGCCAGGCGTCAAAAAAATATCGCCTGCAGTGAGCAATCCGGGGAACCAAGGGCAGGATTTCGGCGTCGAATCCGGAATCAACCTCGGCAGAACTGAATAAAACAACTATTGTGTCTTATATTAATTGGCGCTCAAGGCTATTTTGGCAGAAGAGGTCCATGCGATGGCTGGTCGAACGGAAACGGTCCGCATGCCTGAAGACGGCCGTGAGCCGCTGAGCACGTACCGCAGTGTGCGAGATGGTTTCGCCCCGTCGGACATGGATGGCGCGAAGCCCGTTGCGGTGCTGGATGCGGACGAGGTGGACGTGGACGAGTTCCCCGATGAAGCCGTCGCCTCAGGGCCGGAGCATCATCGCCCACTGCGGCCACATGAGGTGAGCCGCTTGCACGACGAGTTGCGGGGCCTGATCGAGCGTGGCGAGAAGGACGGGGCCGTCGGGCGGCTGGCCGATGTGGCGGGAATCTCGCGGTTGCGGGCGGCGGGTCTCGTGACGGCGTTGACAGCGCATCCCGATCTCGACCTGCCCGATCTGCTGAATCGGGAGTCGCGTCCACAGTCGACTCCGTCGGAAGTGCTCATAGAAGAGATCACGCAACTGATGGACGTGGGGAAGAAACTGGAGGCGATTGCCCATTACAGCGAACGGATGAATGTCGGCCTGAAAGAGGCGAAGCTGTTCATCGAAGCGCTGGATGATGTGACCGACTTTGAATGCGAGGTGGCCCAGCAGGTGCCGACCGGACCGCTGCTGGTGGCGATGGGGGCGGCCGTGCTGCTGGCGCTGTCGGTGACGCTGGCATTCTTCGTGGTGGCGTAGTCGGGGGTGGCGTAGCCCGGGGTTCGGTCGTTTCCGTGTGCGACGGGGCGCCCGACGCGATGGGATCGAGGCCGTGCCATGCATGGCACGTCGAGGCCCCTCCGAATCCACACCCTTTTTGCCCGTTTCAAAAGGGCGAACGCGTTGGGAATCCCACCATCCCGATCTGGACAGGCGGACTGGATTCTATAGAATACGGGAGTCGCTCTATCGAGCCGGTTCAGCGACGCGATCGCGCCGAAAATCGATCGATTCCCCTTCTGTCCGTCGCTCTGGTTCGGAACCATGTCGCAAACTCAGTCGCAACCCCTGCAGTTCAAGGCGGTTCCGGATACCTCTGACCTCGGTTCGATCCCTCGCGATCTCCGGTTCCATCCCGTCGCCAATGCGTCGCCGCGAGTTCTCACCCCCGCGCAGCTTGAGGGGTTCAATCGCGACGGGTACATCATGAACCTGCCGGTCTACTCGCCAGCGGAAATCGCTGAAATTCGCGGCTACTTCGACGAACTTCTCGCCCGGGTCGTCAAGGCGGGGGGCGACAGCTACTCGATCAGCACCGCACACCTCAAGTACGGCCCCGTCTGGGACATCGTCACCCATCCGAAAATCGTCGCCTACGTCAGCGACCTGTTGGGCGAGAACGTCATCGGCTGGGGTTCGCACTTCTTCTGCAAGATGCCGCGCGATGGCAAAGCAGTGGCCTGGCATCAGGACTCCAGCTATTGGCCGCTCACGCCGTCCAAAGCCGTCACCGTCTGGCTGGCCATTGACGATGCCGATGTCGAGAACGCCTGCATGCGGTTCATTGGCGGATCGCACCACCACGGCCACATGACCTTCCGCGACAGCAACCCCGACGAGCACAACGTCCTCAATCAGACGATCGAAAACGCCGAGCAGTACGGCACACCGGTGGACGACATCCTCAAGGCCGGGGACTGCTCGATCCACTCCGACCTGTTGCTCCACGGTTCGGAAGCGAACGGCTCCGACCGGCGTCGCTGCGGACTGACGATCCGTTACGCTCCGGCCGAAGTGCGGGCCTACATGGACTGGAACAAAAAGGGCGTCTGGGTGAAGGGCGGCGACCCCAGCGGCCACTGGACCAACCAGCCCCGGCCGGCCGGAAACTGAAGTCTCCGGATCGGCTGTAGCGGAACTCGTGAGAGTTCCCCCACGCGAGGCCTTCGGCCGAGCCGATGAACATTCGCGTCCCGCGCGGGATCACATGCGGCGGAAATCTCACGATTTCGGCTACAGAGGACAAAGTTCGCGTTCCTGTGTTCCGTTGTGACGGGGGTTTATGCCTTGGGCTTGGGGGCGACCCCGGCTAACTGGTGGACGATCGCCCATTCCTCTGCGGTGACCGGCTGAACCGAGAGTCGGCTGCCGCGCTGGAGGACCATCATCTTCGCTAGACGCTTCTCCGCGAGCATCGCTTGCCGCGTGACGGGTGTTTCGAACTTCGAGACGAGTCGGATGTCGACCATGATCCAGGTCGGATTGTCGGGGTCGCTTTTCGGGTCGTAGTGATCGCAGGCCGCGTCGAACTGGGTGTGGTCGGGATAGCCGTCCCGCACCACCTCGGCGGTACCGACGATGGCCAGGGGATCGCAGTTGCTGTGGTAGTACAGCACGCCGTCGCCGCGCTTGATGTCATCCCTCAGAAAATTTCTGGCCTGGTAGTTCCGGACGCCGTCCCAGTAGGTCGTCTGGTTCTTGGCCGCGGCGAGATCGTCGATCGAAAAGCAGTCCGGTTCGGATTTCATCAACCAGAAACGACGGGGCATGTCAGACAACTCACTTCCCGGAAATCGATCAGAAACAGGGGTTTAGATTTTGCAGAGGCGGGGTCAGTCGACGCCCTGACTAGGGCTGTCGCAGCAGCCGGTCCGCCCCGCGCCGCGATAGCTCTTCGGCGACCGCCTGTCCCAACTCAACCGCAAATTCTGGTCGCGCCGCACCACTCGCCTCGACCCGCTCAGCCCCGTTGGGGGACAGCACCACGGCCTCCAGCGTGATCCGATCCTCGGTCGCCCGGCAAAACGCGCCCACCGGGGCATGACAACCGGCCCGCAGCGCCGCGAGCAACGCCCGCTCGGACGAGACCTCCGCCAGCACGCGGGGATTCGTCAGCCGACCGAGTAGCTCGCAGGTCGCCTGATCATCCGCCCGACATTCGATTCCCAGGGCGCCCTGCCCCACGGCGGGCAGCATCAGGGGCGGGCCGAGTCGTTGCCGAATGCGATGCCCCAGGCCCAGCCGCACGAGGCCTGCGGTCGCCAGAATTAGCGCGTCGTACTCGCCTTCATCCAGCTTTCGAAGGCGGGTATCGACGTTGCCCCGCACCTCCGCGAGCTGTAAGTCGGGGCGCACCGACAGCAGTTGTGCCTGACGGCGCAGGCTGCCGGTTCCCACGCGGGCTCCCACGGGCAACTGTTGAAAGTCGACGAGTTCGGGGCGGGAAGAGGGGGCGAGGAACGCATCGGCCGTTTCGGCCCGATCGGGAACGCCGGCGAGGGCGAGGCCGGGCGTCGCGGCCGTGGGCAGGTCTTTCAGACTATGAACGGCAAGGTCGGCCCGCCCGTCCTGGACCAGTTTTTGGACTTCCCGCGTGAAGACGCCTAACCCGCCGAACGAGCGAAGCGAGTCGGTCTGGTTGGCGTCGCCCGACGTCGTCACCGGCACGATCTCGACCGTCAGTTCCGGAGCGACCTGGCGGATCAACTCCGTGACATGCCGCGCCTGCCACATCGCGAGTTGACTGGCGCGCGAGGCAATCCGAACGGTCAGAGGCGAAGCAGTCGACATCAAGCAGCTTTCCAGTGAAACAACAGCGGTCAGTTCTCTTCCGGCGGAGACGTGAATTCTGGCTCGACAGGGTACCGAGAGAGGTGCTTCCATGTAATTATGCCGCGAACCGCTTCCGCCATGGTCATCCCGTCGCGGCGCTGGATCAATTGCAAACGCCAGCGGACAAAGTCATGATCGTGACGGTCAGTGGCATGATTTTGACATAGATTCAATGACTGGATCGGCCGCTCATCGGTCGGGGGGAAACAGAAATGGGATGGCGAAGTCTGCTGTTGGTCGGCATCGTTGGACTGGCCGCGACTGGTCTGGCGGCCGACGAGAAGCCGCCACGAGTTCCCGCGGACATGGCCCGGCAGCATGTCGGGAAGAAGGTCGAAGTGGTCTTCCTCGTCCAGGCGGCGAAGCACTCGGTGAAGAGGAAGACGGTCTATCTCGATTCGACGAAAAACTTTCAGGACGAGCAGAATCTGGGCGTGGCCATCTCCGAACCGGGAATCGCCGAACTCGCCCAGAAGGGGATCTCCGCCCCGGCTGACCATTTTCGTGACAAGACGATCCGGGTCACCGGAGTCGTGTCGCTGGAGGACAACCGGGTCTACATCAAGGTCGACAAGGCCGACCAGATCGACCTGCACGACCCGGCGACAGAATCGCAGCCCGCCCCCGTGAAGTCGGGGAAGTCGTGAGACCTCTCCGACCTGCAACCGCCAGTCCCGCGCCCATCAACTCGTGAGCCCCCAGGCCAAGACTTCCAGTGGTCAATTCGAGAGAGTGCCATGCCCCGCCGTCCGCACAACCATCCGACGATTCAAGCCATCGCGTTCCCGGAATCCATCCCGTCGCAAAGCCCAAGGTCGACTCGTTCTGGCTTTACGCTGATTGAACTGCTGGTGGTGATTGCGATTATCGCGATCCTGATCGCCCTGCTGCTGCCGGCGGTGCAACAGGCTCGCGAAGCGGCGCGGCGAACGCAGTGTCGCAGCCAGCTCAAGCAGTTGGGGCTGGCGATTCACAACTATGAGTCTTCGCTCACTTGCTTCCCTCCGGGTCAGGTGCGGATGGGCTTTGCCTCCTCGCCGCGGGTGCGGGGGTGGTCGATGTTCGTGCAACTGCTTCCTTATATGGATCAGGCCGCACTCTACTCCCGATGGGACTTTGCCAATCCGCTGACCAATGAAACCAATGGAAACACGGGGACGGTGCTCTCGGTTCTGGTCTGTCCCTCCGCGACGTTGAACCCCAACCCGTTCGTCAAAACGTCTGGCACTCGACATGCGCTGTCCAGCTATGCGGGCAATGGCGGCACGCAATCGCACCCTCCTGCCTCGATCGCGGGGAACGGACTGTTTGCCGGTTCTGGCCCGACGATTACCACGCCGCCCACCGTGCAGCACCCGCTCGTCCGGATTCGCGATGTGACGGATGGCACCAGCAACACGCTGTTGCTGGCCGAACGCAGCCACCAGGACCCGAACTTCGACAGCTTCTTCGCCAACGCCTACACGCAAAATCCCATGGCCGGGTGGGGGCACTGGGCGCCGTCTGGAGGTCAGCTCGGACTTACCGATGTGACACTCAGCAGCTTTGCCCAGATCAACTATCGCATGCCGTTTGACTTTGCCAATAAGCCAGGCAGCATCAGCTCGAGCGCGTCGTTCGACGCTGCCACGGAAACGATCTCCCGGCTCAATGCGATCGGCAGCCAGCATGTGGGCGGGGCGCATGCCGGACTCGTCGACGGGAGCGTCCGGTTCCTCAGCGAGAACATGGACCTCGCCACCCTGCGGGCTCTGTCCACCCGCGCCGGTAGCGAAGTGCCCGGCGAGTTTTAGCCTCCGCGAAGACACGCCCAGTCGAGCCGACTGCGTCAGCGGTCGGTGGAACGGAACTCCCGCAATCGTTCACTGCGGCTTCGTCACCAGCAGGTCCACCCACTCGATCAGTTGGTTTCCAACCGTTCCCGTTGCGCGGCGGCGAATCTTTCCATCCCGGTCCAACACGAAGTAAGTAGGCCAGGCTGAAATCTGCCAAGCCTCGGAGACTGGGCCGTCGCTGCCATCCGTGACAACGATCCATTCCAGGCCATCGTTGGAGATTTTTCGGCGGACTTTGTCGAGTGATTTCTCAGAATCACTGTTCACTTCGATGAGGACAACCTGATCACGGGAGTACTTGCGGAGCAGCTCCTTTTGCACCGGATGCATCGCCACGCACGGGCCGCACCAGTGTCCAGAAAAGGAGATGACGGCCACTTTTCCACGAATCGTGTCGCTCAACCGAAACGCCTTGCCGGCCAGAGTCTGGCCTTCGATTTCGGGAGCCTGGCGGGTGATCGCGACGGGACTCCGCAGTTCTTCCAGCAACTCGGCAGCCAGTTCACTGTTTTTGCCGCGGTAGGTGTACCAGTCGGGAAACTCGGCGATGACCCGTTCCAGCAGTTTCTCGGCCTCGGCACAGCCCTCCGGGTGACCTTCCCGCTCCGCCTGGATTTTGATTCGGGTCGCCAGTGCGAACAGGGCCGTACCTGCGGCGTGGCCCGTCGGATTGCTCTCGGCCATCGCCCTGAGAGCCGGGTCAATCTCGTCTGATGGGCAGCGGATCAATTGAGACATGAACATGCCCAACTGCCAATCGCTCGACCACTTCGCCCTGCATCCGTTCTCCCGCAGGAAGCGGAACATGTCGTCCAAGGCCGGTCCGGGGACGCCCTCCTGCGTGACCCAGATGAGGCACTGGACCCAGTTGTCGTCGTCGCGATGCTGACGGGCCAAGTCCACGAATCTCGGCGTGAAATCGGCGTTGACGCGTCGCTTTCGGTCCCGTTTCTCGGCTGGGGGCGCATCGGGAAAGATATGGTCGACGAGCTGGATCTCGGTCTCCCAATCGTCGTAGAGACTACCGTAGGCGGAGAAATCCCGACCGATCGCGGACGATTCCGCAACCAGCATTCCCAGGAAGGCGGCCAGCATCCACACCGTTGGTTTCGCCATTGGGCTTCCTCTGCGACAGACCAGACCGGACCGATTTCAACCAACCAGCGAGTCCAATCGCACTGCAAAAGCGGTACCGCCGGCCCACAAGCTGGCCAGCGAGGCTGTCAAGCGGTTTACTTCCCGGCGGCAGCCCGGAACTCGGCCAGCTTGGCGACGTATTGTCCCGCCAGGTCTCGGATCCGCGTGAAATTGCCGGTTTCGATTGCTTTCGCCTCGACCAGGGCGCTGCCCAAGCCGACCGCGCAGGCGCCCGCCTTCAAAAAGTCGTGCATCGTGTCGAGCGTTACCCCGCCTGTGGGCAGGATTCGAACCTGCGGGAACGGCCCCTTGATCGCCTTGATGTGCGATGGGCCGCCCACGTCAGCGGGGAACAGCTTGATGATCTCCGCCCCGGCTTCCCACGCCGTCAGGATTTCGGTCGGCGTGAAGGCTCCCGGCATGATCAACTTGTCGTAGCGGTTGCACATGCGGATCACGTCGACATTGACGGTCGGCGAGACCAGGAACTCCGCCCCCGCCAACAGGGCTGCCCTGGCGGTCTCGGTGTCGAGGACGGTTCCGGCTCCCAGCAGCACCTTGTTTCCGAGCGACTTCTTCACGTCGGCGATGATCGCCAGGGCGTTGGGGACGGTGAAGGTCACTTCCAGGACGCGAATCCCGCCCTCGTACAGAGCCTCGGCCACCTTCACGAGCTGCTCGCTGGACTGGGACCGGATAATGGCCACGATCCCACTGTCGAGAACACGGGCCAGATCGGCATGGCGGGACATCGATCACCTTTCAGTAATGGAAGATTTGAAGTCAAGCATCGCGACCACCCCGTTTCAGACACGACCGGCCTTATCCGGCATCGCAGCGTTCTGGTCAGCGCGGGGACGTCGCGTCCGGATGGGGAAGTTCTGACATGGTTTTTGCAAGTCTTACAGGCGGAACGACACGCCCAGGTGTCGTCGAATCGATTCACAGTAGGCCAGTTCGCCCAGTCGGGAATCGGGTGACGGCTCGGATTGGACCGCAGCTTAACGGGCATTACGACGACTGGCGAGAGTTGTGGAAAGCAACCTGCGGGACTGCCTTGAATTCCGTTCTTGCCGACCGCCCCGAACGAGCCGATAATTGCGGCGACACGCGGAAAGGCCTGACGGGACAACACGATGCAGCGAATCAACCAGCTCTCCAATGAACTCCTGTGGCCCCTGCTTGCCATGAGCTTGGGGATCGTTGTGCTGGCGGTGATCATTTACGCCATCCGTTCGTGGTATCACGACGGTGAGGGCAATGCCGACGACGGATTGGGAATGCTGGTCGATTATCGCGAAATGGTCAGGCGAGGTGAGCTAACCGAAGAGGAATACCGATTCATCAAGAGCCGTGTGGTGTCGCGTGTTCAGTCCGCTTCGCCACAGTTGAAAGCGGTGACTTCACAGGCCGGAAACATCTCCCGGACAGCACAGTGCGATCCGATGACGGGGCTGGCGATCACCACAGCGTTCGCGTCGATTGCTCAATCGACTCCCTCGCAAACTCCGGCTCCGCAGCCGCCCACTGCTCCCGCGGAGTGAAGCACGTTAGAAGCGAAGCCCGGATGGTCTTGGGGGATCAGCCGGGTTTCGGCACGAGTTCTGCTTACCAGACCTCTGTCGGTCCCTCAGATCGGCTGAGTGAGATTCGCACCATCGTCACACGGCGTGTGCTCCCCACATGCTGCGATCAGGCCTGAAGGATACCTGATGCCCACTGGTAAAGACTTCTCCGCAACCAATCGCGGGTCCACCGGGAAAAAGAACGCCAATTGCTCGTTCTGCCGCAAGAGCTATCGCGAAGTCGGCCCGCTCGTGGAAGGCCCCAGCGACGTCTACATCTGCGGAGAGTGCATTGAGCTCTGTCAGTCGATCCTCGACCAGGAGCGCAAGCGTCGGGGCGGAACTCGACCGTTGTTCAACCGGGTTCCCACTCCCCGCGAAATCGTCGCTCAACTCGACCAGTACGTGTACGGTCAGACGCAGACGAAGAAGGTGCTCTCGGTTGCGGTCCACAACCACTACAAGCGGCTGATCCTCACCCACGAGGGCGACTCCGACGTCGAGGTCGAAAAGTCGAACATCATGCTGATCGGCCCCACCGGCTGCGGCAAAACCCTCATGGCCAAGACCCTCGCCAAGGCCCTGCAGGTTCCGTTCGCCATCGGCGATGCGACCACGCTGACCGAAGCCGGTTATGTGGGTGAAGACGTCGAAAACCTGCTCCTCAAGCTGCTCCACGCGGCGGACTTCGATATCGAGCAGGCCCAGCGTGGGATCATCTTCATCGACGAGATCGACAAGATCGGCAAAACGAGCCAAAACGTCTCGATCACCCGCGATGTCTCGGGCGAAGGCGTGCAGCAGGCCCTGCTGAAAATGCTGGAAGGGACCGTGGCGAACGTGCCCCCACAAGGCGGCCGCAAGCACCCCGAACAACAGTACATTCAGATCGATACGTCGAACATCCTCTTCATCTGTGGGGGGACGTTTGTTGGTCTGGAAAACATCATCGGGAAGCGGCTTGGCCGCAAGATGATCGGCTTCGGGATGGACGGTTCGACCGACGCGGCCAAGGAACGTGCCCGGAACGGCCTCTTGAGTCAGGCCTGCACCGATGACGTGATCGAGTTTGGGATGATTCCGGAACTGGTCGGCCGTCTGCCGGTCGTCAGTTCGCTGGCCCCGCTCACCGAAGACGATCTCGCGCATATCCTGACCGAACCGAAGAACGCGCTGGTCCGCCAGTACCAGAAGCTGTTCGAGATGGAAAACTGCACGCTGGAAGTGACGCCCGAGGCGATTCGCGAGATCGCCCGGATCGCAAAGGCCAAGGAGACTGGTGCCCGCGGTTTGCGAAGCGTCATCGAAGGGATGATGTTCGACATCATGTTCGAACTGCCGGAACAGGAACCGGGCCGCAAGTTTGTGATCACCCCGGCGGTCGTCCGTGGCGAGCAGAAGCTGTTCGGCCAGGGTAACGCGGCCGCGTAGTTCCGCCCGGCAGAATTCGAACCGCCCGAAACATGCTCCCCCCCTGGTGCCAGGCCTTCCGGTCTGGCACCAGGGGGGTTTCGCTTTTTCCCTGCCGGGGCGACCCTCTCAGGACTCGTTGGCAAGCCAGTTACAAAGTCCTTGATACGCGGTTCGTGATACGGGGTCCGTGACCGCGGCGATGGCGATGCGAAAAGTCGACGTTCTCTGACAGTCGGGACATGCGATTCGGGAGACGTGTTTCGGCGGCGTGGCTTAGGTGTTTTCCACCCCACTCGTGGCGGCACGCCGGCAGGTGACTGTCTGAGCTTGCGATTCCGTTGGAAAAAGCAGCTCTACACCGATTGTCGTCTCGGAGCGGTGTTTGACGAACTGCGCGTTCTGGTGACTGGAAAGTGTGCGGTCCCGATCGACCTTCCGTTTTCCCTGTGCGACAGCCCTTCTCTGGCTCGCATAGATTTGCCGCAGGGAATTGACCCTGTGCGGCGGTTCAGTCGTGGTCGCGGAGTGGGCGTGGTCGAGGATTGGGGCGGCGGACTTCGTTCGTCGTCCCAGATGCAGATCCGAACAGTCGGCGGCCAAGTGACGTCTGGAGATCAATGATGCCTGAGAGTCTGGCCCCCTTCTGTTCCGTTCCCGTGGAGGGCCTCGTCAGCGTGGTCATCCCGTCTTTTAACCGCGCCTATTGCGTCGCCGAGACGATCGATTCAGTCCTGGCACAAACCTATTCGCAGGTCGAAGTCCTGCTCGTGGACGATGGCTCGACCGATGGAACCCGGGAGCTCATCGCGTCCCGATTTGGCCACGATTCGCGCGTGCGATATCTACCGCAACCCAACCAGGGCGTTTCGGCCGCTCGGAACACCGGCTTTCGCCATGCCCGGGGGGAGTTCGTCGCACTGCTCGATTCCGATGACCTCTGGTTTCCGGAGAAGCTCGCGGCCCAGGTCGCCCTGTTTCGCGCCCATCCCGAAATCGGAATGGTCTGGTCTGACATGGAAGCGATCGACATGCAGGGGCGGGTTCTCAGTCCCCGTTACCTCCGCCAGATGTACAGCGCCTGGAGCTACTTTCGAGCCGACGAACTGTTCGCGACTTCTGCCCGCCTGGGGGAACTGGAACCCAAGGCAACAGGATTGCTGGCAGACGCTCCGGTCCATACCGGCACCGTCTACTCGCAGATGATCATGGGGAGCCTGGTTCACACCTCGACCGTGGTGTTGCGTCGCGAGCGGCAACTGGCAGTGGGCGGATTCAACGGACGGTATCGCAATCTCGGCGAAGACTACGACTTCCATCTCCGGACCTGCCAGGCGGGCCCGGTGGGCTTTATCGATTTCCCCCTCATTCAGTATCGCCGCGGCAACCCCGACCGTCTGACTCGGCCCGAACACCACTTCGACGCGGCCACCAACTTTCTGAAGGTGATCGAACCCCACATTCGCGACAACCGCGCGGCGATCCTGCTCCCCGACGAGATGCTGAACGAAGTGATGGCCGAGGCCCACTTCTGGATTGCCGATGTCGCCTGGGACCTGGGCGACATGAGCGTGGCCCGAACGCAGTTGGCGGCCGGGCTTGTTCACAGGCCCTACGCGCCGAAGTACCGCGCGAAATACCTGCTGGCACGGCTTCCGGCGTTCGCCTGTCGAACGGTGGTTGGACTTCTGCACACCCTCAAACGGCGACGCCGCCAACTTGCCGCCGGTTGATTGAGTCGCGCTGATTCGCCGGGGCCGTTTCGTAGGGCGGTTATCGCTCGGGTGGGATTACATCGTCCGACCACCGTCGACGACGAGGCATTGTCCCGTCGTCAGCGTGGTCGAGGTTGCCAGGTAGATGATTGCTTCAGCGATGTCTTCGGGCGTCGCCGGCCGCTGGAGCGGGAAGCTCGATGTCCGGGCCTTCAGCTGGTCTTCCGTCATCACCGCCCGCAGCCAGCGGGTGTCAACCGGGCCGGGGCAGACCGCGTTGACGCGAATCTCGGGAGCGAGCGATTTGGCGAGCGATTTGGTCATCGTGTTGACCGCGCCTTTGCTGGCCGCATAGGCGATCGACGAGCCATCGCCGCTGATTCCCGCCACCGAACTGACGCTGACGATGTTCCCGCCCCGTGCCTTGAGCAGCGGTGCTGCAGCGCGAATGCAGAAGAACGTTCCCTTCACGTTGACTTGCAGGATCTGGTCCCACTTGTCTTCCGACATTTCGTCCAGATTCTTGTGGTCGACGAAGAACGTCGTCCCGGCGTTGTTCACCAGCACATCCAGGCCGCCGAATGTGGCGGCGATCGTGGCGAACATCGCCTTCACGGCCGCGTCGTCCCCGATGTTGCAGGCGACGAGCAGCCCTTTGACTCCTTCGGCTTCCACCAGCGCCAGCGTTTCCTTCGCCTCGGCTTCGCTCCGCGAGTAGTTGACGACGACGTCGTACCCCAGCTTCGCAAACCGAACCGCCGTCGCCCGCCCGATCCCCGTGGCCGACCCCGTCACCAACGCAACTTTTCGCACCGACATTTCAATCCCCATTTCCACAAATCAGGTCGGCCCCACAGCGTCCCTGGTGAAGTTGTTGTGGTTGATGTTTATGTGACTGATCTTTAAGTGACCGTGTCTTTCGCCGCGGGCGAGCCTACCCGAGCATCGTCTTCAACCGGGCGATCGCCTCTTCGACGTTCTCCCGGCTGTTGAACGCGCTTAACCGGAAGTATCCTTCCCCGGCCGCGCCGAAGCCGCTTCCGGGCGTCCCGACCAGGTGTGCCTTCGAGAGTAGCTTGTCGAAGAATGACCAGCTCGCCTCGCCTCCGGGCGTCTGCATCCAGACGTAAGGGGCGTTCACGCCGCCAAACACGTTCACGCCGAGCGAGCGGAGCGCCTCGCATAGCAGCTTCGCGTTCGTCAGGTAGAAGTTGACCAGCGCCTTGACCTGCTGCTTCCCTTCAGGGCTGTAAACCGCCTCCGCCCCGCGCTGAACCGGATACGACACCCCGTTGAATTTTGTGGTATGGCGGCGATTCCAGAGCGGGTGCAGCGGCTGCTTCTCGCCCGAGGGTGTTTTCGCCATGACCGTCTTCGGCACGACGGTGAACGCACACCGCACACCGGTGAAGCCCGCCGTCTTCGAAAAACTGCGGAACTCAATCGCGCAGTCCCGCGCCCCGGGAATCTCATAGATCGAATGCGGGATGGCCGGGTCGGTGATGAATGCCTCGTAGGCCGCATCGAACAGGATGATCGCATCGTTCGCCCGGGCGTAGTTGACCCATTTGGTCAGCTCTTCGCGCGTCGCCACCATTCCGGTCGGGTTGTTGGGATAGCAGAGATAGATCAGATCGACGGGGCGGTCGGGCAGCGCGGGGACGAAGTTGTTTTCGGCCGTGACGGGAATATAGACCAGCCCTTCGTACCGGCCCGATTCGTCGGCCGCACCAGTCCGGCCGGCCATCACGTTGGTATCGACGTAGACCGGATAGACCGGGTCGATGATCGCGACGGTGTTCCCCGCCCCGAAGATCTCCAGGATGTTGCCGGTGTCGCACTTCGAGCCATCGGAGACGAACACTTCGTCGATTGCGATATCGCAGCCGCGGGCTTTGAAGTCGTTGTCGACAATCGCCTGCCGCAAAAAGTCGTAACCTTGCTCTGGCCCGTACCCGCGGAACGAAGACCGCACGGCGAGTTCATCGACCGCGGTGTGCATCGCCGCGACCACAGCGGGCGGCAGAGGCTCGGTCACATCGCCGATCCCGAGCCGGATGATTTTCGCCTGCGGGTTTTCCGAGGCGAACTTCGAGACCCGCCGACCAATCTCGGGAAACAGATAACCGGCCTTGAGCTTCGCGTAATCGGGGTTGAGCAACGCCATGGTGAACGAACAGACCTTCGGGCAGATGAACTGAGCGCGCGACGGGAACAACCCGCCAACGCCGATAACGGCAACACGGACGACGTGGGATAGGCTTCCAGCCTGTCGAGTTCCGTCCCTGGAAAGGTGGGCCTTTGACAGGCTGGAAGCCTATCCCACTGATTTTCCCACAGACTCTACGCCACCACCTCAAAAATCGCTTCGACCTCGACGGCCGCGCCGGTGGGCAACTGGGCGAACCCCAGAGCACTCCGCGCGTGGAAGCCGTCGCCGTCTTTGCCGTAGATCTTGTGGAACAGATCCGACGCCCCGTTGATCACCAGATGCTGGTCGGTGTATTCAGGCGTGGTGTTCACACAGCCCAAAAGCTTGATCACCTTGAGCCCGTTGAGGCTGCCGTGAAACTGCTTGATCGACTGCAGGATTTTCGTCGCGCACTCCTTCGCGGCCTCGTACCCCTGCTCGGTCGTCACGTTCGCACCGACTTTGCCTTTGAGGGTGCTGACATGCCCGGAAATGAACAGCAGGTTTCCGGTCCGGCAGACGAGGTTCAGGTAGCCTTTCTGCAACTGCGGAAAAGCGATTCCCAGTTCGGTCGCGATCTGTTCGGGAAGCATTCGGAAGGCCTTGCATGGTCTGAAGGAGAGCGGGCGGGCGAGCAGCGGGCACGCACGCGTACCCACGGGTCCACCAAGATGGCAGACAAGACCTGCGGCGCGAAGTGAACAGGCGTTTTGAAGCGCCCCACGCCCCAGGCCATTTGGCAGCGCCCCCGCATGTGCCGTCGCAACTTGCCAGAGCCCTGTCAAACACCAGTGAGCCGGAAGCGTCAGCGCCCGGAGCCATTCGACGAATAACCGCCACCGTTTCTCGCCAGGCAAAGTCGGCTCGCCACGCACTGTCGACTGCAACTCGCAACCACTTCCCGTGCATTGGGCGGTACACTCCTTTGCATGGCGAGCAATCCCCCCCATGACTCGGCCTTGGCCACCGAGAGTCTGTCTGAACGGCTTCGCGAGGCGGCCCGAACAGCCGGGTTCGACCTGTGTGGGTTCGCCCCCGCGGTCACCCCTCCCACGTATCCCCGGTTTCTGGATTGGCTGGACGCGGGCCATGCCGCCGGCATGAGCTATCTCGAAACGCGTCGCGAGGCGTATGCCCACCCGCGCGGCGTGCTCGACGGGGCACGCTCGGTCGTGATGCTGGCGATGAACTATCACAACAATTCAAAGGATGCAGGCAACACCGCCCCGATCTCCAACTCCAACTCCAACTCCACGGGCCGTGTGGCCCGGTATGCGCAGATCGAGCGTGATTACCACGACATCCTGCGGCAGCGGTTGCGCTCGCTGTGCGACTGGCTGGCGGCTGAACGCCCGGGGTGTGTCGCGCGCGGAATTGTCGACACGGCTCCGCTGCTCGAACGCGACTTTGCGCGCCTCGCGGGGCTGGGCTGGTTCGGAAAAAACACCCTGCTGATCAACAGGAAGCTCGGAAGCTGGCTGTTTCTCGCGGCGATTGTGACCGATCTCGATCTCCCCGCCGACCGGCAGTTTGCTGCCTCGCACTGCGGTACCTGCACGCGCTGCCTCGACGCCTGTCCGACGGATGCCTTTCCCGAGCCGTATGTGCTCGATGCCCGGAAATGCATTGCCTACTGGACGATCGAACATCGCGGGACGATTCCTGATGACGTCAAACCAGGCCTCGGCGACTGGCTGTTTGGATGCGACATCTGTCAGGAAGTCTGCCCCTGGAACCGGAAGGCCCCGCAGGCCAGCGACCCGGCCATGGCCGCGCGGTCCGACCTGTCGCACCTGGATGCACTCGAACTGCTCGGACTGGATGACGGCCAGTTCAAGGCCCGGTTTCGAGGGACGCCGCTCGATCGGCCCAGGCTGGAGGGACTGCAGCGGAACGCGGCCGTGGTTCTGGGGAACCGTGGCGATCATTCGGCACTTCCTGCGCTGCGGGAGGGGCTGACTCATCCTCACGCTGCGGTGCGCGAGGCATGCCAATGGGCGATTGCGCAGATTGAATCGCGAACAGTGTGACGAGGTGTCAGGTCTGCGGAGATTGCAACGCGGGCGGGGGCGATTCGACGGGTCAAAGAGTGAAAAACGCACCGAAGCGAACCATGAGGGGGGTATGGTTCGCCCCGGTGCGCGGGGTGAATACGGGTTGGCAGGCGGGAGGCCGAAGTGCTCGGACCTTTATTCGCCGAGCGAAGGGCCTTGGGCGGGCACTTCAAACAGTTCGCGGCGGACGCGGTTCCGATACTGCTGATCGCGGCCTCCCTGGTACACGGCCGGGTCGATGGCCGGGCCGACTTGAGCGGGCACACCCTGCAGGGTCGGGTTCAAGTCGGGAGCGGACGTGACCGGGCTGAGGCGGGTGGTCGGCAGGCCGTAGGGAACAGGCTGGGCCGGAGCATAGGGGAGGGGCTGCGGAGCCTGATACGTCGGGGCGGGATAGCCCCCCTGATAGGGCTGCGCCTGCTGTTGCTGCTGCTGGTGGGACTTCTTCCAGAAGTACTCGTGGCTGTAGGGCAATTGCGGCGAGTTGCCCCAGCCGCCGGAGATCTGCGACTGCGACAGCAGGTTCCGGTAGTTGTAGGGGCGGAAGAAGTGGTAGCCGCGGTAGGCGGGGATTTCCTGGAAGTGCCCGTGGACCCAGTTGTCGTAGGCGTCGTAGGGGTAGAGGTCTTCGTGACCGTACTGGCCGCCCGTCGCCGAGGCGGGGAGGCTGGCTTCGGCACCCGCCGGGGCACCGGCTGAGTAGGAACCCTGCGACTGATACGGAACCTGTCCGAGTGACAGAGTCAGGGCGACGGTCAGGAGCGTGCTCGCCGGCATGGTCTCATTCCTAAGTGAGTCGAACCGGAACGGCGAAGGAGATCGCGATCAATCCGGCGGGCGTTGCCAGGCTCCGAAAGGCGAACCGGGACAATCTTGGTATCGTCGAAAGTCAACCGCTTTCGCGCAGGTTTGGAGAGATGACGTCGCAAGTGGATCGCCGGGAGTGACTGCTATCTCAAGACAGTCCGTCGCGACGGGATCGTCGCGAACGATCGCGCAGGTTTTCCAAAGAAAATGGAAGTTGGCAGTCCGGTTTTCTCAAGTCGTGCCAATCCGTGAGCTAAGTTTTCATCGACACCACGGCGAGTCGGAATGACGTTCAAAAGCGGCTGCGGTGTTCCATCCCGTTGAACGGCCTGCAACAGACCGCCTGGGCATCGGGTTCGATGGTCTGGCCCCGACACCAGTCCTGATTCGCAATCCCCACCGGGACTGCGACGCTGGCCCTGGTCCCTGGGCCGCCCCTTGTCCGTCCCCTATTGGAGCCTTTGTCCATGAAACGTTTCCCGATCACAGGCCGCAGCCTGGCCTTGCTGGCGGCTCTGGGTCTGTCGCAAGGCGCGAACCTGCAGGCGCAGGTTCCGGGCGTCGACCCGGGTCTCGCTGCTCCCGCGCCGAATGCAGTGCCGGGCGTGCCGGGTAGCCCGCTGGTCCCCTATGGCGTTCCGCAACCGCCGGTTCCGCCGGTTCCGCCGGTTCCGCCGGTTCCGCCGGTTCCGGCGGTTCCTCCCGTTGAGGCGGTGCCGCCCGGAGGGGTGGTGATCGAGAATGGTCCGGCCGCTCCAATTCCGGCGTATACCTCGCCTGCCGCGACGTCTTACACAAACTACAAGCAGATTCCGGTCTTCATTCCGCCCTCAGCGCGGTCGGGAGTTGATCCCAAAGACAAGACCAAGGGCGAAAACCTGCTGGAGGCGTATTACAAGCCGAAGTTCCCAAACACGTTGCCGCTGCATGGCACGAATGGGGCGTCGTGGGGACCGGGCGGACATGTCGCCAGCGGGATGCGCGTGGGTCAGCCCTACAACTGGAGCCGTGGTGGTTATCCCGGTTCGGGGCCGGCCGCTGGTTTGGCGCTGGCTTCTGGTGGCGGTGCGGGCGCCGTCTACGGCCCGGTGCCTGTGGATTATGGGGCCGGGCAGGCCGCTTACGGTCCTGTGGCGTACGGCGCCCCAGCGGGCGGTTCGGGTTGTGGCTGCAACCGCGGCCGACATGCGGGTGCGGTCTCGGGTCCGGTCGGATATGGCGCGGTTGGCTACGGTCCGGTGGCTTATGGTCCGGCTGGATATGATGGGGCCGGTTATGGAGCCGGTGTGGGCGATCCGGGGGCCAGCGTGAACGCGGCGTTTGGTGGCGGGGCCGGGGCGTTCTCGTCCAACCCGCACGAGTATCACTTCGGTCCGGGCTTCCACCGACACTCGGATCACGCCCACTATCGCTTCCCGTACTACAGCTACCGCGCCCCGTGGTATCACCCGGGACCGGCCAGCTACAACCGGGACACGAACTACCCGTGGTAACGATCCCTGGTTGGTTGTGAATCGCCTCGCGTACTGAAATTCCCCGCGCCGCATTCGAGCAAGTCGAGTGCGGCGTGGGGCGTTCTTTGGGATGCGTCGATGGTGTGGTGCTCATTCACACGAAGACGCAAAGATGCGAAGGAAAGGCAAGTTATGCTCCGCTTCAAAGTCTGTGACGTTTGACGGTCGGCGATTAACGGTGCGCGTTTGACTGACGGCGTGTTTGACAGAGTTGTCTCGCCACAAATTGCGAACGGTGTCCTAGCGGGGGTGATTTTTCGTGAGATCGGCTTCCAGACTGTCGAGTTTTCGGGCATTCCGAGTGGTGTAACACGCTTGAAGACGGGGGTTGCGTCGGTGCAGCGATGTAGCGGAAGTCGTGAGATTTCCCCCGACCGTGAACCCGCTTTGCCGGAAGTCTCACGACTTCCGCTACCCCTGTGCCTTACGGTGTCGCACCACGAGTGCGAACTGACAGGCTGGAAGCCGATCCCACAGATCGCGACCGCCGCCCTAGCGAAAATCGCGGGATTTCATCGGCGGGGCTGCGAGGCGTGCGGTCAGGTCGTCGACGTTCCGCACGACGACGTGGATCACCGTGTCGCGCCGTTCGAGGTCGCCGTGGACGATCCAGGCCTGGGAATGCCGCGTGATTTTGCGGTAGCGGGTCCAGGTGTCGGGGTGAATCACGAGATTGGCGGTGCCGGTCTCGTCTTCGAGCGTGACGAACGTGATCCCCTTGGCCGTGGACGGGCGCTGGCGGATCAACACAATCCCGGCGACGGTGACCGGCGTGCCGTGCGCGGTCTCTGCCCGCGCGGCCGAGGTGACAGCGCCGAGCGAAGCCAGCAACTCGCGATGGAACGAGACGGGATGCGCCCGCAGCGACAGGCCGGTCGTGCGGTAGTCGGCATGAACCTCTTCTTCGGGCCGCATCAGAGGCAAGGTGATCGGTGGTTCCGGCTCGGGGGACAGATCATCGAACAGTGTCTTCTGCTTCGGCTTGGGGCGGACGGCCAGAGTGCTCCAGACGGCCTGCCTGCGGCTGGGGTGCAGGCCAGCGAGCGCATCGGCTTCGGCGAGCAGTTCGAGCTGCGGTTTGGCTAGGCCAGTTCGACGGTTGAAATCGGGCAGAGACAGGAACGGCCCACTCGCGTCTCGCACGGTTTCGATCTTCCGGGCAGACGCCTCTTGCAGGCCAGAAATCAACCGGAGGCCCAGCCTCAGGCGTCCCGTTTCAATCGTGCAGTCCCAGCCCCCGTGATTGACGTCCATCGGCAGCACATCCACGCCATGCGCGCGGGCATCGCGGACCAGTTGCGAGGGCGCGTAGAACCCCATCGGCTGGCTGTTGATGACGGCGGCGGCGAACTCAGCCGGGTGGTAATGCTTCAGCCAGGCCGAGACATACACGAGGAGCGCGAAGCTTGCGGCGTGCGATTCGGGAAAGCCGTACTCGCCAAACCCGCGAATCTGCTGGAAGACACGCTCGGCAAAATCGCCTTCGAGGCCTTGGGCCCGCATGCCATCCAAAAGTTTCCTGCGGAACTGGTCGATGATTCCCGGTCTCCGCCAGGCCCCCATGGCGCGGCGGAGCTGGTCGGCCTCTCCGGGAGTGAACCCGGCCGCGACAATCGCCAGTTGCATGCACTGCTCTTGAAAGAGCGGCACGCCGAGCGTCTTGTGCAGCACCTTCCGGATCGCTTCGTTGGGATAGGTTTCCGGTTCCTCGCCCGCCCTGCGGCGCAGGTACGGGTGGACCATCTGTCCCTGAATCGGCCCCGGCCGAACAATGGCGACCTCAATGACCAGGTCGTAGTAGCAGCGGGGTTTAAGCCGGGGCAGCATCGACATCTGGGCCCGGCTTTCGATCTGGAACACGCCCATCGTGTCGGCCTGCGAGATCATCTCGTAGACCTGCGGGTCGCCCTCCGGCACGTCGGCCAGAGTCAGTGCCCGGCCCGTCGATTTCTCGACCAGGTCGAAGCATTTCCGGATCGCGGTGAGCATGCCGAGGGCAAGGCAGTCGACCTTCAGAATGCCGAGGTCGTCGAGGTCGTCCTTGTTCCACTGGACGACGGTTCGTCCGTCCATCGCAGCGTTCTCGATGGGGACCAGTTC
>JAIXZD010000358.1 GCA_027489895.1 Planctomycetaceae bacterium
CATCAATGCGGGAGACGTGCTCCAGGAAGCCGACTTCGCGCCCATCGAAATCCCCGCCGTCAACGTCGGGTATCTCGAACAGGCGGCTTACAAATTCAGCGAGCGGCACACGGTCGCGGGCATGACCGCACCGCGAAGTTACCAGCCGGGCGAAGTGCTGCTGCGGCTCGATGTCCGCACGCCCGCGGCCCTCGATGTCAAAAAGCTGCTGGGCGAGAACGAGCGGGTGATGTGGATTCCCGTCGATACGCGGACATTCGTCGCCTCACTCGCCAGCGCCGGCGATCTCGTCTCGTTTCTCGTCCCCAAGTACTCCGCGCCATTGCCCGTCAATCCCGACGGCGGCGCTCAGCGGCCCGCCGGTAGCGGCTCGGAAATTCTAGGTCCCTTCCGCATCCTTGCACTCGGTAACCGCGTCGGCAGTGTCGAGGTGATGAAGGCTGCCGGCATGCAGTCGCAACAGGAAAACGTGATGGCGATCGCCATCAAGGTGACCAACGGCAATCTCGACGAAATGGGCCAGCGCCTCGCCGAACTGCTGCGGATGAACAACTTCCAGCAGGCCCAGGTGCTGCTCCACCCCGAAACCGGTGCTCAGAAAGCCGGCGGGTCGTAAAGCGACGACTGCCTCGGCATCGGCGACGGGAACAACAGAACGTGCCGTCACTTTTGACTTTTGCCTTTTGACTTTTGACTTGCCCCGCCCTCACCCGAAAACCGAGCGTTGGCGGGAGCAAGTAGAGGGGCGGTCTGTTCCGTGAAAGTCTGGTTCAATCGCATTCACGACAGTCGCCGGAACTTCGTCGAAGTCCAGGCGACCGAAATCCACATCGGCCGCGACTCCTCGAACGAGGTTGTCCTCGCCAGCCCGCTGGTTTCCAAGCGGCATGCCGTCGTCACCCGCTCGGGTGGCAAGCTCCTCTTGCGAAACATCGGCATCAACGGCTGTCTCGTCGGCGACAAGGAGGTTCTGGGCGGCCAGTCGATCGAGTTCGATGGCGGCCAGGCCGTTCGCATCTGGCCCTTTACCCTCTCGTTCGAGGTTGAGCAGGCCGCTGCGATCAGCCGCCAGCAGCTTGAAGCGCATCTCCGCTCGGTCATGGCCGGGCTGGAACTCAAGATTCACAAGCAGTTGCTCGAACGGCTCGACCTCTATGAGCTGGAAGCCAACCGTGTCGGCAATCCCGAGAGCATTCTGCTGCTTGAGAACAACATCGAGGATATCTGCCGTGAGATGAAGCTGTTCACGCCGCAGAACGATCCCCTGCTGGAAGAAGTCTCGGGGCTGACCCTCCGCGACTACCTCGTCAATCAACTGATTCTCGAAAGTGGCCCCGGCGAGTACGACCAGTTCGCCGCCCTCACGCCCAACGAGTTCGATGTCCCCGCCACGCTCGTCCCGGAACGCGAAACCGAACTCCACAGCCTGCTCTTTTTCGTCCGCGAACGGCTCGCGCTGAGCACCCTGCCCGACCTGTCCACCCGCATCCAGAAGGTCGAACACGAGTTCGCCGCCGTTTTCCCGCTCGTGCGGCCGCACCTCCACCAGGAGCTTCGCAAGTACCTCATCCTGCGAACCCTCAAAAAGGACCTGAAAGACACCGTCTTCGGGTTCGGCCCGCTGCAGGACCTGCTCCGCGCCCCGACGATCAACGAGATCATGGTCGTTCGCAGCGACCAGATTTTCGTCGAGCGCGATGGCGTGCTCGAACTCTCCGGCCGCCGGTTCATCACCGATAAGGTGACCGAGTCGATCATCGAGCGGATCGTCGCCCAGGTCGGCCGCCGCATCGACAAAAGCCAGCCGCTGGTCGATGCCCGTCTGCCCGATGGCTCCCGCGTCAACGCTGTGATCCCCCCCATCGCGATCCGCGGCCCCTGCCTCACCATCCGCAAGTTTCCACTCCGTCGCCTCACGATGGACGATCTGGTCGAACTGGGCTCGATCCCCTCGGCCGCCGCGATGTTTCTCCGCGCCTGCGTGATCGACCGCAAGAACATTCTCGTTTCGGGCGGAACCGGAACCGGCAAGACGACGCTGCTCAACGTCCTGTCGAGCTTTATCCCCGCCAAAGAGCGGATCGTCACCATCGAGGATACGACCGAACTCCAGTTGCACCAGGACCACGTGGTGACGCTCGAGAGCAAGCCCGCCAACGTGGAGGGGGCCGGGGCGTATACGATTCGCGACCTCGTCAAGAACGCACTCCGCATGCGGCCCGACCGAATTCTCGTAGGCGAATGCCGGTCCGGTGAAGCGATCGACATGCTGCAGGCGATGAACACCGGCCACGATGGCAGCATGACCACGATCCACGCCAATACCTCGGAGGAGGTGATCAAGCGGCTCGAAGTGCTCGTGCTCATGGCGGTCGACCTGCCCGTCGCCTCGATTCACCGCCAGATCTCGTCCGCGATCAACGTGATCGTCCAGATCACCCGCTTTGCGGATGGGAAACGCCGCGTCTCGCAGATCAGCGAGATCACCGGCTACGACATGGAGCGGGCCGAGGTGATCATCCACGACATCTTCAACCTGCGCGGCGGCGACCACCTGCAGCCCACCGGTTACCTCCCCACGTTCATCGAACCGCTCATGCGGAAGAACCTGCTGCAGCTCGAGTTCCTCTACGGCAAAACCGAAGGCCCCCTCGCCGTCCACACCCAACCCGTCCCCGGTGAGTAGCCCAAGCCACGTCTTGTAGCGGAAGCGGTGACGCTTCCCCCCAACGCCCGCCCCGCCAAAAACGCCCCCCTTACCTCCCCCTACCCCAACAGCCGGAAGCGCCCACCACTCGCGCTCCGTCAGCGCATTCCGTTTGACTTAGACAACGACCACAACAGATACTCTCTCATAACAACCGATTGATCAGTTCACCGGGTTGTTCCGCCCCCCATCGTTCGGGACCGCGTCTATGTTTCAGCTCGCCGGTCAGGATGCGTTTCTCAACCCAACGCGCCGGCAGTTTCTCCGCGCGGCGTTTCTGGGGCTGGGTGGCCTCTCATTGGGAGATCTGCTCCACCGCGAGAGCATCGCCGCGACGGCGTCTGGTCGCAAAAAATCGGTGATCCTGTTCTTCCTGCATGGCGGCCCCAGTCACCTCGAAACGTACGACCTCAAGCCGCACGCAACCGCCGAGATTCGCGGGCCGTTCAACCCGATCGCAACAAACGTCCCCGGCATCGAGATCAGCGAGTTCTTTCCGCTGCAGGCGCAGCGGGCCGACCGGTTCACACTGATCCGGTCCGTCACGCATGACGAAGCCGATCACTTCGCCGGACACCGCCGGTTTCTCAGCGGATACGGCCAGCTCAAAGCCGGCACCACCTACGAATCGCACTATCCGCAGGTGGGGGCCGTCGCCAATCGCCTGCTCTCGGGCAGCCGGGTAGGGATCCCGGCGGCCGTGGCGGTGGGCGGCGTGATCGCCAATGGACCCGACTACGCCCCTTCGATTTCCGAAGGCTACTGGAGCGGCACGCACCGCGTCCCCGTCGTCAACGGGGGACTCCGCGATTCCCACCTGGAAGTCGCCACCCAGCGGCTCGAAGACCGCCTCTCCCTCCACCGTTCGCTCGACGGATTCCGCCGCGAACTGGACCAGGGCGGAGCGATGAGCGTGATGGACGACTTCAACCGCCGGGCCGTCGAAATTCTGACGACCGGTGCCGCGGCCCGCGCCTTCGACCTGAATCGGGAAGACCCCAAGGTCCGCGCGAAGTATGGCGAGGGGTTCGGCCAGACCGCCCTCACCGCGCGGCGACTGGTTGAGGCGGGCGTCCGGTTCGTTTCGATCAACGACCCAGGCTATGTCGATGGCACGAGCATCCACAACTGGGACGACCACGCCGTCAACTGGGACCTGCTCACGGCGATGCGCGGCCGCCTCCCCCGCACCGACCACATCCTCGCCACGTTGCTCGACGACCTGCACGATCGCGGACTGTCGGACGACGTACTGGTGATCGTTACCGGCGAGTTTGGACGCACGCCAAGGCTCGAATTCCAGAACGGCAAGATCGGCCGCGACCACTGGCCGAGCGCCATGTCGATCCTCGTCTCGGGTGGCGGAATGCCGATGGGGCAGGTGATCGGCGCGACCGACAACATCGGGGCACGCCCCAGTTCCAGACCCCTCGATCCGCACGATTTTCTCGCCACGGTCTACCGGTACCTCGGCATCGACCACACCCTGCACTTCAACGACCCGGCCGGCCGCCCCCTGCCCCTCGCCCGCGGCACCCCCATCGCCGAACTCGCCTAGCTCCCGTAGCGGAAGCCGTGAGGCTTCCGCCGTGTCGAGTCGCGGAAGCGGTGACGCTTCCCCCCGCCTTGGAGCGGAAGCCATAGGGCTTCCCCCGCCGCCCTCACTCCACCGGCTTCGCCCGCTTCCCGAGCACCGATTCCGGTGCCGTCGCCTGAGGCGGCACAATCACCGGCACGACCGGGGCCTGCACACCGGCCGTGCGATCAGCCGTCGACAGGGCTTTGCCCCCCGGGATCGTCTGCAGCACCAGCGTCAACATCACGCAGCAGGCGAGCGACAACCCCGCCACCGCCCAGTTCCGCAGGTCATACTCGCCCCGTCCCGATCGCCTCCGCCCCTCACGCAGCGGCATCGGCCCTTCCACAACAGGCAGACGCTCGCGAACCGCGCCCCACAGCGAAGAGTGCCCAGACATCTGATCACCGAGAGAGCCGGAACCCGCCCCCCCATTCGTGGTGGCTGTGGCAGTGGCGGAGGACTGTGACTGCGCCATCAACCGCAGCACGCTGGCCCGCTGCAGCACCGTCTGACTATCGCTCAAGCCGGAGAAATGCGACCGGCACGACGGACAGGCCGCCATATGCCGCTCGACGGACACCTGCTCGTCCGCGGTCAAGTCCGACCCGGCATGCAGCGCCAACAGCTTCCGGAAACGACGGCAACTCAGTTGCGACCACATAACCTGAACCCTCATCCCGCCAGAACACCACACCACTCGCCGTCATCCGTCACCGTCGTTCGCCACTGACATCACCTGCCGCCATCCATGATTCAGGTCTCACATCCGCATCAATCGTCTGATCGCTGACCAGGCCCCATGCGAGGCCGGCGCATCTCGCGTGAATCGTCGCTCGACTCGCCAGCTTCCGTCGCCTCGTCCGCGTCAGAGATCCCCTCTGCCGCAATCGAGTCTCTCCCTGCACTGTCTTGCTGGGAATTCGCTAACTGGCCCGTACCTGCCCCGGCCCGCTGTTCCCATAACCGCTGAAAGCGATCCCGCGCCTCCGACAGCTTCCAACGGACCGTCGCCTCTTTGCGATGCAGGATCGCCGCGATTTCCGACGTTGAAAAGTTTTCCAAATCGCGCAGAACCAGTACCGTTCGATGCTGTTCGGGAAGCATCGCCAGAACATGCCGCACCTCTTGGGCGAGGTCCTGACCAGGCCGCGGATCGGCTGAGGCCGGGTCGGGCGGGGTCTCCGACCGGCTGTCCGAAAACAGCGACAACCAGAGCTTCCGCTTCTTGTTCTTCTTCCGGCTGAAGTCGAGCGCGAGATTAACCCCGATCTGGAACAGCCAGGGCCCAAATCGCCGGGATGGGTCGAACTGATCCAAACGCTCGAACGCCCGCAGGAACGTTTCCTGCGACAGGTCGCGGGCCAGGTCCCAATCGGAGACAAATCGCCCCAGGACCGACAGCAACCGCCGCTCGTACCGCTGGACCAGAATCCCGAACGCGTCACGGTCGCCCCGGCGCACCATCTCCACCACACTGGCGTCGCCAGTGCTGTCGAGCAATTCGCCGGAATCGGCCAGAGCATTCGTCACAAACAGCTCGCGATCTTTATGCCACCCGCCTCAGCGGATCTGATCTGTCGTGGGATAGGCTTCCAGCCTGTCAATCTTCCGGAGATTCGGGATCGAAACCGACAGGCTGGAAGCCTATCCCACTGGGCTTCATCAGTTCTTACGGAATCGCAAATCCCCCCGTTGGCGGCAACTGAGATTTTTGGTGGCGACCCCCTTGTCACGGCCCCTCGCAGGCGCTGGGAGTGAACCCTGCCCCGCTGCTGGCTGTCCTGTCCGAGGAATGGATCGATCGAGTCGGAAAAGTTTGCTTGCAAGCGAGCCGGTCCGCGGTATGATGCCCGGTTCGCGGATTGGCGTGGGTTTTGGCCCGAATTGAAAACGTCGCTCGGCGGCCTCGACTGCGTGCCTGCGTTGGCGACCAGCCTGCTCAGGACTGGGGCGACGGATGCCGCTGGCGTAGCTCAATGGCAGAGCACCGGTTTTGTAAACCGGGGGTTGTGGGTTCAACTCCCACCGCTAGCTCTTGCCAGCCTGCCAGGCGATCCGAGGCGAGCAGTTGGCCGTCAGTAACTGTCGGGATGCGATGGGCTGGTGCGGATAGGAATGGGTTTTAGGGCAAAAGTCAGAGTGGAATCGCCCCGAAACTGCCGATAACGACGGGACGAATTGCGAGCGACGACTGTTGTCGGTTGCAATCAGTGAAGATAAGCGGGAAAGATCACCTGGGTAAGACCTTCCGGGTGAAGACGAGTGAAATCCAATGGGGGATTTCCAGAGTGGTCAAATGGGCCAGACTGTAAATCTGGTGGCTCTGCCTTCGTAGGTTCGAATCCTACATCCCCCACTGAAAATGGCTCGGAAGTCGTTGCGATGGTTCAAGTTGCGGCCAAATGCCGCGGCCTCGGGGGCGCCCCGGCTCCAAGTGAACTTGCGGCGATTGATTCGCACGGGGCGAGCCAGATTGATAGGTTGAGGAAACGGAGTTGCCGGCGAGTCGGGTGTGCCGGTCGATTGCGGGCGTAGCTCAATGGTAGAGTCCCAGCCTTCCAAGCTGGTAGTGTGGGTTCGATTCCCATCGCCCGCTCTTCACGTCAGGCCGGTCTGAAGACGGATTGATCCGGGCTAAGGTCGGGTCCTTCGGCTGCTGTGGGACTGATCTCCGGCTGGTGCTCGGCCGCAGCGAGGCGGTTGCGTCGCCCGCCGGTTGATTGCCCTCTCGGCTTGTGAGGGATAACTGACCGGGTCTGGGGCAGAGCCTCGAGTCGACTGGTGCATCATCCTCTGGTGCGGTGTTTCTCGGGTGACGCTTCGGGTTTCCATCGAGAATTCACCGGCCGTCCCATAAAAAGATCACCGCCTCGCAGTCTGCTGTGGGGCGGACGGTTGCAGAAAAATGGAGTTTCGCCAAAAGTCGTTTGGAACGAGAGCAAAACTCACTGGCGTGTTCCAAATCAGATTGCTAAGCTGCGGAACTCCGCACGATGCGGCCACGGACACATTGTTTCCGTGGCCTCGCATTTTGTGGGTTGGGCGTGGTCTCCGCAGGGGTTTGCGGCCGGGCCATGGCAACGAAATCAGGATGAGATCGCTGCTGTAGCTCAGTTGGTAGAGCACGTCCTTGGTAAGGACGAGGTCATGGGTTCGAGTCCCATTAGCAGCTTCAGGACGGAATCGATTAGGGTGCGAAGCCTGGCCAGGCGGCCTGGAATCGCGGCGGAACGGTAGCGCCGAAGAACGGGCAGCAGGGTGAAGCACGTCGGGGGTGCCTGGCGGGCGATGCACGAGCGAATCAAATCGCGGCCATGGTGGTCGCGAAGCCGATCTTCAGGGTTCATTCACACGGGTAGTTTTTAGTCGACAGGGAGTAGCGATGGCTAAGGAAGTCTTCGTGCGGACCAAGCCTCACGTCAACGTGGGGACGATCGGCCACATTGACCACGGGAAAACGACGACGACGGCGGCTCTGTTGGCCACGCAGTCGCACAAGGGTTTGGCCAAGTTCAAGGAGTATGCCGATATCGCCAAGGGCGGTACGGTGCGCGACGAAACGAAGACGGTGACGATCGCCGTTTCGCACGTCGAATACGAGACGGCCGGTCGGCACTACGCCCACATCGACTGTCCCGGCCACGCCGACTATATCAAGAACATGATCACCGGTGCCGCCCAGATGGACGGCGCGATCCTCGTGGTGTCGGCCGCTGACGGTCCGATGCCCCAGACGCGTGAGCACATCCTCCTGGCTCGCCAGGTGAACGTGCCCCGTCTCGTGGTGTTCCTCAATAAGTGCGACCTGGTCGACGACGAAGAGCTGCTGTCGCTGGTCGAGATGGAAATTCGCGACCTGCTGAACAAGTACGACTTCCCTGGCGATGAGATTCCGATCGTTCGCGGCAACGCGAAGGCGGCCCTCGAAGCCCGTGGAGCCGATCCGGAAGCGGCGAAGTGCATCGATGAGCTGCTCGCCGCGCTGGATGCCTACATCCCCGAGCCGAAGCGTGAGACCGACAAGCCGATGATTATGGCCGTCGAAGACGTCTTCTCGATCAAGGGTCGTGGTACGGTTGCCACGGGTCGTATCGAGCAGGGTGTCTGCAAAGTCGGCGACAAGCTGGAAATCGTCGGACTGAAGCCGACGGTGGAAACGGTTTGCACCGGGGTCGAAATGTTCAACAAGACGATGGACCAGGCTCAGGCCGGGGACAACGTCGGGTTGCTGCTCCGCGGTGTGGAGCGTGCGGATATCGAGCGTGGTCAGGTGCTGTGTGCGCCGAAGGCCATCAATCCGCACAGCAAGTTCACCGCGAAGGTGTACGTGCTGAGCAAGGAAGAAGGCGGCCGTCACACGCCGTTCTTCAACGGCTATCGCCCGCAGTTCTACTTCCGGACGACGGACGTCACCGGGACGGCGACGCTGATGGGTGGCGCGGACATGTGTATGCCGGGCGACAACGTCGAGCTGGAAATTGAGCTCTACACGCCGATCGCCATGGATGCCCAGAGCCGGTTCGCTATCCGTGAGGGTGGCAAGACGGTGGGTTCGGGCGTTGTGACGAAGATTCTGAAGTAGTTCGAGCCTCGGTTCTGGTTGAGCCCGCCGGGAAATCGGCTGGGACTGGCAGGTTCGAAGTGCTGATGTGGTTAGGACGGAAGCTGAACCACCTCCCGCCCGGCGCAGGCCGGGTGGGAGGTCGGGTTGTTTGAGGGCAGGGCAAAAGCGCCTTGGTGTGGGCGCTGGTTGGCTGCTGTCGATGGTTTCGGAACTGCGGTATTCTGGCTGCTGTGCGGTTGCGGTGCAGGCCGGATTATTGTCGAGAGGGTTTGAGCATGCCTCGCGAGTATGTCTGGCTGGAATGCAGTGAATCGGGTCAGCGGAATTACCGCACCTCGAAAGAGACTCGCGGCACGGAGCGGCTGGAACTGAAAAAGTACTGCCCGAAGCTGCGGAAGCACACGATCCACAAGGAATCGCGAAAGAAGTAGGCTGGCCGCAGGGCTTGCCTGCGATGAGCGGATCGCGGGTTCGAAGTGGATGGCCGCCAAGCAGAGACACGGCCGACAGGAATACGGGTGTAGCTCAATTGGCAGAGCAGTGGATTCCAAATCCACAGGTTGGGGGTTCGAGTCCCTCCGCCCGTGCTGAAACGGAACGATGCTGAAACGGAACGAGTGTGTGCCGGGACGCCGGAAGATGACGGCGGATCGCGGTGAAGGTTGGCGTAAAGGTGAGTGGACGTGGGGGGTCTCCATCGGGGTTGATGGGGCGTCCCGAGGCAGTGCCGGACGATCCGGCATTTGTGAGATGCAGCAGGGACTTCTGGACGCAGCGAGTTATGGCCCGAGCGCAAACGACATCCTTGTGGTCCGACCTGGCGGCGGTTTCGCTGTACAAGCGGAATCAGGGGAAGCTGGTTCGGCAGTTGACGGCGGCGGTCATTTTTCTGACCGTGGCGCTCGGCGCGTATTCGCTGTCACAGACCGTACTGATCAGCTATGGCCCGTACGTCCGGTACGGAGTGCCGGCACTGATTGGGGCGATTGGCGGCTGGTTTGCATTTCGGGTGATTCATCATTCGCCGTTTGCGGAGTTTCTGATCTCCGTTGATGGCGAGCTGAGTAAGGTGACGTGGGCGAGTCGCGGCGAAGTGTACCGGGCGACGGTCGTCGTCGTGGCGACGATGTTTCTGTTCGCGATCGTGCTCTACGTGTACGACTTCGTCTGGATGAAGCTGTTGTCGGCGATTGGCGTGCTGCAGGTGGTGTAGCCGTCCCCCGAGGGCGGGGCTCCAGGTGGGGCCGGGGCCGGGCAGGTTCGGGACGGATCGGAGAAGGGTGGTCGGATGGCGATGACCGAGACAGCGGTGGACCCCACGGGTGGTTCCGAATCGAACGAGATGCACTGGTACGTGCTCAAGGTGACGAGCAACCGGGAGCGAACGATTCGGGACAATCTGCTGCGGAAGATCAAGCGGGATGGGCTGGAGCCTTACTTCGGCGAGATCATCATCCCGACGGAACGGATTGCGGAGACGAAGTCGGGAAAGAAGCGAATTACCGAGCGGAAGCTGTACCCTGGTTACATCATGGTGCAGTGCATCCTGAACGATGAGGTCTGGTTCCTCGTTCGGGAAACGAGCGGGGTGGGCGACTTCACCGGGGCGAATGGCAAGCCGATTCCGATGAAGGACGAGGAAATCCGGCGGATGCTGGGTCTGGAAGTGCAGAAGAAGGAAGAAGCCGCGGCCCCGAAGATCAAGGTCGGGTTTGTGGTGGGCGATCGGGTGAAGATCAAGGAGGGGACGTTCGAAAGCTACGAAGGTTCGGTGAGTACGATCGACGAGACGAGCGGCCGGGTGACGGTGATGATCGAGTTTCTCGGTCGATCGACACCGGTCGATTTTGAATACTGGCAGATGGAGCGCGTGTGACTGGCGGCCTCACGAAGTGCGTGGGGCTGGGCCGGGAGCGGTGAGTCGAGCAGTGAGTGCGGCGCGTACGGGACAGTATTGTCTAGAACAGTGCGGGCCGCCGGGAACGAGTCGGAAACAGGACGATCATGGCAAAGCAAGTGACCGCGCAGGTCAAAATTCAGATCACGGGTGGTTCCGCGACCCCGGCTCCGCCGGTTGGTACGGCGCTTGGTCCGCACGGGATCAACCTCGGGCAGTTCGTGCAGCGTTTCAACGACGCGACGAAAGAGATGAAGGGGACGACGATCCCCGTCATCGTGACGGTCTACAACGACCGGTCGTTCGAGTTCATCCTGAAGACGCCGCCGGCCGCGACGCTGCTGAAGCAGAAGGCGAAAGTGGCGAAGGGTGCCGCGAACCCGAAGGCCGATAAGGTCGGGAAGGTGACGCGGGCAGAACTGCTCGATATCGCGAAGACGAAGTTCAAAGATATGAACTCGTCGTCGTTGGAGCAGGCCATGAAAGTGATCGCGGGGACGGCCCGCAGCATGGGCATCGAGATCGTGGACTGAACGGGTCGGGATGTGGTCGTTCGCCGAGCGAGATCGGTGGTCGATCCGGCGTTGAAGGATTCCGGCAGGGTTCAGTCAGGTCTGGCGGTGTGTCGGCGAGTGTTGGACGGACACGGTTTGAGCCGGTGTGTTTTCGACCGGCCCGTTTTGGGGGGGAGTGATCCCCGTCAGGGCGGCTCATGTGGGCAGGTTCCACCAGTGAGCAAACTGTGGAGTCGTTCAAATTCCGGGGCCGCGGGCGATTTGCCCTGATTTTGAGTTGCGACCAGGCGCGGGGAGCATTATCCTGCCGTGCTTCGGATTTTCGACTGGGAAAGTGGTAAGCGAACCATGGCACAACACTCCAAGCGGTTTCGGGCGTTGCTCGAACAGGTCAAGGGCCTGCAACCGCTCGAACTGGCGGCGGCGGTGCAGAAGCTGAAGTCTCTGGAAGGCGAGTTGCCGAAGGCGATCAAGGCCTGCAAGTTCGATCAGACGGTCGATCTGGCGATTCGGCTGGGTGTCGATACGAAGCAGGCGGATCAGATGGTCCGCGGTTCGATCGTCCTCCCGCACGGGATTGGCAAGGCGAAGAAGGTGGTAGTGTTCGCTCAGGGCCAGAACGCGGAGATCGCGAAGCAGGCCGGTGCGGATCTGGTCGGTGCGGCGGATCTCGCTGCGAAGATTAAAGAGGGGTGGACGGATTTCGACGTGGCGATTGCCACGCCGGACATGATGGGGCTGGTTGGTCCGCTGGGTCGTGTGCTCGGTCCGCGAGGGTTGATGCCTTCGCCGCGTGCCGGGACGGTGACGACGGATGTGGCCAGTGCCGTGAAGGAATACAAGGCCGGTAAGGTGGAGTTCCGGGCGGATGCGGGTGGAATTGTCCACTGCGTGATCGGCAAGTTGTCGTTCAGCCCGGAGCAGCTGGTTGAGAATGCGGACGCGCTGATGCGGTTCGTGCGCTCGCTCAAGCCGGCGGCCTCGAAGGGTGTGTATGTCCGCGGCGTGACGTTGTCGGCGACGATGAGTCCTGGGATCCAGGTGGCGGCCTAGTCTGGCTGGCTGGTGCAGTGGGTTTCGGGGTGGTGCAGTGGGTTTGACGCGGGCAGGCTGCCGGGTGGGTGGCTTGCGGCGAATTGATACAAAAGCGATTGCCGGTGACCCGGCTGTTGGGAGCGAGGGCGATGAGTCGCGCCGTCAAGGATCTGGTGATCAGCGATGTTCGGAAGCGTGTCGGGGGCGCGAAGGATTTCGTGTTCGTCGACACGTCGAGAATGGATGCGTTCGCTCAAAACACGTTGCGACTGACTCTTCGTGAGCAGGGGATTCGCATCGTTGGCGTGAAGAACACGCTGGCGAGCAAGGTGCTCAAGGAGAATGGTGTCTCGAACGTCGATCATCTGCTGGCCGGTCCGACCAGTCTGGTGTTTGGCGCCAGCGATATCGTCGCGCTCTCGAAGGAAGTGTTCAAGCAGGTCAAAGGCTCGAAAGAGAAGCTGGCCGTCAAGGGCGGTTCGGTCGAAGGCTCGGGGTTGAATGCGAAGGAGCTGGAGGCTGTCAGCAAGGGCCCAAGCCGCGAAGAGCTGATCGGCAAGATTGTCGGCTTGATGCTGAGCCCCGGTGCGAGTCTGGCCGCTGCGCTGCTTGGTCCGGGTTCTACGCTGGTTGGTCAGGTCAAGTCGAAGTCGGAAGAGGATGGAGAGAAGAAGGAAGAGGCTGCGGCAGAATAGTAACCCGTTCGTATCCCGTGTGGGATAAGGCGTTCGTGGTCGATATCGGGATCGGTGGGCTGCGGACGGCGAGTCGGGCCCTGGTATGGGATCCGGCTTGCCGGAGAAAACAGGTTTGTTGTTTTCGAGAAAGGAAGAGAGCGACTCATGGCCACTGCAGAAGCGGCGGGATTCGATCAGGCGACGAAGGATTTGGGCGACAAGATCGCCGGGCTGACGCTGTTGCAGGCCAAAGCTGTCGCTGATTATCTGGAAAATGTTCACGGGATCAAGGCGGCCTCGGGCGGCGCGGTGATGATGGCGGCCGCTCCGGCTGCTGGCGGCGGCGCTGAGAAGCCAGCCGAGAAGACCGAGTTCGATGTCATTCTGACCGGCTTTGGTGACAACAAGATCGCGGTGATCAAGATTGTCCGGGCTGTCTCGGGTCTGGGGCTGAAGGAAGCCAAGGACCTGGTCGAAGCGGCTCCGAAGCCACTGAAGACCGGTTTGCCCAAGGCGGACGCCGAGAAGCTGGTTAAGGAAGTCGAAGCGGCTGGCGGTAAGGCCGAGCTGAAGTAATTCGCCATTCTGGTCGGCACGCGACAGACGGGATCGATCACCGATCGGTGCGGTTTGAAGCGTGTCGCCGGGTGAGCAGCGAAACATGGTGCGTACCACGCAGTTTGGGGCAACCCGAAGGGCGTGGTACGGCGTGTTTTCAGGCCTCGAACATTGGCGGCCTGTTCCGCTGGTTTGCGGTAGATGGGATTGAGGGCTGGGCGAGGTGGCCTGTGGAGGTTGCCGGGACGTCTGGCCCGCTGGTTCGGGTGACGTGAAGGATTGCGTCACATCTGGCCTGGGGTGATGTTCGCTGTGGCAGTGGGGGTGTGCTCTGTTCGGGGGGCACGTCCGGTGCGGGGTGGCGCGAAGGGAATTCGCCTGTCCGGTTCCTTTACGCTGCCATTCGGTTTGCTTATGATCATTGTAAGTGCGGTTGGGGCCGACGGATGGCTCAGCGGCGCGGCGGTGAGCAGCAGGCCGAGGGCTGTCACTGTTGGACCGATCGGATGTGATTGGTGTTGCCTATGCGATGCGCGTTACCACGCCGGATGCGAGGGTTGGGGGAGCGTTGCGCTTTGAGCGCCATGCGATTCTGGCGAGATTGCGTCTGGTTGGAATGCGGTTGGTCGGCAAGCGACAGCTTCCGACGTGATTGCCGAGAGATCTCGGAAACGATCTCGGCGCTGGTTGGGGCAGACGCGTGGTGGGGCGGGCGGATGGCCTTGCGGAGAGCCCGCGTGGTGCCAGTGGACGCGGCCTGGCTGTTGCGAGACTGGCTGGTGCACCGCTGGTTTCCCCAGTGGGCGGCATGCGGCGTCCCGGTTGTGTGTGTCCCGCAGGGAATTGGCCGGTATGGCAGCGGCCAGGGTCGATTGAGGCGGTGACCTCGCCTTGGATCCCCGTGAGAGAATGTCCCGTAAGAATCGGTGAACAGTCGCAAGGTCAAGTTGTCTGCTCGCCTGCTGGCGAGTGACCCCTGGAGAGTGGTGATCGCAGAGCAGTTCGATCCGCGGCACGGCGGATCGAATGTGCGGAAGACACCACTCCCTGGCAGAAGTCATTCTGAATGCCGGTGCCACGGCTGAATCGACGACAAACCCGCAAGGCCGCCCGCGACTGGACCCGTCGCGAGCCTCTTTTTACTCGGAAGATCGGAGTCGTTACGACATGCCCACACCCGTGGCACGGACGATGAAGTTTGATACCCAGAAGAACATGGGTGAGTTCAAGGGCCAGTTTGCCCTGTCGGACCTGACGCAGATTCAGACGGCGTCCTACATCAAGTTCCTGCAGTACGAAGTCGATCCGAAGAAGCGGAAGCCGCATGGTCTGGAAGAGATTCTGCGCGAGATCTTCCCGATCGAGAGCTACGACCAGACGGTGAAGCTGGAATACCTGCGGTACGAACTGGGCACGCCGCGGTTTTCGCCGCTGGAATGCAAGCAACTGCGGATGACGTACGGTCGTCCGTTCCGGGTGTTCCTGCGGCTGCAGAAAGAGCAGCCAATCGACGAAGAAGTCTACCTCGGCGACATGCCGATCATGCTCGGGGGTGGTGAGTTCATCATCAACGGGGCCGAGCGCGTGGTGGTGAGCCAGTTGCACCGGTCGCCGGGGGTGGACTTTGTCTCGACCTCGGAGCCTGGGGAAAAGAAGAGCTACTCCTGCCGAATCATTCCCGAGCGCGGAAGCTGGATCGAGCTGAACATCGGCAAGCGGGAAACGCTGTCGGTGCGAATTGACCAGAGCGGGAAGTTCCCGGCGCTGACGCTGCTGCGGGCGATGGACAAGGAATACTCGACCGATGCGGGTCTGGTGAAGCTGTTCCACGAAACGAAGACGGTCAAAACAAACGACCCCGAGTTTGCCAAGAAGGTGCACGGCAAGCATGCGGCCGAAGACATCATCTACCCCGGCAAGCATGAAAAGTCGGGCGAGATCATCGCGGAAGTGGGGCAGCAGTTCACGACGGCGGCGATCAACGAAGTGCTCGATTCGGGCCTGAAGTCGATCGAGATCATCGAGAACCTGACCGATCCGCTGATCATCAACAGCATCGGCGAAGACAGCACGTCGAGCCATGAAGAAGCGCTGCTGAAGATTTACCAGCGGCTGCGTCCGGGGAACCCGCCGCAGTTGGAGAAGGCGACGGACCTGTTCCGCGAGAAGTTCTTCGACGTGAATCGCTATCGGCTGGGACGCGTGGGTCGGTTCCGTATCAACCGGAAGTTCGACCAGGACGTGCCCGACGACGTGATGACGCTGCGGGCCGAGGACTTCATCAACTCGATCCGGTACATCCTGAAGCTGCGGTCGGGCGATCAGTCGGTGAGCGTCGACGATATCGACAACCTCGGAAACCGTCGTCTGCGAACGATCGACGAACTGGCTTCGGACGAAATCCGGAAGGGATTTTTGAAGCTGCGGCGGACGGTCCAGGAGCGGATGAGCCTCAAGGATGCGGAAGAGATTTCGCCGCGGTCGCTGATCAATCCGAAGAGCGTTTCGGCGGCGATCGAGTACTTCTTCGGCCGGGGCGAGCTGTCGCAAGTCGTGGACCAGACGAACCCGCTGTCGATGCTGACGCACGAACGGCGTCTGTCGGCCCTCGGTCCGGGCGGTTTGAACCGGAAGCGCGCGGGCTTCGAAGTCCGCGACGTGCATATCTCGCACTACGGCCGCATCTGTCCGATTGAAACGCCTGAAGGTACGAACATCGGGCTGATTTCGAGCCTCAGCATTTATGCCCAGGTGGATGACTACGGCTTCCTGATCACTCCGTACCGCGTCTGCAAGGACGGCAAGGTGACGGAGACGATTCAGTGGCTGCGGGCCGATGAGGAATCGAACGCTTACCTCGCCCCGGCCGATACGCCGGTCGAGGGTGGCAAGCTGCACGAAGACCGGGTGCTGGCACGGTATCGCGGGGACTTCGTCCACGTGGATAAGGCGCTGGTGCAGTTCATGGACGTGGGGGCGAATCAGATCGTCGGGGTTTCGGCGGGATTGATTCCGTTCCTCGAGCATGACGACGCCAACCGGGCACTCATGGGTTCGAACATGCAGCGGCAAGCCGTGCCGCTGTTGGTGACGGATCCGCCGGTGGTGGGGACGGGTCTGGAACGGGCCGTGGCCGAGAACTCGGGCATGGTGGTGCGGGCCCCGAAGAACGGGACGATCACGTACGTCGATGCGCTGCGGGTGGAAGTGGATGGCCAGAGCCTGCCGTTCACGAAGTACTCGGGCCTCAACGAGCGGACGTGCCTCAACCACAAGCCGATCGTGAAGGTCGGTCAGAAGGTGAAGAAAGGTCAGATGCTGTGCGACAGCGCGGCGACTCGCGATGGCGAGCTGGCCCTGGGGCGGAACGTGCTTGTCGCGTTCATGTCGTGGGAAGGCTACAACTTCGAGGATGCGATCATCCTGTCGGAGCGGCTGGTGAAGGAAGACGTCTACACGTCGATCCATATCGACGAGTTCGATGTCGAAATTCGCGAGACGAAGCTGGGCCGGGAAGAGTTCACGCGGGATATTCCGAACGTGAGCGAGAAGGCCCTGCGGCACCTCGGTGACGACGGGATCGTCCAGGTGGGTACGCGGGTGTCGCCTGGCGATGTGCTGGTCGGAAAGGTGTCGCCCAAGGCGAAGACCGAGCTGACGCCTGAAGAGAAGCTGCTGCATGCGATCTTCGGCCGGGCGGGCGAGGACGTGAAGAACGACTCGCTGGAAGTGCCCAGCGGCGTGGAAGGGATCGTCATCACCACGGAGAAGTTCTCGCGGCGGATGAGCCTGACCGAAGGCGAAAAGAAGAACTTCGACAAGGAAGTGAAGGAGAAGGAAGAGAGCACGCAGAAGGTCGTGGCGGATGCGTTCCGCGCGTTCCTGGCTGAGTTCGAGAAGGTGCTCGACAAGAAGCTGTCGGACGACGATGGCCGGAATCTGCGGACGGAATCGGATGACAAGACGGTCGCCGCGTACGCGCAGGACTTCCGGTCGAAGTACGACAAGATGGACATCCGCAGCGAAGAGAAGCGGGAAAAGCTGGATGCGGTGATCGCCGAGCAGTTCCTGATGGTCGAGGCGCAGATCGAAGTCCGCGAGCGGATCATGAATACGCTGAAGCGGGGTGAAGAGCTGCCCAACGGCGTGCTGCAGATGGTGAAGGTGTACGTCGCCTCGAAGCGAAAGATTTCCGTGGGCGACAAGATGGCCGGTCGCCACGGGAACAAGGGGGTGATTTCGAAGGTGCTGCCGATCGAGGACATGCCGTTCCTCGAAGATGGCACGAGCGTCGACATCATCCTGAACCCGCTGGGGGTGCCCAGCCGTATGAACGTGGGTCAGATTCTGGAGACTCACCTGGGGTGGGCCGCGGCGAAGCTGGGCTTCCGCGTGGCGTGCCCGGTGTTCGACGGTCCCCGTGAAGAGGTGATTCACGAACTGCTGGAGGAAGCGGGGCTGCCCAAGGATGGCAAGACGCCGCTGTACGACGGCCGAACGGGTGAGAAGTTCGAGCAGAAGGTGACCGTGGGGATCATCTACATGCTCAAGCTGCATCACCTGGTGGATGACAAGGTTCACGCCCGGGCGACTGGCCCGTACTCGCTGATCACGCAGCAACCGCTGGGTGGTAAGGCGCGGTTTGGCGGTCAGCGGTTTGGTGAGATGGAAGTGTGGGCGCTGGAAGCGTATGGCGCGGCGTACATCCTGCAGGAACTGCTGACGGTGAAGAGCGACGACGTGGAAGGCCGTACGAAGATTTACGAGTCGATGGTGAAGGGTGAGAACACGCTGGAGGCCGGAACGCCGGCCAGCTTCGACGTGCTGAACAACGAAATCCGTGGTTTGGCGCTCAACATGCAACTCGAGAAGAAGCGGGTGTAGGTCGAGAGAAGTTGGCACAGGTGGACTGGAGTCCGTCACTGGTGACGGACTGAATCAACAGGTCTTCCCGACCTTGTCCGGACAGGAAAACGGTCCCGGCGAGGAAAGGGTTCCCGATAAGGAGTCTGGCGTGAGCACCGGAGAAATTGCCTACGATCGCGTGAATGACTATGGGGCGGTGAAAATCACCCTGGCGAGTCCCGCGGATATCCGCAGCTGGTCATTCGGCGAAGTGAAGAAGCCCGAAACGATTAACTACCGAACGTACCGTCCCGAGCGGGATGGTCTGTTCTGCGAGCGGATTTTTGGTCCGGAAAAGGACTGGGAATGCGCCTGCGGCAAGTATCGCGGGATGAAGTACAAGGGGATGATCTGCGATCGCTGCGGCGTGAAAGTGACCCACAGCCGGGTGCGCCGCAAGCGGATGGGGCATATTGAACTGGCGGCCCCGGTCGTTCACATCTGGTTCTTCAAGAGCATGCCGAGCCGACTGGGCGCGCTGCTCAACATGAAGACGTCGAGCCTGGAAAAGGTGATCTACTTCCAGGACTACGTCGTCACGGACCCGGGCGATACCCCGCTGCGTGAGAATCAGATTCTGACGGAAGAAGAGGCCCGCGAAGCCCGCCGGAAGTACGGCGAGGGGACGTTCGACGTTGAGATGGGCGCGGAAGCCGTCAAGAAGCTCCTGGGCAAGCTGAACCTGCCGGAACTGTCGGTCAAGCTCCGCGAAGAGCTGAAGACGACCGGCAGCCAGCAGAAGGCGAAGGAGTTGATCAAGCGGCTCAAGATCGCCGAAGCGCTGCGGGACAGCGAGAACCGTCCGGAGTGGATGGTGCTCGATGTGATTCCGGTCATTCCGCCGGACCTGCGTCCGCTGGTGCTGCTCGACTCGGGCAACTTCGCGACGAGCGACCTGAACGACCTGTACCGCCGGATCATCAACCGGAACAACCGGTTGAAGAAGCTGGTCGATCTCAACGCGCCGGAAGTGATCATCCGGAACGAAAAGCGAATGCTGCAGCAGTCGGTGGACGCGTTGTTCGACAACAACCGCTGCAAGCGGCCTGTGCTGGGGTCGTCGAACCGTCCGCTCAAGTCGCTGACGGATATGATCAAGGGGAAGCAGGGCCGGTTCCGCGAGAACCTGCTCGGGAAGCGTGTCGACTACTCGGCACGAAGCGTGATCGTGGTCGGTCCGGAACTGAAGCTGCACCAGTGCGGCCTGCCGAAGAAGATCGCGCTGGAACTGTACCAGCCGTTCATCATCCGGCGGCTGAAGGAACTGGGGCACGCGGACACGATCAAGAGCGCCAAGCGAATGCTGGAGCGCAAGGACGACGAGGTGTGGGACATCCTCGAAGAGGTGATCCGCAACCATCCCGTGCTGCTCAACCGGGCACCGACGCTGCACCGCATGGGGATTCAGGCGTTCGAGCCTGTTCTCGTGGAAGGTCACGCCATCCGGATTCATCCGCTGGTGTGCAAGGGGTTCAACGCCGACTTCGACGGCGACCAGATGGCCGTCCATCTGCCGCTGTCGATTGAGGCGCAGGTCGAAGCGACGACGCTGATGATGTCGACGAACAACATCTTCAGCCCCGCGAACGGCGCCCCGATTATCAGCCCGTCGCAGGACATCGTGATGGGTTGCTACTACCTCACGGTGCTGAAGCAGGCACTGCTGGGCGATGGGATGGCGTTCGCGAACTTCCAGGAAGTGCACCTGGCGTACGCGCAGGGCCGGTTGCTGACGCACACGCGGATCAAGGTGCGGCTGCCCAAGGACAAGCGTCTGAAGGGTGACGGCGCGGAAACGTACCGTCCGGGTCAACTGGTGACGACGTCGGTCGGCCGGGTGATCTTCAACACCGACATCGTGCCGCCGAACATGGCGTTCTACAACAACACGATGCGGAACAAGGACCTCGCGGGGGTGATTTCGGACTGCTACCTCGAGATGGGTCGGCGGGAAACGATTGCGCTGTTGGACCGGATGAAGGAAACCGGGTTCATGTACAGTACGCGGTCGGGTTTGTCGTTCGGTGCGAGCGACCTGATCACGCCGGCGAACAAGGAAAAGGTGCTGGGCGAAGCGGACAAGTCGGTGCTGCAGAAGCAGAAGCTGTTCGACCGCGGGATCATCACCGACGAAGAGCGTTACAACCAGGTGATCGATACGTGGACGCATGCCCGCGAACAGATCACCCAGGCGATGATGAAAGAGCTGGAGTCGGACGAACGCGATGGCGGCAAGTACGTCAACCCGATCTTCCTGATGGCGCACTCGGGTGCGCGAGGGGGCGTCGAGCAGATTCGCCAGTTGGCGGGGATGCGCGGACTGATGGCCAAGCCGAACGGCGAGATCATCGAAACGCCGATTAAGGCGAACTTCCGCGAGGGGCTGTCGGTGCTGGAGTACTTCAGCTCGACGCACGGTGCGCGTAAGGGGCTGGCGGATACGGCACTCAAGACGGCCGACTCGGGGTATCTGACGCGAAAGCTGGCGGATATTGCCCAGAACCAGGTCGTGACGATGTACGACTGCGGCACGACGCAGGGGTACACGCGGGGCGTGATCTATCGCGGTGAAAAGGTCGAAGTGTCGCTGGCGGATGCGATTCGTGGTCGCGTGAGCCGGACGAATATTGTCAATCCGATCACCGACGAAGTGATCGTGAAAGACGGCGAGCTGATCACCGTGGATATCGCACGGCGGATCGAGGCGCTGGGGCTGGAGAAGATCCAGGTCCGCAGCCCGATGTCGTGTGAAGCGACGCTGGGGATCTGCCGGCTGTGCTATGGGATGGACCTGTCGACCGGGGCACTGGTCGAAGAAGGGATGGCGGTCGGGATTATCGCCGCCCAGTCGATCGGCGAACCGGGTACGCAGCTCACGATGCGTACATTCCACATCGGTGGGGTGGCCCAGGGTGCGACGGAAGAGAATGAGATCAAGGCGAAGCGGGCCGGGCGAGCGCGGTTCTCGCGGATTCGCTCGGTCGTGAACGCGGACGGCAACAACGTCGTGCTGGCGCGAAACGGAGAAGTGGTGATCATCGACTCGAAGGACCGTGAACTCGAAAAGTACACGATTCCCAACGGTGCGGTGCTGATGGTGGCCGAGAACGACGAAGTGGAAATGGGGCAGGTGATCTGCCAGTGGGACCCGCACGCCGTGCCGATTCTGGCCGAAGTGGGTGGGCGTGTCCGCCACGAAGACTTCGTCGAAGGCGAGTCGATCCGTTCGGAAACGGACACGAGCGGCAACATCCGGCGAACGATCATCGAGCACAAGGGCGACCTGCATCCGCAGATCATGATCGAAGACGAGAACGGGAAGATTCTCGACTTCTACTACATGCCTGAGCGGGCGAATATCGAAGTGGGCGACGGAGTGGTGATCAAGGCAGGGACGGTGATTGCCAAGACGCCGCGTGAAATGGGTGGAACGCAGGACATTACGTCCGGTCTGCCGCGTGTGACGGAGCTGTTCGAAGCCCGGAAGCCCAAGGACCCGGCGATCATCGCCGAGATCGACGGCGAGGTGGAGTTCGTTCCGGAACGGAAGCGTGGCAAGCGGGTGATTATCGTCCGCGGGACCGATGGGACCGAGCGGGAGCACATCATTCCGCACGGGAAGCACTTGCGGGTCCACGCCAAGGATATTGTCAAGGCGGGGGATGCGCTGGTCGATGGCCCGCTCGTTCCGCACGACATTCTCCGCGTGAGCGGGGAAGAGGCCGTGCAGCAGTACCTGCTGCGGGAAATTCAGGGCGTGTACCGGTCGCAGCGCGTGGATATCGACGACAAGCACATCGAGATCATCGTGGGGCAGATGCTCCGGAAGGTGAAGATCGACAAGGTCGGCGATACGACACTGCTGCCGGGGATCGTGGTCGACAAGTTTGAACTGCGTCGGACCAACCAGGATCTGATGAAGTGCGTCAAGGTGACGGAGCCTGGCGACACCGAGTTCCGCGAGGGCGACGTGGTTCCGCTCGCGGACCTGGAAGAGGTCAACGCGCAGATCGAAGCAACGAGCGGGACGGTGGCGAAGCACACGCGGCCTCGTCCGGCGACGGCGAGCACGCAGCTTTTGGGGATTACCAAGGCGTCGGTGCAGAGCGAAAGCTTTATCTCGGCGGCAAGCTTCCAGGAAACGACGAAGGTGCTGACGGAAGCGGCGCTGGCGGGCAAGGAAGACCTGCTGGTCGGGCTGAAAGAGAACGTGATTCTCGGACACCTGATTCCAGCCGGTACCGGCTTCAAGCTGCACCAGGATTCGGAAGTCCGGATTCGTCCGGAAGCTTTGGAAGAAATGAAGATCGAGCAGGAACGGATCAAGGCGGCCCGCGCGAATCTGCTGAACGAACCGCAGTTCGGTGGCGAGGGAAGCAGCGGCCCGCGGCCGTCGATTCTCGACCTGCAGCCGGGTTCGTAGGACGGAACGGGTTTGGCAGGCGGGGGAAATACCGGTCGCCTGCGGTGAAAATGTGAGGGACGATTCCCTGGGAACGGGGAATCGTCCCGGTTTTCGCTGGGACGGACTGAGGAAAAAGCCGAGGAAAGCGGTCTGGCGACTGGCTCTGCGCTTGATTGAGCGGGGCGAAGTGGCTATTTTTGTGGTTTCCCGCATTGCGTTACCCCATTTGGGGACGGGGCAATGTGGGTTTGTTTGCCTAAGTGGTCATCCTGAAACAGGTTCTGTTCGATGCCGACGATTAATCAGCTCGTCCGCAAGCCGCGAGTCAAGCAGCCCAACCGGACGAAGTCACCGGTTCTGGAGGCCTGTCCGCAGAAGCGCGGTGTCTGTCTGCAGGTGAAGACAATGACCCCGAAGAAGCCGAACTCGGCCCTCCGAAAGGTGGCGCGTGTGCGGTTGTCGAACGGGAAAGAAATCACCGCGTACATTCCTGGGGAAAAGCACAACCTGCAGGAACACTCGATCGTTCTGGTCCGCGGTGGTCGTGTTCGCGACCTTCCGGGGGTGCGGTACAAGATCATCCGCGGGGTGCTCGATACACTGGGTGTGAGCGACCGTAAGCAGGCCCGCAGCCGGTATGGGGCGAAGACTCCCAAGAAATAGGGCTAAAGATGGGTGTGCTCGGCCTGGGTTGGCTGGGCTGTGCTAAGTTAGCTGGGCGCCCGATCTGAAGTTGTTTGCAGTGGTGTTCCTTGATTTTGGTCCCTTGATGGGGGCCAACTTTGGGGGTGTGGTTTCGGGGACTGTGATCTCGGGGCGTGGGCCTCTTTGGGAAGACGATATGGCCGATAAGTTCACCGCGAGTGCGAAGCAATTGAAGCCGGACATGAAGTTCGGGTCGAAGCTGGCTTCGAAGTTCATCAATTGCCTAATGCACGATGGCAAGAAGTCGACTGCGCAGGCTGTGTTTTACGGCGCGCTCGACGTGATTCAGGCGAAGATCCCGGATCAGCCGTCGATCGATGTCTTCACGCAGGCGCTGGACAATTGCCGCCCGGCGATTGAAGTCCGGTCGAAGCGCGTGGGTGGTGCCAACTACCAGGTGCCGACGCAGGTCAACTCGAAGCGTCAGCAGACGCTGGCGATTCGCTGGCTGCTTGAATCGTGCCGGGAAAAGAAGGGCCGCCCGATGCACCTGAAGCTGGCCGATGAACTGCTCGCCGCGTACCGCCGCGAAGGGGCGGCGATGACGAAGCGCGACAACGTGCACCGCATGGCCGACGCCAACAAGGCGTTCGCCCACTTTGCGTGGTAGTGTCGACGACACGAACAGCGACAGATTAGTGCACAGCCCCGGTTTCCCCGGGGCTGTGTTCGTTTTACGGTCTCGTTTTGTGTGTTTCGGGATAACGAGCGGCCTATGTGAACCGCGAACCTTCATTGAGCGTTGTCCGATACGCCGCGCATTGAATTCGACCGACTCTTGGCGAACCGTTGCGCAGCGTCCTTCGCTCGTGAGGCACGTCGTCCATGCGGGAATTCGGAACGAGTGACCGGCGAGTGCGAGTCCGACTGCCCGGTCGCCGAGAGTTGCTGTGGGGACTTGGGGCCATCCTCGTCGGGTTAATTGTCTGGTCGTGGCAGGGGACCGTCCACGAAGAGATCGCGTTGGCGCGGCTGCGTGCGACCCCCGGGGTCACCATCATACGGTTAGAGATCAACCACAAGTCCGCCGCTCTGAGCAACATCGAGTTTCTTGACCAGGTGCTGTTGAGTGCGGTGAAGTCGAAGCATCCTGAATGGATGAATGCACTGATCCGGTCGCGGTTGGCTTTTCAGCACAAGCTTGTCCGTGTCAACGAGAAGGTTCCCAGTTGGGTATTCGCCGAAGTCGCGAAACTCAACGGAGTGTCCACCCTCGACCTATCCAACTCCTCAGTGACCGATGAGACCATCGCGGAAGCGATCCCCCGTAGATTTCGTGGAAACCTGATCCTGTTCGGCACCGCCGTGAGCGATCGGGGGCTGCACCGTATCGAAGGGTGTCGAGTACAACATCTCGATCTCACGGGCACTCACGTTACGGATGCCGGGTTTGCGTCGATCGAGACGTTTCGCGAGCTCAAGTCTTTGGGGATCTCTTCGACCAACATCACCGGGGTGACGCTTTCCAAACTGCAACGACTGCCGGGTCTCGTTAGGTTATCGCTGAGCAAGACGTCGGTGACGGATCGGAGTCTGGCGGGACTGTCGGGCCATCCTGGCCTTTGTGACGTCGATCTCTCCTCGACGCGAGTTGGCGATGAATCGCTCGCCGTACTGGCCACGATGCCCAACCGCGGAATAGCGATTCTGTCGGACACGCAGGTTACGGGGACGGGGTTATCGCATTTGGCTCGCGGCAAACCGTGGTTGAACGTGCAACTCTCCGGATGTCCGCTGAAGACCGAGGCTGTGGTTGCGTCGAATCTGGAATCGACGTATCTGCGGCTCGATGGGACCCCACTGGATGATGCAGTTGTCCCGTGGTTGCTCTCGCGGAGTCACCTTAAGGTGGTTCGGTTGGATCAGTCAGCCGTTACGAATCGTGGTCTTACCGCTCTGGCGAATCCCCGCAGAGGCTTTCAGTTCTCGCTGCAGGATACCGCGATCGATGACGCGGGGGTTGCGGCGTACTACCTCGGTGAGGGGTACTCTGTTCCCGACAGCGGCGATGTTGAGCAGCGGTCCCTGCTCATTACTGAGATTGCAGCGGCGCATGCCGCCGTTCCCGCCCGGATCAAGCTGTCCGCCCGGTCACTTCGCGGGACGTGTGTTTCCCCGGACGTCCTGTCAGTTCTCGAACCGTAGCGCCCGCTTGGGGTCAATCGTGGTGATTCCGTCGGTTCGATTTTGTAGGCGCGGGCGCTGAGATCGAGGATTTGCGGATTCCTTTCGTTAAAACCAAGCGATGCCAGCCCAATTGAAAACAGATCCCAACGCGGAGTCGGGGAACCGGTTCCCCGTTGTTTTTGGTTGAAACGAGTTGGTGACACAGGGTTGCTGGTCGTTGAGCGCGTTGATGGCGGTTGTGATTCGGCGAGACCTCCGGGCGCTGACGCTTCCGGCTCCCATTGGCTTTCCCAAACGCGACCATCGAATCGCAAGTCCACACTGACCGTGACTCACACATCTGGTCATACGCTTGCTCGGGGGGCGGGGTATGTTGGACCTTGTGGGTTGGATGCGTTAGCGTCTCGGAAACAGGCTGTTGTGTTCTGCGATGGCTTGTGGAAGCGTTCGGTTGCGGGCCGGGTTTGCGGGGCCGGTTGGACTGTCGCTGGGCGACATGGATCGGCTCCGTGTTTCGATCCGCTCCTCTACCAACACGTTCGTCGGTACTGCGCTTTAACGATGTTCTTTCCTGTGGAGTCGCTCCCCATGTTGCGCTGGATGGCTTTGGTCGTGTGTGTTGCTCTGGTGGGGTGGGTTGGCCCCTCGGAGACGGTGTTTGCCCAGGCTCATTCGAAGCCGTATCCGACGCTCGGCAAGATTGAGCGGCTTGATCCCGCGCTCGACAAACTGGTTCCGGCCGATGCCAAGATGGAGATGGTCGCGTCGGGGTTTACCTGGGCCGAGGGGCCGCTGTGGATCAAGTCGACAAGCGCTGGGGCCACGAAGGCGAGCGGATACCTTCTGTTTTGCGATATTCCGCGGAATAGCGTGTTCAAGTGGCAGGAAGGAGACGGAATCTCGCTGTTCCTGCATCCTTCGGGGTACACCGGGGCCGAGTATTACGGATTGGAGCCGGGGTCAAATGGGCTGTTGCTCAGTCCCAAGGGCGAAGTGGTCTCGATGGAGCATGGCGACCGGCGGGTGTCGGTGCTGACGAAGAATGGCGGTAAGCGGACGCTGGTCGACAACTATCAGGGCAAGCGGCTCAATAGCCCGAATGACGGGGCGTTCAAGTCGAATGGCGATCTCTACTTCACCGATCCGCCCTACGGTCTGCCGAAGCGGATGGAAGATGCCCGCAAGGAACTGGACTTTCAGGGGGTCTACCGGCTGTCGACCAAGGGTGAGTTGACGTTGCTGACCAAGGAGATCAAGTACCCGAACGGTCTGGCGTTTTCTCCGGACGAGAAGACGCTGTATGTCGCGCAATCCGACCCCGAGCAGGCGACGTGGACCGCGTTTCCCGTGAAGGAAGATGGCACGCTCGGGGCGGGCAAAGTGCTGCTGGATACGACCGCGATGGTGGGCAAGGTGCCGGGGTTGCCGGATGGTCTCAAGGTCGATGCGGCGGGCAATCTGTTTGCCACGGGGCCTGGCGGTGTGCTGGTGATTTCGCCCGAGGGGAAGCATCTGGGGACGTTCTCGACGGGTGTTCCCACGGCGAATTGCGGTTGGGGCGAAGACGGGACG
>JAIXZD010000063.1 GCA_027489895.1 Planctomycetaceae bacterium
CGGTGGAAACCATCGACACTCCCGGCGCTCACGCATCCCAATACAGCTCGACGTCCAGCACCTCGAACGCGCCCAGTCGCACCGGCACCTTCCCGTCGACCACCGTCAGCGCCAGCGACGTGTTGCCCAGAAAGTCTCGCTGCCGCGCTTTCGTTGGCGGTTTGAAGAGCGACAGGTCCGTGTAGGCCACCCGGCCTTCCGTCTCCATCAATCGGACAGTGAGGCCCGGCGGGACAGTCGCAGGCTCTCGGGCCGATGCCGTATCTGTGGAATGCCATGCTGCCACGGGCGTTTCTGGTTCGCTGACCAACGGCCCCAGCGACACCACCTCCACCGCCTTCGACGAGCTGTGCAGCAGCCAGCCCGCCGCTCCCACGCGTGGCGGGCCTGAAACGTCATTCAACACAATCGCCGGGGTCGCCGCGTCACGGGCCGCTCGATCCGGGTGCTGCTGGTCGATCGCGATGACCAGTCGATGTTGGCGAGCACTCTCCGCACCGGCCGACAGAATGACATCGACCTGCCCCGGTTCGTGGACACGCTGATAGGGCAAGCCCCCGGGCAGGATCGTCACGCGGTGTTCGTTCGCAGCAATCTCCAGATACTCCGGGCTTTCCAGCCGTTCTTCGCTCACTTCGAACGGCGCCCCATGGGCCGAGCGACAGAGCACGCCGCCCCCCTGCCACGCAAACCGCGACGCAAAGTACGAGTGCCACGCCTCGGCCTCCGCCCGCTTCACCGTGTCGAACTGAATCTCAATCTCGATCACTGGCCGTTTCCGCCAGACCCGGAACGTCTGCTCGAATCGTGCCAGCACCCGCTGCGTCTGCTGATCGACAATCTCCCCCTTCGTGCGGATCGATCCACACACCGGGCCGCGACTCAGAATCTCGCTGGAAGTCGCGCGCACCTCCGCATACTGCGAGCGGATCTCGCGGGCCTCGTCGCCTTCTCCGACTGTCCAGATGCGCTCCGCCGGATAGCGAAAGTTCAACTGCTGACTGACGAGATTCGGACAGCGGCCATACGTCTTGACCGACGCGATGCCGCCCCGGTCCGGATGCAGGCAGACCTCGAAAAAGTCATTCCGCAGCAGGTTCTCTTCCGCCAGTGGTACCGCTTTCGTCGCTTTCACCGGCTTCTGAGTCGGCACGGGTGAACCCGCAGGCCGAGCCGGAATCCAGACATACCCTGCAGAGGGCAATCTCAGCACCGTGAGATGTTTCGTACCAGTCGACTGCACGAGATCGCCGTCGATCACAGGCGGCGGCCCATCCAGTTCCAGCGCCACGACCCGTTCGATCGCGACCGGGTTGAGCACGAGATACCCCCGCTCGCTGCCACCATTCCGAGAAATCAATTCGCCCAGGTCCTTCGCGGCCATGCGTTGAGCCACTTCGATCCGCTGGGCCAGCGCTGCCGCGTCGGCAGGCGTGCGAAATTCGCCGACATCCTCAAGTTCCCGTTCCAGCTCTGGCTCATACGCGGCAACGGGCTGGCTGCGAATCGTTGCCGCCAGCGCGGCGCACCACGCACCCGAATCGAGTGCTGCGCGCAGATGGCGATGCGATCGCAAACTGGAAAGCGGGTCGGCCGTTTCCCGTGCCACGGCCTGCCAGAAGAACGGTGCCAGATACTCGCGGGGCTTATAGTTGCCGCTCCGGGTCGCAAAATCCGTCCGGTCGAAAAACTCCCGGAACGTCACCATCTTGCCCAGGACCGGGGCATACCGGTCCATCCGCTTGAAGTCCTCGAAGAACGGCGACTTGCTGCCAGGCCAGCGGGCCAGCACGACGGCGGCCGACTGGTCGTTGTCCATCGACTCCGACATCCGGTCCGGAAACTTCAGATAGCTCGTCGCACTCTCGGCCGACAGCGGAATCCGCGAGATCGAGTCGATCGGCGTACCATCCAGCCCTTCCCACCGAAACTTGCTGTGCTCGTAGTCCGGGTAGACCCCATCATCCAGCACGAAGTGCAACGCCCCTTCGTAGCCCGTCCGTTTGAGCAGTTGCGGCAGCACCGGATCGACCGAATAGCGTCGTACCCCCCAGACAAACGGCGGCTTCCCGGTCACCCCAGCCACCATCTCCCGCGTCGTTCGCAGTTGCCAGAGGATCGAGTTGACCGAGCGCTGGACCAGCGCCGTATCTTTGACGGCACCGCAGACCACTTCGACCTCCCCGCGCGCCACGCCTTCCTTCAAGCGGGCTTTGACGAGCGGCGAGCGCGTCGCCGCGTCCACCAGGTCGGTGGCATCGCACAGAAGCGAAACGCCCCGCGGATCGCGAAGCGACTCTTCCAATGGTCCCAGATCCTCCGCCGCCGTCACGAGGCACAGGTCGAGTAGCCAGCATTCGACGGCGTAAAACCGCTGCCGCTGTTCGAGCAGCGTCTCGAAGCACTGGGTGAGGCGGGCCGACATCGTCTCGCGATCACCCGCCAGTGCCGCCTCAGCCGCCGCCACCGCTTCCCGCTGCAGGTAAACCTCATCGATATTGCTGAAATGCCGCATCTTCCGCGTCAGCAGTTCGATCTGCAGCCAGGCATGCCCCAGGGCGTAGAAGTCAGCGGCCAACTCGGGATCGACAGTTCGCCCCTCGCCCAGCCGCTGTTCGATCTCCGACACGAGCGCACTGCGTTCGGACAGGCCGCGAATGACCAGCCCGCCCCCGGCCGTTACCCGGTCCGCCCAACCCGTCGCCAGCCAGCTTTCGCAGTTGGTGGGGACAATCGCAATCGATCGGCCGGGATCTTCCTCGGGCGGACAATCGGCCCGATGCCACTTCGGCAGCCGCCCCGTCGTCGCCAGCAGCAACGGATGCCACGCCACGGCAAAACAATTCAACAGCGACGCGGCGTCTTCCTCAGACACCTCGGTCGGAAAATCTTCCAGACTGTGGCTGGGAATCAGAACCAGCGTTTCTTCGCGAGCCATGCCGTCGCAGTTGGGGGCAAAGGATGGTGGAGGAGTGAAGGACCGCCATCGCGCCCTTGCAGTCAAACGTGACTCCGTATCGTCGCGGCATCACCCCCACGTTGCCAGTCTGCGAACCACAACCAGTCGTAGGGTGGGCACTGCCCACCAGCGCTCACCCGCCCCGCCCACCAGAAACCCCCTGGATCGCCAACCAGCGCTGCCCAGCCAAAATGTCTGAGGCCGGGACGGGATCCCCCCGTGCCCTCGGCGAACCGTGGTACGAACTCGGTGTGCCATGCTTGCACCGGTTTTGCGGGGCAAGCATGCGAGCGGCTCACGTCTCGCTCTGTGTCGCGGCACTCCACTCCACCAAACTTCGCGGCTTGAGTGAGAGATTTGTCGTTCCCCGGTTGGCATGCTTGCCCCGAAACGGTGCAAGCATGGCACGGCCCGCTCACCCTCACGTTTCTAATCCCACAACACCAACCACATCCCCAACCCGAATCGCTTCCGGGCGAAACCCGTCCCCCGGCCGCGTATTCACCGCCAACCGGTAGAAATGGTTGAACCGCGAGCGGGCCACCCCGTCTGGAAGGCTCGCCTCTCGCCGACGCGCAAACTCCTTCTGGAAACCAGCGACACTCCCGCCCGTAAGACTGTCCCGCGTCGGAACCACACACCGCTGGCACGGGTTCACCGCGCAGTAGACCGGCTGACCGATCGCTACCGGCCGCGCTTCACCGGCCTCCCCAAACAGACGGTCCTCGTCGAACGCGTTTTCCGCGGCGATCTCGATGTTCGCACGAAATCGCCGCCGCGTTTCCTCCACCGACAACCCAAACCAACTCCCCACCAGCCTTAGCGATGCCGTCGAGACAAGCGTCGGCCCCGGCGACTCCAGATCATCCGGAAACCCAACATCCCTGTCCTCCACCACCCGAATCAACTCGCCCAACCACGGGGAAAGCCACGCGGCGAGGCGATCCCACTCCGACCAACCAAACCGTTCCACGCCGAAATCTGCGATCGAAAGCGTCACGCCGGACCACTCGCCCGAAACCGTCACCCCATCAAACACCGCCCGAATCGCGTGCACTCGCGGCGATCGTTTTCCATTCAACACCCGGCCATTCGCATCGACCAGGGCCAGCCGACGGTCCCCGGCAAGCGCGCCGCTCGGAAGGGTCGCGATCTTGGCCACCTCCATGCCATCGAGCGATTTGATCGGATAGATCAGAATTCGAGAGATCGGACCCATTTGCACATGCCTCCGCTCCGCCTGCGGGATTGACGCCGTTCGACCCAACCGGGATTCTCGACGCTCCACGGACCCGCCAACCCGCAAGGCCTCCAGTCTCGGCACTCCCGAGGCAGGCTGGCAAGTCGGCGGTCTGATCGCCTCTCGTGTCGCGTCTGGATTCGCCAACATGGAATACACTGTCCTCGCCCGCCGTTACCGCCCTCAGGCGTTCGGAGACGTTGTCGGCCAGGACCATATCGCCCAGGCGCTGCGGAACGCGATCTCCGCCGACCGCGTCGCGCATGCCTACCTTTTCACCGGCGCGCGAGGCGTGGGGAAAACATCCACGGCGCGAATCCTCGCCAAGTCGCTCAACTGCCCGAAAGCCCACGACGGCAACCCCTGCAACGACTGCGAAGTCTGTCATGCCGTTTCGATCGGTGCCGATGTCGACGTGATCGAAATCGACGGCGCCTCCAACCGCGGGATCGAAGACATTCGCGCCTTGCGGGCCAACGTCAATGTGCGGTCGATGCGCTGTCGGTACAAAATCTACATCATCGACGAAGTCCATATGCTGACGAAGGAAGCGTTCAACGCCCTGCTGAAAACGCTGGAAGAGCCGCCGCCCAGCGTCAAATTCATCTTCTGCACGACCGAGCCGCAGAAGGTGCCCGATACCATCCTGTCCCGTTGCCAGCGGTTCGATTTCGGCACGATCGCGGAGACATCGATTCAGTCGCGATTGCGGGAAATCGCCGCGGCCGAAGGTGTCTCTGTCGACAGCGAAGCGATCGATCTCGTCGCCCGGCGGGCCAACGGGTCGATGCGCGACAGCCAGTCGCTGTTCGACCAGCTCCTGTCGTTCGGCGGGAAAACCGTTGGTGCCGCCGATGTCCACCGCCTGCTTGGCACCGCGCCGGAAGACAACCTGGAAAGCGTGGTCGGCGCAGTGATGGACGCCGACGCCGGAGCCGTTCTGAGCCGACTGGGCGAAACGCTCGCCACGGGCGTCCAACTGGGGGAACTCGTCGATCAGCTGATCGGCTATCTCCGCGACCTGATGGTCCTGGCGTCGGGGGCGACGGGCGTCGGTCTGCTCAGCGTCGGCGAGCCCCGCCGGGAGATCCTGGCGAAACAGGCCTCGCGGTGGGGGCTGGCGACTACGATGTCCGCCCTGCAGATTCTGTCCGACTGCAAATCGAAACTGCGTTCCACCACCCAGGCGCGGCCGCTCGTTGAACTGGCCCTCGTCCGCCTGTCGCAACTTCGCGACCTCGAACTCGTCTCCACATTGATCCGGCAACTGAAAACCGGCCAGCCTCTGATGCTGCAGGCACCAGCAGGGCCGTCCGACGCGGCCACACCGGAAAAAAAAACGCCACTGATCTCCCACCACGCTGAGCAGGTGGCCCCGCCCACGTCGTCGCCCACCGCCCAGGTGCCGGAGAGATCGGGCGTCGCCGTGGCTGCCTCCTCGACCTCGCCGGAACCAATCGCTCCACTCACCCCCGCGGCCGAATTGGAACAGGCTTTGCCCAAGGCTGTGTCGACCATTCCGCTCGTGGCCGGTAGAGAATCTGAGTTTTGGTCACAAGTGTTTGGCAAATTGCCGGATATGACGAAGTCACAGGTGGCAAAAGCGACTCGTGTAGCAATTTCTGGGCCAAACGCTCTTCTCTTGTCCTTCCCCAAGCGATACTATTTGGCGAAGGAATCTCTCGAACGCGGAAAAGATTTGCGAACGATCGAAGAGATCGCCGCAACCGTGGCCGGCAGGCCGGTACGCATCCAGCTCGAAATCGACGCGACGCTGGATGCGCAACTTCCTGCCCCGCAACAACCTGCGTCCGAAGAGGCCGATACTCGAGTCGTCCGTGCCGACCACCCCTTGGTCGCTGCGGCCGTGCGGGTCTTCGGTGCCAAACTGGTTCGCGTGGAAACGTTCGTGCTCGCCGGGAAGGCGGAGGCGGACGAACCTGTTGCGGAAACGACATAAACCTCAGTGAAATAAATGGTTAGTTCCATGGACGGGGTTGATCTCAAGGAGTGTGGGGCGTGAATCCGTTTGGTCCGGCGTTTGAAGAACTGGTCGTGCAATTCGCGCGGCTCCCCGGCATCGGGCGTAAGTCGGCCGAGCGTCTCGCCAACCATGTGCTGATGGTCAAGCCGGACGAAGCGCTCGCCTTGGCCCGCGCCATCGAGCAGGTCAAAGCCACGGTTCGCCCCTGTTCGCAGTGCTTCAACCTCACCGAGGGCGAACTCTGCGGGATTTGCCGCGACTCGCGCCGGGAACCGCAGCTGCTCTGTGTCGTCGAGCAACCTAAGGACCTGGTCGGAATTGAGTCGTCAGGGGCCTTCGGTGGTCGATATCACGTTCTGCAAGGACGGATCTCGCCTTTGGAAGGAATTGGCCCCGAGAAACTGACGATTGACGCACTCGTCCGGCGTGTCCGGCGGGATGGCGTGCGGGAAGTGGTGATGGCGACGAATCCGACGCTGGAAGGGGATGGGACGGCCCTGTTCATCTCCAACCTCCTGGCGGACGACAACGTCAAGATCACACGCCTTGCTCGGGGGATCGCCTCCGGGAGCGTGCTAGAGTTTGCCAACAAAGAGATGCTCGCGGATGCCCTCCGCGGCCGACAGTCGTTCTGACGGATTGCTCACGCGGTTTGTGTCCGTCGTGATGTTTTGCCCCCGGGCCGGGGGCTGCCTGGTTTCCACCACTTACCGGCCCCCTCGCGAAGACTGCTCCTATGCAACTCGGTTTCGGCCAGCAGATGAAGATGAGCCAGCAAATGAAGCTGGCTCCCCGCATGATCCAGTCAATGGAGATTCTCCAATTGCCTGTGATGGCGCTGAAGGAGCGCCTCGAGCAGGAGATGAGTGAAAACCCCCTGCTGGAAGAGCCGGTCTCCGAAATCGACCCGATCGACATCACCGAGGGCGCCCCGGTTGATCTGGACTCGGCCAAACCTCTCGACCAGCAGGAACTGGTCGTCGATTCCAACACGAACAGTGCCGACGACTTCGAGCGTCTGCTCGAGATGTCGTCCGACTGGCCCGATGACGACGCTCTCTATTCTCCCAAGGTCTCGTCCAATCAGATCGATGTGGCCGGGGACCGCCAGCACGACCAGATGTCGAACCTGCTGGGCCGGGCGCAAACCCTGCAGGATTACCTGCTCGAACAGTTCGGTTTCTTCAGTTGTCCGGTCTCGGTCCGTCAGTTTGCCGAGTATCTAATTCAGAACGTCGACAACAACGGTCGCCTGCCGGGCAGTCTGCCCGAGATGGTCGCCAGTTACGGACTCGCCATCGATGACGACGACGCCGAGTTCGCACTGACGCTGATCCAGAAACTCGATCCGCCCGGCGTCGGTGCTCGCGACCTGAAAGAATGTCTGCTCCTGCAGGTCGGCGAACAGCATCCCTACCGCGATATTCTCCTCGTTTTGATCGCCGACCATCTGGAAGACCTCGCCCAGAATCGGCTGCCGATCATTCAGCGGAAAACAG
>JAIXZD010000169.1 GCA_027489895.1 Planctomycetaceae bacterium
GGAATGAACCGGCCATCGGCGATCAGTTCCTGGACGCGTTCGTCGGCGATATGGCCGATGTAGCTTTTGCCGTCGAGCAGGGCGTCGACTTTCCGCTGGTCGATATCGAAGCCATAGACGGTGAGGCCGTTGTGATGCAGCACATTCGCCAGCGGCAGGCCGACGTAGCCCAGGCCCACGATGCCGACCTTGGCCGTCTTCGCCTTCAGCCGGGTAACCAATTCCTCTGCCAGCGCGCCCACGGTCACCACCTCCGCCTGCCTCAACGTTCCGCCCCCGCGATCACACTTCCCCCATCACCCCTCCTCAGTGTAGCGGAAGCCGTGAGGCTTCCCCCCACCAGAACCAACCCATCGCCCAACGAGAGCCGGAATCGTCTGCGCCCTGAAACGCATTTCGCCCCGGTCCCAAAAGCAAACAACCCCGCCCAGGAGACCACTCCCAGGCAGGGTTGCCATTGATCGACAACCTGAGACGAAGACTACTCGGGCTTCGCTTCCGGAGCCGGTTCGGCAGCCGGGGCCGGAGCTTCCGGCTTCGGGGCATCGGCCGCGGGAGCGTCAGCCTTCGGCGCATCCGCCGCAGGAGCTGGTTCGGCCGGCTTTTCAGCGGCCGGGGCCGGTTCAGCAGGCTTCGCCGGTTCCGCTGGCTTTTCAGCCGCCGGAGCGGGTTCGGCAGCCTTCGCCGGTTCAGCCGGAGGGGCCGGTGCATCAACCGCCTTCGGTGCCGGAGCAGCCGCGGCCGCTGGGGCAGGCGTCGGTGCGGGGGCTGGTGTCGGGGCCGGCGTTGGTGCCACTTCTTCGTAAGGCTTCTGGACGGTCGTCACCACCGAGCTACCGCAGACCGGGGCAGCGCACGACGGCGCGGCACATGGGGCACAGGCCGGCGCGGCACAAGTCGGGGCCGCACACGTCACCACCGGTTTGCAACACTTCACTCGGACAGGCTTGCAGCACTTCTTCGCCCAGGCGGTCTCGGCCGTCGTCGACAGCATCAACCCCACGGCGATCATCAACCCCATGAATCGCATGATCTCAACTCCCAGATGTCGTACTTGGTAAAACCGGTTTCCAGACAGTCAGCCGAGCGTCGCTGAATTCTTGACGCGAGCAGTAGCAATCGCAAGTGATCCGCACTCAACGGCGAGTCTCTGATCGAACCAGACAAACAACAACGGCCCGGCAACGAGGTTCGTTACCGGGCCGTTTCATTCTCACTCATAAACCATCACGGGATGATCGCCCGTGAGAGAGTTCGTTTTTGATGACATCAGACGATTAATACAGGTCGTCGTGACCGCCGGCCTTCTTCTTCTCGTCCTTCGGCATTTCGGCGATCAAGGCTTCGCTGGTCAGCAGCAGGGTGGCGACGCTCGCCGCGTTCTGCAGGGCCGAACGGGTCACCTTCGTCGGGTCGATGATGCCCGACTTGACCATGTCTTCGTACTTTTCCGTGGCCGCGTTGTAGCCAAAGTTTCCGTCGAGCTCGCTCACCTTTTCGCACACCACGCCACCATCGATTCCGGCGTTGTTCGCGATCTGCGTGATCGGTGCCCGGCAGGCCCGCAGGATGATGTTGAAGCCGGTGATGAAGTCCTGGCTGGCACCCTTCTCCGGCTTGCAGGCCGTCGACGACCGCAACAGGGCCACGCCACCACCCGGCAGAATTCCCTCGGCGACGGCCGCACGCGTCGCGTGCAGGGCGTCTTCCACGCGGGCCTTCTTTTCCTTCATTTCGCTTTCGGTCGCCGCGCCGACATTGACCTGCGCCACACCACCCGACAGCTTGGCAATCCGCTCATCGAGCTTTTCGCGATCGTAGTCGCTGGTGCTCGCTTCGCGTTCACGACGGATCTGTTCGATCCGCGCCTTGATGTCCGAACTCTTTCCCGCGCCTTCGATGATCGTCGTGTTGTCTTTGTCGACGACGATCTTCTTCGCACGGCCCAGATCACCCAGTTGGGCGTTCTCAAGCTGCATGCCGAGGTCTTCGAAGAAGGCGGTCCCGCCGACCATGATCGCGATGTCCTGCAGCATCGCCTTGCGGCGATCGCCATAGCCAGGAGCCTTCACCGCGCACACCTTGAACGTGCCGCGCAGGCGGTTGATCACCAGCGTCGCCAGAGCTTCGCCTTCCACTTCTTCGGCGATGATCACCAGCGGCTTGCCCGCGTTGACGACCTTCTCGAGCAGCGGAACCAGCGACTTGATGTTGCTGATCTTCTTTTCGTGAATCAGCACGTACGCGTCTTCCAGCAGACACTCCATCGACTGCGGATCGCTGACGAAGTACGGCGACAGGTAGCCGCGGTCGAACTGCATCCCCTCGACGACCGTGAAGTCCGTCGTCAGGCTCTTGCCTTCTTCAACGGTGATCACGCCATCCTTGCCGACTTTGTCCATCGCGTCGGCCAGAATCGTGCCGATCTGCTCGTCACCGTTCGCGGCAACCGTCGCCACCTGGGCGATCGACTTCTTGTTGCGGCACTCGGTGCTCATCGTCTTCAACTTGGCGACGATGTCTTCGACCGCCTTGTCCATCCCGCGCTTCATCTCGACCGGGTTGACGCCCGAGACAACCGCCCGCTGGCCTTCGATGTAGATCGCTTCCGCCATGATCGTCGCCGTCGTCGTGCCGTCACCGGCCACGTCGGACGTCTTGCTGGCGACTTCCTTCACCATCCGGGCGCCCATGTCTTCAAACTTGTCCGGCAGTTCGATTTCACGAGCCACCGACACGCCGTCCTTCGTCACCGTCGGCGAGCCGAAGCTCTTCGCGAGAATGACGTTCCGGCCTCGCGGGCCCAGAGTCACACGCACCGCTTTGGCCAGCTTGCTGACGCCAGCGCGAATCTTGTCCTGCGCTTCCTGATCAAACGCAATCATCTTCGCCATGAATTGATTCTCCCGTTTTCGGAATCGCGCCCGACCATATCACCCGGTACGCGTCGTGTTGTTTGTAGCCGCTCGCCCGTCGTCCTCGAGGATTCACCGCGACCTCGCGACGAAAACTCCCCGATCAAGTCCATCGCGACCGATCATCGCGACCGTCCGTCGCGTTAGTACGTCGCGAGAATGTCGTTTTCGCGAAGCAGAAGATATTCGTCGTCACCCACGGCGATTTCGTCGCCCGCGTACGAGCTGAAGATCACCTTGTCGCCCGGCTTGACCGTCAGCGGGTGTCGCTTGCCATCCCGGCTGACACTGCCTTCGCCGACCGAAATGACCGTGCCCTTTTGGGGTTTGTCCTTGGCCGAGTCGGGCAGAACGATGCCGCCCGCCGTCGTCGAAATGGCATCTTCACGCTTCAGCACGACACGGTCACCCAGCGGAATCAGCTTCGAGCCCGCTTCTTTGACATCCTTCTTCGCCATGGACATGACTCCCAATACAAAAGCGACCCGATGCAAAACTGCTGTGGACGATCCCCACGGTTCCGACCGTCCGGTTCCCCGACAGCTAGGCACACCACATGGCGGCACTGGCCGTATCAATTTCAGTTCCCTTGAAGGCAGTCCCCGGCTGGCGCGAAAAGCCTTGCTTTAACTGGAAGCGAACCGCGTGCCAATCCGTCCCCTTGGAGTTAACTCCCTGTCCCCGCTTGGCTTGTGTGAATTCTTGCCCGTCGGATGTGGCTGCCAAAACACGAGAGAACGCGGGCCGTCCTCAAACTCTGCTGCCACTTTGGCAGCAGGCCATTGCCTGCAAACGTCCCGATCCTTTGCAGTTCAGGCAGACTTCTGACCAGCGCCGTGACACTCCTCCAGCCATTCCCCAATCTCCATATACGCGGATAATGGTTAATGTGGGGGCTGTGGCGATTGTAGGAAATATGCATTGACTTCAGGTTCTGACGATGGTTCAATCTGTATCAGGTGATTGTCTCTCAGGTCTCCGCCGCGCCTCTCTGTGTGGTTTTGACACTCTCCAGACAGAGACTTTCACCATGTACCACCGACCCGCACGCGACGACTTCGCGTCCGACCGATTTCCTTCCCCAACTCCCGGCCCGGCCGTGTCCGCATCACTTGCCCGACGGTTGCGCCGAATCGACGCTCATCGCGCCCGTGGCGATTGGGGTGCCGCCTCGGAGCTGGCCCTCGCCTGCCTCGATACGCCCGAGTGCCGCGAACGGCCCGCACTCTCGGCCGACCTCTGCCATAACCTCGCGGGCATCCTTCGCGAGGCCCGCGAATTCGAGCTGGCGCGAGGCTATCAGCAGTTGTCGTCGCGATTTGCAGTCGGCGAGGCAGCTGCAAACAAGCCCGCTGTCGACACCCCATCTGCAGACTCGTATCAGCTCAGTGGAGAAGCGGCTGACCGTCTCGTGGCGGGCGATCTCGACGCGGCCGAGATTCGTCTGGCGATCAGTCTGGAACTCGAGCGGAAACGCGGCGATCTGGCTGGTGAGGCAGCCGACTGGGGAAACCTTGCGATCGTGGCGCTGCTCCGCAGTGATGTGCGAAGTGCCCTGTTCCGGCTCATGCGGGCCTGGCGTCTCCACCGCCAACTGCACGATTCCCGCGGCTGCGGCGTCGACCTGCTCCACTTCGCCGAACTGGCCCTGTTACAGCGCAAGCCTCGCTCGGCGCGGCGGTTCCTAGAGCGGGCCGCGTTCCAGTTCAGCCTCGCCAACGCCCCGGGCCTGGCCGTCCGCGCCCTAGACCGCCGCGACGACTGCCGCATCCCCCTCGCCCAAGTCCGCATCGTCGACGCGGTGAACTAGCCAGCCAACTGCGCAAGGCGAACGTCTGCCTCACGATGCCTTGGGATCGAGGTAGGCAACCACGTCGACCTCGAATTTGAGGGCCGTGCCCAGGCAGCCGACGATGGTCGTTCGGGCCGGGTACGGCTCCTGGAAGAAGTCGCGGTAGATGCGGTTGTAATCGGCCAGGTCGGCTTCCTGGCCGATGAACGAGCGCACTTGCACGACGTCCGCCAATGTCGCACCGGCCGCTTCGAGGATCCGGCGGACGTGGTCGAACGAGCGCCGCATTTCGCCTTCGAACGTGTCGGGAACCAGCTTGCCGGTGTCGTCGACCGAGGCCTGCCCCGAGACAAACACAAAATCTCCCGCGCGAACCGCCGGGCTGAACGGCAGATGACTGACCGGCACGCCGGGACGACGAATTACTTCACGCATGCGTGCTTCCCTACCGCTTGCAAACTTGCCACCGCGTGGCGTCGACCGACCGAAACAGACCGGCGCAGGCCAACACCAACTGAGCGATCACCACCAGCGCCGACTCAATCGTAGCGACGGATCACACCGACCAGCACGCCCAACACGTCCACATCCGTGGCGTAGATCGGCTGCATTGTGGAATTGGACGGTTCGAGCCGGAACCGGTCACGTTCGCGATAAAATGTCTTCAGCGTCGCTTCCTGCCCATCGACCAGGGCGGCCACGATCTGGCCATTTTCCGCTGTGCTCTGCTTGCGAATGACCGCGTAGTCGCCATCGGCAATCTGCGCTTCGATCATCGACTGCCCGCTCACTTTGAGGCAGAAGTGGTCGCTCGCCTCAAACAGCGGGCTGAAATCGATGCGATCGGCCTGCTCGACGGCTTCGAGTGGACTACCTGCTGCAATGCGACCCGCCAGCGGCAGCGTCATCCCCGAGATCGGTTCCGACAGCTGAATCGCCCGCGACATGTGCGACTCGCGGCTGATCAGCCCCTTTTTCTCCAGGGCCTTGAGGTGACACATCACCCCGTTGGGCGAGCGGATTCCGAACTTCGTGCCGATTTCTCGCACGGTCGGGCCGTAGCCCCGCGTACGGATTTTGTCTTTGAGAAAATCGTAGATCGCCTGCTGACGTGCGGTCAGCGTGTTGTCCTTGGCCATCTTTCCGCTCCTTCAGTACGTCACGAGTTCTAACGGACACAATTTCGAAAAGACAAAAAACAACTTTTCCCCCGCCCCAGAGCATTGCGATCCCCCGTCCCAACGGGACCGGGGACCTCGCTTGGGGTCACGAAACATTGCCTCGGCCGTCGCCCAAGCCATCGATCAACGATGATCTGTCTCAAGAACGGTGACAATAGTTCTAATATACATCCGTCTACAGCACAAGAGGTCAGTTGAAGTTTGTTCAGTTTTCCCGGTTCGGTTTCAACGACTCGCCTGTCGGGCAATTCAGGCAGAGTTTACCGGCTGACTTTCGCAGCTCTTTTGGAGACGCACGCATCGTTTTCCGCGAGCCTGCGGTTGCTGTGGCTTGTCTGTCGAGCGCGGCGTTACTCCTGGCAGCGGCGCCTTGCCCGTGTGCTGGTTCGGAGTTGGAGGTCGGTGTTGTCCTGAGCCTCCGGGCGCTAACGCATCCGGCTCCCACGACTGCGACTCCCACGATGGTGGCAGGCGCTGCGAGCTGCCGCTGCGGAGGCGACTGGCAGCCCCGAGGGCATGATCCGTATGATGACTGGCTTACCCGAATTCGATCGCGATTGCGTCCGCACAATCCCGAGTCGTTGCTCGGGAACCCGCTTGACCTGAGACCTGGCATGACTGCCCCCACGACTGACGTTGTCACCGAGTTGTCCCCACGGCTCTCTCCCGACGAACTCGCCTGCTTTGCGCGCGATGGATATCTGGTGATGAAAGGGCTCGTCTCGGAGAACGATCTCCACTTGATGCGTCTGGCGACGCGACGCGGGCTGGAAGGCCCCATCGGACCGGTCGAGTACGAGGCCGATGTGCGCTATCCCGGCGCCCCTCCCTCGCGGACGGCCCACGGCGGCGAAACCATTCGTCGTCTGAAGGAAGCGCATGGCCGCGATCCCGTCTTTACGGAGTGGGTGTCGCGTCCCGAGATCGTCGGGCGGCTCGAGCAGGTGCTCGGCGGCCGGGTCGTCATGCCGCTGGCGCATCACAACTGCATCATGACGAAGCAGCCCGATTTTGGCAGTGAAACCAACTGGCATCAGGACTTCCGCTACTGGTCGTTCGCCCGCCCGGAGCTCGTCAATCTCTGGATTCCGTTAGGGCACGAGACCGAGCGCAACGGCGGGCTGTTCGTCATCCCGGGAACCCATCGTCAGACGTACGCCCGCGAGCGTCTGGACGAGGCGCTGTTCCTCCGCACCGATCACCCGGACAACCAGCCTCTGCTCGATTCGAAAATCTCCGTCGAGCTCGAACCGGGCGACCTGTTGATGTTTCATTGCCTGACGTTTCATGCAGCGGGCAGGAACCATACGCAGACGACGAAATGTTCTGCCGTCTTTACGTTCCGCAATCTCAGCAATCCACCCCAACCGGGATCCCGCTCGGCGTCGATGCCTGAACTCCTGCTTCCAGCCGCCGACCTATCGTGAGTAGCGCGCCTGATGCCGCCTTCGACGCGGCCTCAACCGATTCGCCCCCTGTTGCCGTCCTGATCGGCGGGGGAGTGGAAAGCACGGCGCTGGTGGCGCGGTTTCTGGCCGCGGGGCGCAGAGTCGTCCCCGTGCATGTGTCCTGCGGGTTGATCTGGGACGAGGCCGAGAGCCGGTGGGTCCGCCGGTTCTGTGAGGCGCAGGCCTGTGACCATCTGGCCACTCTGATCGAAATCCCCTTGCCCCTGACCGGTTTCTTTCGGGACCACTGGGCGGTGACCGGTCAGGATGTTCCGCTCGCCGGTGCCGCCTCGTCGCGTCTGGAAATCCCACTGCGGAACCTCTCGCTCTTGGGGTTTTCCGTCCATTGGCTGAAGTCGGTCCCGCACTACCAATTGGCTCTCGGGACGACGGCCGACAATCATTATCCCGATGGCAGCCGGGACTATTTCGACAAGGCTGAGGCGGTGTTGAGCCTGGAGGCGGGCTTCCCGGTGCGGATTCTCACCCCGTTCATCAGACAGACGAAAACCGATGTAATTCGTGCGACCTCGCGCGAGGTGCTGGCTGCGAGCTTCTCCTGCGTCAATCCGCAGGGCGACCAACCGTGCGGCCGGTGCATCAAGTGCGGATCGCGTCGCGCCGCGTTTCTGGCGGCGGGGGTCAATGACCCGACGGACTACGCCGCGTGAAGCGTGAACAGGCGTCGCGACGCAGGTGAGGGCAGGCGGAACAGCCGCCCGAGCATGAACCCGGCGCGGGCGATCACGTCGATGGTCGCCGGGTCACAGAGCCAGTCCAGTTCCGCCACGCGCCCTGCTGCCAGCGGATCAGTCCACTCCGGTTGGTCGGCGCGGCTCTCGGCTAGCTCGGCAGGGTGCAGTCCAATCTCGACGCTGGAGAATCCCGCAGCGGCCGCGAGGTATCGCTCCAACCGGGCAGGGGTTACC
>JAIXZD010000305.1 GCA_027489895.1 Planctomycetaceae bacterium
AGGGTTGCCCCAAGCCTGCCGGTTGATTTTCAACTTGAACGAGTTTGCGTTCGTCGATTGAGGCGGGGCAGGCGCCGAGTCGCTCGGAATTTGAACAGAGGCCATCATGAACGCGAATATAGACGACACATCGATGTCCCCCGCGAACCGGCGCGAGTTTCTTTGGACGAGCGGCGGCGGCCTGGGCGGCATCGCACTGGCGGGATTACTCGCGGACGAAGGTCTGCTGGCTGCCGATTCCGCTCCAAGCTCAAACATCGGGCCCGCCGGGATTGGCACTTCGAAGCCGACACCCAGGCCGCACCATCCCCCCCGCGCAAAGCGCGTCGTCCAACTGTTCATGTCCGGTGCGGCCAGCCAGTGCGACACGTTCGACTACAAGCCCAAGCTGATTGCCGAGAACGGCCGCCCCTGGGACCCGGGCGAGAAAGTCGAACTGTTTCAATCGAGTCCGGGCCAGACGATGGCGTCCCCGTGGAGCTGGAAGCAGTACGGCGAAAGTGGCAAATGGCTGAATGATTGCGTTGCGCACCTGGGCCTCTGTGCCGATCAGTTGGCATTTGTCCACAACCTCGTCTCGAAGTCCAACGTCCATGGTCCCGCGACCTTTCTGCAGGCCACCGGGTTCGTTCTGCCAGGCTTTCCGGGGGTCGGCGCGTGGGCGTCCTACGGGCTGGGAAAGATGACGGATAATCTCCCGGCGTTCGTCGTCCTGCCCGACCCGCGCGGTTTTCCGCCCAACGGACCGAAGAACTGGTCGGCCGGATTCCTGCCAGCCGAACACCAGGGCACCCTGCTGCGGCCCAGTTCCGCCAACCCGATTGCCGATCTCTATCCTTCGAGCAGTTACCGTCCGGGGGACGACGCGCAGTTGCTCGGGACGCTGGGCGAACTCAATCGACGCCATGCGGCCGAGCACGAGGGCGATTCCCGGCTCGACGCCCGCATCCGCGCCTACGAGCTCGCCGCGCGGCTGCAGCTTTCCGCCCCCGAAGTGCTCGATCTTTCAGGCGAAACCGAACAGACGCTGAAGATGTACGGGCTGGATACGCTCGATATCGCGGTGGATCCCGGGATCAGCGAACAGCAGGAGATCCGCTACTTCGGACGGAACTGCCTTGTGGCCCGCAGGTTGCTGGAGCGGGGTGTGCGGTTCGTGCAGATCTGGAGCGGGGCGGACAACGGCTTTCCCCGGCGGAACTGGGATTCGCACGAAGACATCGCCCGCGACCACTGGCCTTTGGCACGCGGAATGTCGATCGGTGCTTCGGCCCTGATTCGCGATCTGGAACAGCGTGGGCTGCTGGAAGACACGCTGATCCTCTGGACGACCGAGTTCGGACGGATGCCGTGCAGCCAGGGAGCCAAGGGACGGGATCACAATCCGTTCGTGTTCACCAACTGGCTGGCCGGCGGCGGGATTCGCGGCGGGGCGGTGTACGGCGAGAGCGACGAATGGTCCTACAAGCCCGCTGACCCGTCGCAGGCCACCTCGGTCTACGATATCCACGCGACGGTGCTGCATCTGCTGGGGATCGACCACGAGAAGCTGACAGTCCGTCACAACGGGATCGATCGTCGCCTGACCGATGTCCACGGGCACGTGCTCGACGATCTGCTCGCCTGAACGGCCGCCGGTCACCTGGCGCTCGGGAATGGGGGGAGGCCGGCGACAGCGGAAAAGACCATCGGGCTGTCTGGCAGATTGCACCCAACCTCGCGCGATCTCTGGCCAAATCCGCCCCTAGATTTCGCAGAGTCGATCCAATCCCACCCCTGCAGAGTCGGGGCGGGACAACCCCGCCCGACGACGACGCCCTCACATGCCGGATGACCTACGCTTGGCTTGGGCCTGACGTTTGTTTGTTCCAGAAGTGAACAAACCAACGCGTGTTTGGCCGTTTGTCCCGTCCAAAACTCGCCAGAGTCAAGCACGCGCGGTCACTATGTGGGGTTCCAATCCGGTTGATTCGACAGGTTCCGGTGGTGAGATCAACTCCTTCGTGAAGGTGTCGATCACACGGTTGACGCCCGGGGTTCGACTCAAACAACCGATCTACGATGAAGCGGGCGTGCTTCTGCTGGCCGGCGGCGTGGTGCTGACCGCTTCGGTCCTGGCACGATTGGCGCAGCGTGGACTGAACTCCGTCCGTGTCCACCGGTCGGAACTCGATCGCCTGTCCCAGTCGGCGTTTGCCCGCAATGCACGGGCTTCACAGGCGTCGTCTCGCAGCACTTCGGGCGAGACCCACACCCGCTTGGGTGAGGGGCGGCCCGCTCAATATGTGTCGCCACCAGTCGCCAGTCTTGGTGCAATCCGCTGCTCAGGGGAGTTCCTGAAGAAAGTCCCTCGCCACGGAACCCGCCCATTCGACCCCAACCACGTTCAGGCCGTTTCCAAAAACTATCACCTCGCCCTCCGCGAAGTGGTCGGCCTGTACGATTCCCGGCGGGGCATCCGATCGGGCGAGATCGACACCCTGCAGGGCATCAGTGAAGCGTGCACGTCGGAAATCCTGGCCGATATCGATGCCTTCGTCCGGCAGGGCATCGTTCCGGAGAATGACAAGTACCCGCCCCGTCACGGGCAACAGACCGCGATGCTCGCGATCGCCATGGGCGTCAACATCGGGATCGAGAAGAAAGACCTCATCGACCTCGGGGTCGGGTGCCTGGCACACGACCTGGGTATGCTCTACCTGCGCGATAATGTGTTTTCGCGGCAAGAGTCCCTCACTTCGATGAGTTTTCTGGAGATCACCAAGCATCCCGGCATCACATTCGATCTGATGCGCGATGTCGAGCAGATGGCCAATACGCCGCGAATTGTCGCGTATCAACTCCACGAACGCTGCAACGGCGAGGGGTACCCTCGCGGCCGCGTCTCCAGCCAGATTCATCCTCTGGCCAAAATTGCCGCGGTGGCCGACAGCTATCTGGCGATGGTCTCGCCACGGCCGCACCGGGAAGGAATTCCGCCCTACCTGGCGATGGAGCGGCTGTTGAAGGGCACACGCCAGGGTCTTTACGACCCGCTGGCCATCCGGTCGCTGCTGCGAACGGTCTCGTTGTTTCCGATTGGCTCGTTTGTCGAACTGAGCGATGGGCGCCACGCCCGCGTCGTGCGGACCTGCGGCGATCTGTACGCCAGCCCGATCGTCGAAACGTGGAGCCCAGGTGAGACTCAGCCTGCGGAAGTACTTGACCTGTCTGAGCACCGCAACATTCAAGTGGTCCGCACGCTCACGGATTCCGAGACCCCCGCGCTGACGATGGACGACAACACGTCGCGGGAATCGCCGGTCGTCGAAACGCCCGACGGTATGCTCGTGCCGGCCTGAAGCGAGTCGTTTCCGGACGCCTAGCGGCGGCCTAACGAACCGCCTGCCGGGCGACGGCGTCCTGAAGCCGCGCGAACAGCCGCTGCACCTCTTCGGCCGTTTCCCGGTCGAGCGACCAGCCGTTCGGACTGCGCCGCAGGTCGGAAGCAATCAGGCCACGGTGGAACAAGACGTCTTTTTCGACCGCCAGGAACCCGTCCAGCCCCGCCTGCATCTGAAGCGTGACAATCGCACAGATCGGCAGGTAGAGGTCATAAATCGCCTCGTCACCCCCCCGTTCGAGCGCGTTCCACAGCGCGATCTGGGCATCGAGCAGTTCACAGCCGGGCATCGTCCCGGTGATCCCCCGGCGATAGCAGTCGACCAGCAGAATGCCGCCCGACCCATCGAAGATTTTCGCCTGGCCTGATGTCGCGTCACGAAGTTCCGAGAGCTTGGGGCCGATCGGTGACGCCTCGGGTTTGAACAGGATCTTTTCGTTCCCGTACCGCTCCAGCAGCTCAAGATACACGCTGAGTGGAATCGCCTGACCGACGTAGGCCGACGCATCCTGCACGATGACGGGGACGTCAATCGCATCGGCGAGAGCGCGGTAGTAGCCAACCAGCCCCTCAACCCCCAGGCGTGCCGTCGTGGGCGGCGCGGCCATCACAGCGTCGCACCCGACGCGCTCGGCCTGCCGAGCATGTTCGACCGCCTGACGGGCACTCTCCGCACCGACCGCGGCGAACACCGCTCCGCGGCCATTCACAAACTCGACCAGCCGGGCAGTCAACTCGCGGCGTTCCTCCGTGGTCAGCCGCAGAATCTCCGAGACCATGCCGGTCCCCAATCCATGGGCACCGAGCGACATCGCCCAGTCGACCTCGCGCTGCAGCGACACGAGGTCCAGCTCGTCTTCAGCGGTGAACGGCGTCTGAACGATTCCAAGGACACCATGAAGCGGCCGGGGCATGAGTCAATCCAAGAGGGGCAAGAGCGGGGATGATCTGGTGGAGGGCGTGGGCCAAGGGCCAGGACAGGACGGCAGTCTGTCGCGAGCCGACCCTCGTGCCGCCATCTCTCCTTCAAAATGTAACGGGCGATCCTTCTTGTGGGTCTTGATTTGCCTTTCCTTGGTGCACTTGGTGACTTGGTGGTCAATCAAAACATCGTCGTCGGAAAGCGTACTGAGCAGCTCGGAGATTTTCGTCGCGACGGAATCGACGTTTTCTGCCATAACCTGCTCCGTCACTCGTATACTGCCAGCAGGTCAAACTCGGGACCATCGCCATGGAAATCTGCGTCTGAACGCATTTTAGGCGATCGTACGGAGGTGCGACCACGCCCTTGATTGGGATTTCGTCCCGGACGATCGGACCCGTTTGAAACCATGTCACGAGCCACGCTGATTCCGCTGCTCCTCTATGTCGCCACCTGGTTTTCGACCTGGTGGGTCGGGCGGATGCATATCGACCTGGGGGCCGGGGGGACGGGCCGAGGGGTGACCCCGACCGACCTCTTCTGGGCGGGCCTCCAGTATGCCGCGGCGGTCATGGCGATTCTCACCGCGCACGAGCTGGGGCATTACTTCCAGTCGCTGCGGTATCGCATTCCCGCGACGCTCCCGGTGTTCATCCCGATGCCGTTCAATCCGTTCGGCACGATGGGGGCGATCATCTTTCAGAGGCCCGGTGTGGCGACCCGACGGCAGCTCTTTGATGTGGCGGTCTCGGGGCCGCTCGCGGGGCTCGTGGTGACGATTCCTCTCTGCGTGTATGGGTTGATGCAGTCGCGAATTGAGGCGTTTCTCCCCACGGCCGACGCCGTGCGACTGGGCGACCCCCTCATCCTGAAATGGTTCGCTGCGGCCATTCTCGGGCCTTTGGGTCCTAACGAGGACTACATCCTGAATCCCGTCCTGATGGCCGGCTGGGTCGGCCTGTTCATCACCGCGCTCAACCTGTTCCCCGTGGGGCAGTTGGATGGCGGCCATTTGCTCTACTGCCTGCTCGGGCGGCGGGCAAACGTGATCTCCCGCCGGCTGTTCGCGGGCGTTCTGGCAATCGTCGTTCTGGGCGGGCTGTTTGTGGACGAGCGGCTTTGGGCATGGTCGGTCATGGTGCTGCTCGTCGGAATGACCGGCACGGGTCATCCCCCCACCGCCAACGACCGCGAACCGCTCGGTACGGTGCGGACCGCCCTGGGTTGGCTGACGCTCGCATTTCTCCCGCTGGGCTTCACCCCCATTCCCTTCCTCGGCTAGGCGCGGGGATTGAAATTGCCGCCAATCTGACAAGCCGATAAGATTCGAAAGTTACTGGACGTGAAAACGGCGTGGAGAACGATTCTCTGCCTGTGCTCAATTGGTCCGACGAAAACCAGTCCCGGTTCTGCCGCGCGTTCGCTCAGGGAGGAGCGATCATGCCTCGACGGCCCCAACCCGCCGCATTTAACTGGCCGACGTTCCTCGTCGCGGGCCTCCTCGTGGTCGGTACGGGCGGCTTCATCGCCGACCAAAAGGGCTGGATCCCCCCGGAAGTCTGGCAGCGGACACGCCAAGCGCTCCTCGCCATCTCTGGTTCGACGGATAAGGGCGAGAAGCCTTCCGCCGAGGAGGAATTGACGGCGTCGCTGGGGACAGAGTCTTCCACCGAAACCTTGGACCAGCCCGAGTCGGTTCAACACGAACTGCCAGACGGTCCGCCCCCAGCCCGAATTGTCCGGCCCCGGTCGAGACCCCTGCCGCCTGACGATCTGTTCTCCGAACTCCCGGATGAACAGACGCCCGAACCCGTTCCCGCCCGCCAACCGCGCCCCTCTGCCCGAGAGCCGATCGACCGGCCCGCCCAGAGAGATCTCTCCCGGCAAGAGGCCCTCGCCCTGCAAGACGGTGATGCGTTCGCCGAAGACGTCACCGAACGCGCGGTCCCCGCCCCGGCGAAACCTCAGCCGGCCGCTGCCGTTGCTCCAAACGCGCGGACTGCCGAGGCGCGCCCGGTCGAATCGAGTCCCGACGAACTGATGGAACTGACGGAAATCGAACAGCTCCTCAGCGACGAACAGGACGTCAAGGCCCTGCAGGAGTTGACCCGTCGCTACTGGAAGGTCCCGTCGGAACGCGAGACGCTCCGCCCCCGAATGGAAGAGCTGTCGACACGCATCTTCTTCTCGCCACAGCCGCACTATTTTGAACCGCATGTCATCCAGGCGAACGAGCAACTGCGAAACATCGCCAAGAAGTACTCGTTGTCGTGGGAATATCTCGCCCGGCTCAACAACGCCGACCCGAAGCGAATTCGGTACGGGCAGCGGCTCAAGGTCGTTCCCGGACCATTTCATGTGCTCGTCAATATTCGTGCTCACGAACTGATCGTCCACACCAACGGCTGCTACGTGAAGCGCTATCGAGTTGGCTGCGGGAAAGACCGCAGCACGCCCGTCGGCACGTTCAAAGTGCTCAATAAAATGGTCAACCCGACCTACTACGGGCCGGAAGGGGTCATCAAGGCCGACGATCCCGCGAACCCGCTCGGCGAACGCTGGATCGATATCGGCGACAGTTACGGCATCCACGGCACGCACGAGCCCGACAGCATTGGTCAGGACAAATCGCGCGGCTGTGTCCGCATGCTGAACGAAGATGTCGCCGAGGTGTATGACTTCTTGATCGTCGGCGGCGAAGTCAAAATCCAGAAGTGAATTCTTGCACAAGCTTTGCTGGGCTGGCCTGTTGACGACCCACGTTCAGCGTGTTCCCCAAACTCACCGCGAATTCGGTGTTTTGGCGAAGCGGCGGTCATCTCACGGTGTGCCATGCTTGCCCCGAAACGGTGCAAGCATGGCACACCGCTAGCAGGCTGTGTCACGACTCGAAACGGGAGTTGCGTTGGTGAAGCGGCGTAGCGGAAATCGTGAGATTTCCGCCGACCGTGAACCCGCGTTGTCGGAAGTCTTACGACTTCCGCTACCCCTGTGCCTTGCGGTGTCGCACCGCTAGTTCCTGCGGGCGAGCTTTTCCACCCCCGACGTGAGCAGATCGTCGATTCCCGGTTCGGAAAACGCGACGCTCACCTCGTACCCACCCTGCGGATAGGCCTCTTTGACGGGGATGTACCAGGG
>JAIXZD010000166.1 GCA_027489895.1 Planctomycetaceae bacterium
CGACGGAGGTGTCGTTGACGTTGACCGTGACGCGGTAGCTCGACTTCGCTTCGAAGTTGAGGACGGTGCCGCTCTTCAATCGCAGGGCGGTTCCAACGATCTCGAAGACGGCGGCATCGGCACCGGAGAGCGACAGCGTGTTCGTGCCGAGTGCGTCGTCGGTCACCACGATATCGGCGAGCTTGATGGCGCTGGCGGTGCTGGTGTTTTCGGGGAGCGAGGTCGTCGTGTTCTGGAGGGCGACAGCGGTGGGGGCTTCGTTGACGTTGGTCACCGTCAGCGTGAAATTCGTGGACGCATCGGGCGTCGCGCCAACTGCAGCGTCGTTGACGTTGACCGTGACGCTGTAAGACGACTTCGCCTCGAAGTTGAGAACGGTGCCGGCCTTGAGGCGCAGTGCGTTCCCGACGATCTCGAAGACCGCGGCATCGGCCCCCGTCAGCGACAGCGTGTTCGTCCCCAGCGCGTCGTCGGTCACCACGATGTCGGCCAACTTGATGGCGCTCGCCGTGCTGGTGTTCTCGGGCAGCGAGGTCGTCGTGTTTTGGAGAGCGACAGCCGTGGGCGCTTCGTTGACGTTCGTGACCGTCAGCGTGAAATTCGTGGATGCATCGGGCGTCGCACCGACCGCAGCGTCGTTGACGTTGACCGTGACGCTGTAGGACGACTTGGCCTCGAAGTTGAGGACGGTGCCGGCCTTGAGGCGCAGCGCGGTGCCGACGATCTCGAAGAACGCGGCGTCAGTCCCCGTGAGGGAGAGCGTGTTCGTGCCCAGCGCGTCGTCCGTCACGACGATATCGGCCAGCTTGATCGCGCTGGCGGTGCTGGTGTTCTCGGGGAGCGTAGTCGTTGAGTTCTGCAACGCAACGGCCGTCGGAACTTCGTTGACGTCTGTGATGGTCAGCGTGAAGTTGGTGGTCGCATCGGGTGTCGCGCCGACGCTGGCGTCGTCCACGTTGACTGTGACGCTGTAGCTCGACTTTGCTTCGAAGTCGAGAACCGTCCCCGCCTTGAGGCGCAGTTCTCCACTCACGATCTCGAAAACAGCGGCATCGGCTCCGGTCAGCGACAGCGTGTTTGTGCCGCGCCCATCGTCGGTGATGTCGATATCCGCCAGTTTGATTGCCAAGGCGGTGCTGGTGTTCTCGGCGAGCGAGGTCGTCGTGTTCTGCAGCGCCACGGCTGTCGGGGCGAGATTCGACTCCACGGCGCCGATGTCCGGAGGATTGCCACGGGTGATGCCGCGCTGATCCGAGGTGATCGAGCTGGTCAAGCCGGCGCCAATAGCGGGACTGCTTCCGACAAACGCGTGTGTTTGGGTCAGCCCGCCATTATTCGCGAGCAGTCCGAGATTGGGGTCGAGGCCCAGGACGTTGTTGCTGGTTGTCGCGCCGTCCAGAGCCCCCGTTGTCATCGATTCGATGAGTGAATTCGAGACAATTCCAAAACTAACCGTGCCCCGGTGGAGATCATTTGGTGATCCTGCGGCGGAATTGTTGGCCAGGATTGTGTTGGTGATTTCCAGCCTGAATGCTCCGGGAGGCCGGGGCAGACTATCAATCATCAATCCGCCGCCGGTTGTTGTGGCGGTGTTGTTCACGATGGTGCTGTGTCGAATGGCCGCCCCAAAGGTTGCGTCGCGAATATAGACGCCCCCGCCCAGCGCGGCGGAGTTCCCGGAGACCGTCGAATTCTCGATCGTGAAGGTGTCGCGATCGTTGCGATAGAGGTAGACCCCGCCACCTTTGCCCGTTGCCCTGTTTTGCGAGATCGTGGACCGGGAGATCAGAACGGGGCCATCCGCGTCATAAAAATAGATGCCGCCACCGTCGCCGGAGGATTCGTTGCCGGAAATGGTGGAATCCTCGATCGTCACCGCGTTCTGTCCGCCGGTCGGAGACTCCGTGTCTTCGACATACATCCCTCCGCCGTCGTTCCCGGCGGTATTCCCCGTGATTTGACTGCGGCGAATGGTGAGGGTCATGTTGAACCCATCGGCGTGAATTCCGCCTCCCTTACCCGTGGATTGGTTTCCCGTGACGACGGAATCCTCCAACGTGAAATTCGCGTCAACAACCCTAATCCCGCCGCCGATCGCCTCCCTTCCGCCGGTGATTGTCACACCCGACAGGGTGACCGTCGGGATGGAACCAGTGGTGTCGACAACCTCAAGGACGCGAGTTGCGCTGTTGCCGTTGATCGTCAACAGGTTCGCCCCGGTTCCCGTGATGGTTACCGGGTTGGTGATCCTGAGCTGGCCGTTGGCCAGCGTGATCGTATCTGGGGTGGCGTCCTGAAAATTGGTCCCGCCCGCAATCGCCGAGCCGTCGCCGAACGTGATCGTATCGGCGCCCGTGTCGGCCTCCGCGAGGGTGATCGCCTCGCGCAGGCTGAGCAGCCCGTCCGAGCCGTCGACGGCGTCACTGGCCGTCGTAACCTCAAATGCGGCGAGGACGCGTCGGGGTTCCAGAGGTTCGACATCCGCCGCAACCTGGGATGCAGCACGGCGCTGTTTGAGGCGCATCGGCTTGCGCGTATTGGAGGCCCAGACGCTCCGCAGCGGATTCGTCAGACTCTTCAGCGAGAAAAACCGCATGTTGTCGATGCTCCAGCCACCAGCTGCTAACCGCCAATAGCGCGCGGCTCACCCCTCGGCCACGATAACTCTGGGGGGGAACGGCGAGCAATGGGCTTGCATAAAAACTGACGGCAAGACCGGTTGTGCCGGTTGTGCCGGTCGCGAGGCGGTCGAGTCGCCCCCGGGGAACCGTCATATCTTAATGGCCCTGTGGCCGGCAGGCTGTGGTTTGCCTTCAGCGCCGACTTCCGCAGGAGCGGGGGGCAGGATTGGGTTGTCAGCAGTGAATCATCGGTTGCCGTAACGTGAAGCCTGAGCCGATTCCACCGTCACTGTCCGACGTGTGCCAGCGCACCCAGCAGGCTTTTGGGCACCTGGGCGAGGGCCTCATCGGGAAGGATGAATGCTCCTCCGATCTGGTCTTCGTCGATCGCGACCTCAGGGAAGCGAATCCCGGGCAGTACTTTGACCGCAAAGATTTCCTGAACCTGATCGGTGAATCGCAAGAACCCAACCGTCTTGCCACTGCGCAGGTCGACCACCCACACCCCGCACTGACGTTCGAGCCCTTGTTCGGAGATCGGAATGCCGCTGAACACGGCCGTCTCGCGGACCTGGGACAATCCGATGAACGCGAAGTCGCCACAGAAATCGAGCCCGCGCGTGAAGCCCGGCAGCCGGGCGACCGACTCGGTCTTGCCGGTGCGTGGATCGACGACTTCGAGGCCGCCGTGACCCGAGTTGAGGATCCAGAGTTTCCCGCGATACATCCGCGGAGAGTGGGGCATCGACAGGCCGCGCGCGACGACTTCGCCACTGTCGACATCCAGCAGGATGCCTCCCGATGGCTTGTTCTCGCGCCAGGCCCCGGCGGAATCGGTCGTCCCGAGAGCCGTGCAGTATTTTGGACGTCCGTCGACGACAGCCAGGCCGTTGAGGTGGCAACGATCATCGGGTGTGTAGGCGGTGATGAACGGTGGCTTCCAGCGGGGCACGAAACTGTACCGGGGATCGAGCGTGCACAGGCAGGAGAACCGGGTGTTGACGATCCAGAGTTCCTCGCCGCACCAGTCGATCTCGTGGACGCGAATATCGCCCGTGACGTGTTGAACGCGGGGGACAAAACAGGCATCGACGCGGGCGTCGATCGATTTGCCATGGGCGGGCTGGTTCCGAAGTGTCCAGATCTGGTGCTTTGTGCCGATCGCCAGCTTGTCTCCATCGAGGGCCAGGCCCATCGGTGCGGGGAAGCTTCGGAAGTGCGTGTTCAGTTTGCCGTGCTCATCGACGCGGGCGATGACCAACTGCCCGGCCTGATACGTGGTGATCATCAACGAGACGCCCAGCTGCGTGAGCAGTTGAGGGATCGTCGATGTGTACTGGCTTTTGAGTGATGCCTGATCGGTGGGTACCGGCGCCGGGCCTTGGGAAGAACTCATCGGGGGAGGGACCTGACGGGGGTTGGATGCCTGGGAGGGAACCGCGAGAGGCGCCGTTCCGGTGTTCGCGTTATCGGCAGGGGTGGCCATGGCCCCGCGCAGCGGGCTGGAGACGGACGCGGCAAGTCTCTTGCGGATGCGGTTTATGGTCGGCTCGAGTGGAGCCAGGAGCGGTCGGATGACGGACTCGTTCTGTTTCCATTTGTCGGGCGCAGGAGGCGTCAGTGTGTGCCTGGCGAGCGGGAGCGTGCCGTGGCTCAGATCCTCGTCCCATTCGATCTCCGCGAAGTCGCAGAGTCTCCGCACGGTGGCCGCAGCATCGTTCACAAGATCGGAATAGCTGACCGCGCACCATTGCGAGGGTGACAGTTGCTCGAGATCGTCCAGCAGGATCCGATTGGTTGTCTCCCATTGGGCGGCGGCGATTTCGGCGGGAGATCTCCCGGACAGTTCACGCCATCCCGGAGTCAACAGCAGCGACCACGGGCCATCCCAACCGGGGAGTTGCGGGTAGGTGACAAACCGTCCGGACTTCCAGGCCTCGAGGATGCTGCTGATGGCTTCCTGAGGTTCGCGGACGAGGTAGATGAACCGGGCGTTGGGGAAGGCCGCACGCAGAAAGGGAATCCGCAAGGCGTTCTTGGGAGTCTTTTCGAGGAAACGAATGGGCTGTCCCGCATGTGGCGGGATGCCGGCGCGATCGCGCAACCGCGACAGAAAATCGGCGTGCAACTGTTCGATCGTCGCGGGGTCGGCATCGGCCGCGGTCAGACGGTTGGACTCCCAGTGGTGTTGAGCGGGGCCGAGCTGCGGCAGCCCTTCGATCACGGCGTGGCTTTCTCCGCCGATTGTGAACACCGTTGGCGAGCGCGACAGCGTTTCAAACAGCAGGGAACTCCCCGAACGCGGAGCGGAGACGACAAAGATCGGCCGGTCGAACCGCGGTGGCGGCGTAGTTCCTCTCCCTGCCGCCGACGCTCGATTCGCCGCTTGATTCGCTGTCGTCAGTGGTGGCGCGGTGGCAAGTTTTGTGGCCGATGGTGAATTCGGCGCGAGGTCCGCGTTGACGGCGGGTCGGACAATCGCCTGACGCAGCGCTTCAACAAGGTCGGTGTTGTTGCGAAGTTTTAGTTGCTGTTCGAACGGCTTTAAGGCGACTTCCAGCCGCTGCCGCGCCGCTCGAAACTCATCGAATCCATCGGGAGCCATCCCGAATCGTGCCCAGAGGGCTCGCCATTGCCAGTGAAATCGCTGAAGGGTCTCTTTCAGCCCGCGGACCACATCCCCAGGCGAGGTCGATTCCAACTGCGCCAGCAGCCAATCCATCAGGTGTCGCTGTTCACCGGGCGACATCACGATCGGGAAGTTGACGGCTTCGAACGACAGCGGCGTGGCGCGATCGGGGAGGAACTCGACCCGCTTCGCGGTGGAGGGCCTTGAAAAGGCGGGGTCACCGGGGCGATCGCCCTGCGCCACGAGATTCCAGAACTCGGGCGAGCCGACCGAGTCTGAGACGAGATGAATCCGCGATTCCACCTGGCGGTTCAGAACGTTGTGCAACCGCCAGGTATCAAAGATCCAGCACTCGCCAGCGGGCATATTGACGGTCGTATTGCCGCAGAGAAAATCGACCGTGGGAAACGTGATGATCGGCACATGAATCCGGACACGCTGCATCCAATAGTAATTGGTGTCGGTATGGGCGGTCGCTTCTCCGTTGCCTTCGATCCGCATCAGTCTCGTCCGGCCAATCACGGCCTGGAATGAACCCAGCACTTGCTGCAGGTAGGGGCAGCGATCGAGGTACGGGGTCGGTCGCATGGGCCCCCGGACGTCGTCGTTATCGGGGTTGCCGCCCGAGGCCACCAGCGGCAGCGCCGTGTTCCCGGCATGTCCTTGCGGATGTTTTCGCCAGTCGGTTTCCGCGAACGCGAGTACTTCGGCGGCCAGGCGCGAGACGTCAAATCGCAACGGTAGGCGAACAAACTCCGAATCGAGTTCCATAGTGATGACACCGCGGCCTGCAACGCGTTGAGGGGATCGCTTCTGCTGGTTCCTGACTTCCGACAAATCGGATTTCGAACCGTGGAGACGCCGTCGTGGAATTCCCTGCCGACGCATCCTCGATGGTCTCACACATACAGGTCGGTCCTGTCGGCGACAAGATCCGCATCAACCGACCAGATCAGTATGGACGCGCGTCGGACCGAACAGATTTCATGGAGAGTCGAGAGTGATGTTCGGGCCGAAAGCAGGCCTGAAGGCAGGAGGACGCCAGTGGAGCTTTTTCCGAGAGGTCTGGTGGGTCGGGATCCTGGTGGGGGCTGCGTTTCGAACATCACAGAATCGAGTTGTCTATGACACGGCTTGCCGAGGTCGGACGTTGGAAGTGGTGCCGAGGCGAGCGATTTGAGCGATCCAGCCGGCGACACCGTGGAAAGAGGGCGGATGGTAATTCACAGTGATTGTGGAAACGGTACAGTGTCGGTCTGCAACACCGTTCGATTCGACCGACTTGATGGGTTTCCGTCATGAGCGATTCCACCGACGCCAGCCTGTTGCGGCGTCTCCGCACCAACGAGGACCGCGAGGCGTGGGATCGATTCGTGGGGCTGTACACGCCGCTCGTGCGCCGATGGGCGGTCCGGTTGCAGGCCACGGGTTCGGATATCGACGAACTGACGCAGGAAGTGCTGACTGCGCTGGTGCGGGCACTCCCCGAATTCCGGTACGACGCCGCAGGTCGCTTTCGGGGATGGTTATGGACCATCACGAAGAACAAGCGGCGGGAATTGCTCCGCCGTCGGACTCCCGCAGGGCTGTCTGACGCGGACCTCGACAACCTCGCGGTGGACGATCCCGTTGAGGCGGTGGATGCCAGCGAGTATCGCAACTACCTCGTCGGGCGGGCGTTGATCCTGATGAAGGACGAATTTCAGACGACGACCTGGCGGGCGTTTCTGGAGACGGCCATGCACTCGCGAACGGCGTCGGACGTCGCTCGGGAGCTCGGCCTTACGGTCGACGCGGTGTACGCTGCCAAATCCTGAGTCCTGCGCCGCCTGCGGCAGGAACTGGATGGGCTTACTGAATGGGAGTGAACCCGGTTTTCGTGAGGGATTCGGAATCCGTGTCAGGTTGTGACCGATCGGCGCATAGGACAGTCGGTTAGACCACTGCCTCTGCGCGGCTTGAGATGGCGGCCGTGGCGTTCGTCAACGCCTCGGTCGACGGGAGTGCCTATGGAGACGCGGGCGAACCGAGCATGACGCCGGATGGACGGCATGTGGTTTTCGTCGGCGCTTCCTATGACGGGCGGTTCGGGATTTCGCCTCTGGTCGATGGGGTCACCTTCCCGCAAAACGTCCTACACGGCCAACAGCTTTGTGTGCGCGACCTTCAGACGAACACGACGACGCTCGTCTCTGTTCGCCCCAATGGGGTGGGAAGTGTCGGGAACGACGATGACGTCAATTTCCATCCGAGCATCAGCGCTGACGGAAGCAAGGTCGTCTTCGTGGGAGGCATTCAGGACGATTTCGTGGCGGGCGATGGGAACCGTCAGCCCGACATCTTCGTCCGCGACCTGAGAACCGGCACCACAACGCTCGTCAGTCGCAACGCGGCGGGGACCAGTGGCGGGAATAATCGCTCGTACGCCCCGACGATCAGTGCCGACGGGTTGTATGCCACGTTTCTTTCCGACGCGACCAACCTCACCAATCTCCCGGACACGAACAACCAGCCAGACCTGTTCTCGTACTCGTTCGCGACGGGGAGGGTGACCCTCTTGAGCACGAACACGGCCGGGACCGCCGCTTCGAATGCGGGCGTCCAACCGCGATATCGAATAGACGACAGCGGTCTGAAGGTCGCGTTCCTCAGTCGCTCCGAAGACCTGATGCCGGGAACGGGATTCAACTTCTTCAACGTGAACTTCTTTCTGCGGGACGCGGCGACGGGAACGACCTCGCTCATCAGCCATGGGCCGGCGAGCGAAGCGCTGGGGACCGCCGGGGAAATCGGACTCAGTCGCGACGGTTCGACCGCGACCTTCATCGGAATTGCCGGGTTCGTTCCCGAAACAACTCTTCCCCAGGGTGTCTCGAAGCAGGTTTACGTCTACGACACGGCCACGGGAGCGATCTCGCTTGCCAGCCGTTCCCCGAGCGGTGTTCCCGTGTATCGCGTCTACAATCTTGCGCTGGGATACCACTACTACACGATTAACCAGGCAGAGCGGGATTTCCTGGTCAACCTGGTCCCTGCGCCGATCACCGGTCCCGATACGCGAACGAGTGGCTGGCGCGACGAAGGCAGCATCGGCTTCATTCCCTCGTCCGCCTCCGTGGGGACGACAACGGTCTATTGCCTGTACAACACGGATTCCGGCGTGCATCTGCTGACCCACAACCCCGCAGTGCGGGACGCGGTCCTGGCGATCACGGAAGGGGGCACCGGCCGCCATCCCTGGGAAGAGCACAGCAACTTTGGATTTGCCTTTGCGATTGCGGCGTCCGAAAAACTGCTCGATTCCGGTCTGTTTGCGACGCACGTGTCGAGCGTGAGCGCGGTGACCGCCCCCGTCGTTGCCCCGAGGCCCGCGGCGAGTCCATCCGGTCCGGAAACGCGAGCCACCTCCAGCCCGGATGGGCGGGCATTCCCGTTCGCGACAAGCGCGGTGAATGTGTCGCTTGTGGGGATTCCATCGACCTTTCGAAACGAAGCGCCGACTGCCCCTTCCGTAACCATGGACGCCCCTGTCCCCCCGAAACGGGTGGCGGTCTTGCACCGCGAAACGGACGCTTGGACCGGGGACTTTCAGGACCTCGATCTGGTGTTCGCTGACTCGTTGTGGGATTGAATGACAGTCCTTCGAGGTGGAGGGGGCCGGGCCCCAGAGGGCTGTTGAGCCTCTCGTTGGACGGGCATGTCGAGTTGCGATTCGTCATCTCTATCTCAAGACTGCGCCGATTGGTCAGGGCGAGACCTGTTGGCCATGCCCTCCAATAAAACTCCGGTAAGTCGAACATCTTCCGTAAGGAAGCATTGCAGCAGAACGGGCTGGTCGCCGACATCGACTGTGACGATCGCCTCGAATCGTCCCTCACTTTACGGCGACACTACCGCGGGCAAGAAAACAGGCGGCGAGGCGGGTGGTCGGCGGACCATGAATGAAAAGATTGCATGCCCATGCGATTTCGAAATCGCGAAGCGAGCACTCTTCTGCTTATTCGAAGACCTCGACCTCGCTGAAATCTGGAAGGACGACAAAGTAACCGAGGTACGGGGAAAGGCGTTCGCACGCTACAGGGCGCTGCGGGCCCTGGCCTCTGCCCCGAATGAGCGGGCCACTGCTGATTGCTTGGGTGCCCCATTACTCTCTACGGCTACGATGGCGGCCTTGCCCTCCGCCGTTCCGAGCAATCATCGCGGGGCAGGGGGCGGTATGCTGGACAACTCACTTCGACCAACGGTCCTCTTCAATCACGCTGGATACCCTTCCCATGGGAATGGTCTGGACGGCTCGCCAAAACGGCGGACTTGCGATACGACACGCTGCACTCCTCCTGGCCTGCGTGGCATGGGGCAGGGGGCTGCTTCACGCTGACCAACCGCAGGGAAACGACTCGATGAAATCCGATGCTCGCCCCGGTTCGCTGTCCGTCGAACGGCTCTTCTCGAAGCCCGAGTTCGACGAGGAGCAGATCGGTCCGATCATCTGGAGCAAGTTGACCCCCGCTTACTTCACGTTGAAAAAGTCGGAAGCCGAGGGCGGCGGCCAGTCGCTCGTGCGAGTCGATATCGCCAGCGGGACCGAGCAGGTCGTCGCCTCCGCCAGCGCGCTCATTCCCGCAGGCGAAACGAAACCCCTCGCCATCAACGGCTTCGTGTTCTCGGCGGATGAATCGCGGTTACTGATCTTCACAAACAGCCGGCGCGTCTGGCGGCAGAACACGCGGGGCGACTACTGGGTTCTCGACATCGCCACCGGCGCGTTGAGACAGCTCGGCGGCGATGCGGCCCCCTCGACGCTGATGTTCGCGAAGTTCTCGCCCGATGGTTCGCGCGTCGCCTTCGTGCGCGACAACAACCTCTACGTGCAGGACCTCTGCGACCTGCGCATCACGCCCCTGACAACCGATGGTTCGGCCCGCCTCATCTACGGCACCTCCGACTGGGTCAACGAAGAAGAACTCGGCATCCGCGACGGATACCGCTGGAGTCCCGACAGCCAATCGATCGCCTTCTGGAACTTCGACACCACCGGCGTGGGCGAGTTCCACCTGCTCGACAACGCGCACGGCACCTATCCGCGCCTGACCACATTTCCGTATCCCAAGGTCGGAACGACGAACTCGGCCAGTCGCATCGGTGTGGTTTCCGCCGCAGGTGGCGACATCCGCTGGCTGGAATTGACCGGCGACCCGCGCGAGCATTACCTCCCGCAGATGGAGTGGGTGCCCGATGGCAGTGCGCTTCTGATCCAGCAGATGAACCGCCTGCAGAACAGCAATCGCGTTCTGCGATGGAACGCCAGGACCGGCGCCGTCGAGACGCTGTTCACTGAGACCGATCCGGCCTGGCTCGAGAACGACAATCCCTTCCGCTGGGTCCGGCGTGGAACGGAGTTGCTCTGGCTCAGCGAACGCAGCGGCTGGAGACACGCCTGGCTCGCCAACATCGCGGCGGTCAACGGCGGCGGTGACGACCGTGTCCAACTCTCGGCGATCACTACCGGTTCTTTCGACGTACTCTCTGTGGAAGCGATCGACGAAGCCGGGGGCCTGCTCTATTTCGCCGCCTCGCCCGAGAACCCCACGCAGCGCTTCCTCTACCGCGTCCCGGTCGGCGGTGGTCAGCCCGAGCGACTCTCACCGGCCGCGCAACCGGGCTGGCACACCTACGACGTCTCAACCGATGCGAAATGGGCCATTCATCGTTATTCGACCTTCACCACGCCGCCCGTGGTCGAGTTGATTCGGATGGCCGACCATAGCGTCGTCCGCGTGCTCACGGACAACGCCCGCCTGCGCGAACGACTCGCGACTCTGGATCGACCATCGGCCGAGTTCCTTCGCGTCGACATTGGCAACGGATTGCAACTGGATGCCTGGTGCCTGAAACCGCCGTCGATGGATCCTTCCCGAAAACACCCCCTGCTGATCCACGTCTACGGTGAGCCACACGGACAAACCGTCCGCGATGCCTGGCAGGGACCGCGCGGCTTGTGGCACTGGATGCTGGCCCAGCAGGGTTACGTGGTGGCCAGTATCGACAACCGCGGCACGAACTCCCCGCGCGGCCGCGACTGGCGAAAGTGTGTGCATCGCCAGATTGGCATTCTCGCCCCGCAAGAACAGGCGGCCGCCGTCCGCGAGTTGCTGAAACAATGGCCTTTTGTCGATGCGAATCGCGTCGGTGTCTGGGGCTGGAGCGGCGGCGGCAGCATGAGTCTCAACGCCCTGTTCCGCTATCCCGACCTCTATCACACCGCCATCGCCGTCGCTCCCAACGCCGATCAACTGCTCTATGACACGATCTATCAGGAACGCTACATGGGCCTGCCCGCGGACAACGCCGAGGGATACCGGCTGGGGTCACCGCTCGCCCATGCGGCCGGTTTGAAGGGCGACCTGCTGCTCATCCACGGCACCGGCGACGACAACGGCCACTACCAGGGGACGGAAAAACTGATCAACGAACTGATCGCTCTGAACAAGCGGTTCACGGTGATGCCATACCCCGCCCGCTCGCACGCCATCGACGAAGGCAGTAACACCGTCCCGCACTTCTACTCCCTGATGACCAACTACCTCCGCGACCATCTCCTGCACCGACGAACGGACTGAACAGACGCCTTATCTCCCGTAGCGGAAATCGTGAGATTTCCCCCGTGGGATAGGCTTCCAGCCTGTCACGATCCCCGCGGTAACTGCGGAACTCCCGACAGGCTGGAAGCCTGGCCCACTGATTTGCCCCGACACCGACCGTTCTTCCCAGGCATGACCTCCATGAATATCGCGCGCATCTTCGCTCACCGCGTCGAACTCCCGCTGGTCGAAGGCTCCTACAAGTGGTCCGGCGGCAAGTCGGTCACCGTCTTCGACAGCACCATCATCGGCGTCGAGACCGCCTGCGGACTCGTCGGCTATGGCGAGGTCTGCCCGCTGGGGCCGTTCTATCTCCCCGCCTACGCCGAAGGTGTCCGCGCGGGACTCCGCGAGCTCGCCCCGCACCTCATCGGTTTTGATCCCCGCGAACTGGCCAAGCTCAACCACCGGATGGACGCCGCACTCAAGGGGCATCCCTATGTGAAATCCGGGATCGATATCGCCTGTTGGGACCTGCTCGGAAAGGCGACCGGGCTCCCTGTGTGCGTCCTCATGGGCGGCCGCTTTGGCGACAACATCCGGCTGTACCGCGCGATCTCGCAACTCTCTCCCGCAGAGATGGCGAAGAACGTGCAAGGTTACCGCGAGCAGGGTTACACCCGGTTTCAGTTGAAGGTCGGCGGCGACCCCGACACCGATATCGAACGCATCCACGCCGTGCGGGCGATGCTCGCGCCGACCGACCGCCTCGTCGCCGATGCCAATACCGGCTGGACCCAGCACGAGGCGATGCGCGTGGTGCGCGGCGTCCGCGATGTCGATGTCTATATCGAACAGCCCTGCCTGACGTACGAAGAGTGCCTCGCCGTGCGCCGTAACACCACACATCCGTTCGTCCTCGACGAGAACATCGATTCGCTCGACATGCTGCTGCGCGGCAAGGCGGACCTCGCGATGGATGTCGTCAATCTGAAGATCAGCAAACTCGGTGGGCTGACGAAGACCAGACAGGCCCGCGACCTCTGCGTCGCGATGGGCATCGCCATGACGCTCGAAGACAGTTGGGGCGGCGACATCACCACGGCCGCGATTGCCCACCTCGCCCACAGCACGCCCGAAGAGTTCCGGTTCACGAGCACCGACTTCAACAGCTACGTCACCGTCAGCACGGCCACCGGCGCCCCCCGCCGCGAAAACGGCTTCATGACCACCACGAACGCACCTGGCCTGGGCATCACCCCCCGCATGGACGTCCTCGGAAAACGCCTCGTCGACATCGCCTGATCACTTCCGCCACACCGAACCACCCACAAATCCCCGTCTCTCGCAACACCAAATCAGGTGCCGAATCCGCCCGATTCGCGCTGCTTTGGCGCCTGCCGCCGACTTGCTTGCCGATGTCGATCAGGCGTCTGCAGGCTTCGCCGTAGTTTTTGGTGGGGAGCGCCTGCAGGTCGTGCGCGATGCGGAGCAGGAACCGCAGGACTTCGAGGTCGACGTTCACCGCGTCGAGCAGCGGCGATCGCTGGCGGGCGTGTCGTGCGCGGGTCGGGCTTTCCAGCACGCTCAAGCTTTGCCCCGACCTTGAACCGCAGGTCGCGGGGAAACTTGCCGATCTTGTGGATCAGCCACACGACAAACTCATGCGCCGCGCGGATCACCGGCAGTTCTTCAGCGATGCCGCTGACCCACGCTAAAATCTTTTATAGCGCGCCTCGCTGCGCATGTCGCTGTGGAGTGATGAAAAGAGAATAGGAAGTGATAAGGCGGAAAATGGTAAGAGGGTAAAGCCGCAAGCCGTTACTCGGTCCTCGAAGGCCGAAAGCCGAGGCCGTAGTATCGGAATTCGGGCGTGTACCTGTACCGGTACGACGAATGAGCGTTGTTCACGTAGTAGTTCCAGCAACCACCACGCAAAACCCGCTCAACGGAACCGGCGTCCACTAATGGATTCGTCCCCCCCGGCAGTTCTGCGTTGTATTGGTCGTGGCACCATTCCCACACGTTCCCATGCAGGTCGAACAGCCCGTGGGGGTTGGGCAGCTTGCTGCCGCACACCGCCGCAGACCTTGAACTGACGACGCCATAGTCATTGAGGAGTTCCTCGTCGTCGCCAAAGCCATACGCGGTCGTCGTCCCGGCCCGACAGGCGTACTCCCACTCTGCGTCCGTTGGAAGACGATATCCTTTCGCGTCCGGAACCAGTTTCCACTCGTTCTTCTCCCCCTCCCGCACATAACAGATATCCCGCTTCTCGCGCCGGCTCAGCCAGTTGCAATACAGCACGACGTCGAACCAGTTCACTTTTTGCACGGGATGAGCGGCGGTCGGGCTTGCCTGCTCGTGCACCCCTTCCCAGTTCTCCGGCTTGTCGGACGCGGGTGTGTTGGGGTCGTCCATGAATTGCTGGAACTCACCGACGCTCACTTCCCGATCCGCGAGGTAAAACGCCCGCGTCAGTTCCACGTCAACCGCTTCGTCGCCGTCCCCCATGCGGAACTTGCCGGGTGGGATTTTGAGCATCGTCCGACCGAGGCTGTTCACGTACCAATCCCTGCCCTTTGGGGGCGATTCGCTGGTCTCCAGTTTCGGTAGTTCGACCGACCACTGCCGCAGCGCCCAATCGGTCGCCCCATGCGTTCCGGTGCCGGGAGAGTCTTTGAACCAGCGGGTCAACGTATCGATGGCGGCACGCTGTTCGGGTTCGGCGAGTCGTTGGGACGAAGTGCGACCGAAGCCGATCGCGACCGACGCCCGCAGGGGCATGTTCCCAGTCCGCTCGACGGTCTGGGCCAACTCCCCCAGATCGCCGTGCCACATAGCGAGTGTCTCCTCGAACACCCGCTTCGGCGTCGGGTCTGCCGCCAACGCGCACAACTCGATGGCCCGCCGCGAGTCCCCAAGATGCAGGGCCACGATGGCCAACCGCGCCCGGGAGATTGCACCACTTTTTGGGTCGGTCGCGACGAACCGTTGATCGAGGGCTTTGATAGCCGCGTCGGACGAATTGGCCAACGCCTTCAGGATTTGCCGACATCGTCCGTCTGTCGCCACAGTCACGCCGTCGGCAATCGCTGCCGCGTTGACTTCCCCGTAGTCCGCCAGTGCCAACGCGGCATGCAACCGCTGTGCGGTGGGCTTGGTTTGGTCCCCCATTCGTTCCCGCAGCAGCGGCCCTGCCAACTCCCGCAACGGGCGCAGATTCTCAATGGCATAAGGCACCGCATCGGGTGGAGCAGTCAGCACCGCGTCGACCAGCGACGCCGCCCGCTGGCGGTCGTTCTCCAACCGTTGGGCCGCGACGAACCGCTCGACCGTCAGGCCGATCACAAGGGCCAGGCACAACCCCAGTCCCCACCGCGTGGCGTGAAACCAGCCCGACGCCCGCAGCATGTGTCGCTCCGGTTCCGTGCGACTCGACCGCTTGGTGAGCAGCCGAATTCGCACGTCCTCATGCCATGCCGGAAGGTGCCGCGGGCTGGGACGCGTCGACCATGTCGACGCCCGTTCGGCGAGGAGCAGTTCGGCGCGGCCGCGCATCGTCTCCCGCTGTTTCCGCGTCAGCCATTCCCGCAACGAGGGTACGAGGTAGTCGTGCGTCAGTTGATAGTGCCGCACACCGGAGGGGAGGGACACGCTACTTTCATGGACCGAGCCGTCGGGGTTGGTCTTGCCTTCGGGGTCGGTCGGGGAAATCAACCGGATTTCGGCATCGAGCAGCGGGAGCAGGTCGTCGAAGTCTTTTGGTCGTGTCGAATACCCGGAGGCAGCGAGCAGATCGTCGCGGGAACGCATGTGCCCCTTGATGTCGGTTCCCGCTTCGGGGAGTAGTGATTTCAGGACCGCGCGGGCGGCTTGTTGATGGTAGCGGTGTTCGGGGGGCGCGCCGGCGGCGGAGAACGTTTCTTCCAGGAACGCGACGCCGACGCCTTCGGTTCCACCCATCGCCTTGAGCGACGCGGGGGTCCACTGCTTGCCCTTCATCATTTCGGCGAAGAGGGAGAGACGGACCGAGATGACTTTGCCCTCCTGGGCGAGACCGGCCACGGCTTGGTTCACGAACGCTTCGTGGTCGGCAGATTCACCACCCGTTGCTTCGTTTCCCGCCACTTCTGGAATCCGTCCAAACGCCCGCCCGAACGCCTTGAGCACCCGCCGGGCGTGGTCGAGGTCGAACAGGTCGACGAGCGCACTGTTGTGTCCTTCGAGCAACCGGACTTCGAGGTCGCGCAGGAAGCGACTCACCGCCAACCAGAAATCATCCCGCACCATCACGACGCATTGCACCCGCGCGCCGTCGCATTGCCGCAGCGCCCGCACCAGTTCGGTGTCCGGTTCATCTTTCTTGGCGTGCAACCACTGCTCGAACTGGTCGAGCACAACTAGCACCTTCTTCCCCGCCGGAATCCCGTGTCCCTGCCGCAACGCCGCGAGCGTTTCCACTAGGCCGTTCGGCGCGGTCGTGGAATCAGTCGCGGGGCTGGTTGCCAACTGCGGACAGCGTTTCCGCAGGCCGTTGAGCAATCGAGTTTCGGTGTCCTCGGCGGTCGCTTCGACGTACACCACCAGCACGCTGGAGGCCAGACGGGGCAGCAGTCCTGCTTTCACCAGCGACGATTTCCCGCAACCGGAAGGACCGTAGATCAGCCCGACTGTGAACGTCTGTTCCGGGTCGGGCTCTTCGATGCGCGACTTCCAGAACCGCAGGCTGTCGGGAAGCCCGTTCCGATCGCGCGGGCCGGGGAGCAGTTCCAGAAAGAAGTCCGCGTCGCGGGCATCGAACGACCGCAACCCCTTGGGAATGATCTTGAGGGGGCGACTGTCGGAATCGAACAGCGGGGACGAATCCGGAGCGACCGGCGGAGAGGGGGCTGCGGGGAAAGGGTTGGAGTCGGCGGAGGGAACGGGAGTCGGGGTAGACGCTGGATGTTCCGCACCCAACACCGGCAGCAACCGCGCGGCCACATCCTCCAGCGACCCGTCCCACGCGTTTATCCATTGGGCAGTCGACAGGTGTAGTTCGAGATCCGGGCCGAGCGAAACTTGTTCCAGCCGGACGGGGATCAACCGTTTCCGCTTGCTGACTGCCCGCTCGACTTCGTTGGCGACATGTGGCGAACTATTCGACGCGCCGGAGAGCAGCACCACGCAATTGGCGGATGTCTCAATCCCTCGCAGGGTCGCCTCGGCATAGTTCGCACCCGGAGGAACATCTCGGGGAGCGATCCAGGCCCGCAGCCCTCGGGCTTCGAGCAGTTCGCACAGTCGAAGCGCAGTCACCTTATCGGGCTCGGCGTAACTGAAGAACACATCCGCCCCAATCGCCCAAGTTCGTACTAACGGAGTCGAAGTCGGGGTCAGGGGATCGGTGCCGGTTGGACCGACATAGGGGAGCGTCCCCCGCCGATGATGCGGGTTCTCCAGCCAGTGCCGCAGGTCCTCCGCGAAATCGAGCGACGTTGAATACCGATCGGACGCCCGCTTGGAAAGAGCTTTCAAACAGATGCGGTCCAACTCGCGCGGCACGTTGTCATCGACTTGCCGGGGCGGACGCGGTTCGGCGCTGGCCACCTGTTCCAGCAGCGCCAGTTGCGTGTCCCCCTTGAACGGACGCCGCCCCGTTAGCAGTTCGTAAAACACAACGCCCAGGCTGAACACGTCGCTCCGCCCATCGACCCTGTGCCCTTCTCCCCGCGCCTGTTCGGGACTCATGTAGGCCGGTGTGCCGACGTACCCGAGTCCCTTCCCCACGTCCCGTTCCCGCAGCGCGAGGCCGAAGTCGGCGACGAACGGCGTGTTCGCCTGGTCGAGCAGAATGTTCCCCGGCTTCACATCTCTGTGGACCAGCCCCTGTTTGTGCGCGTGGTGCAGCGCCTCGGCCACCGTCGCCACCAATCCAACCGCGTCCCCCTGCGATAGCCGCGACTGCTTGAGCTTCCCTGCCAAATCGCACCCGTCGATGAACTTCGACACGACGTAGCACGGAAACTGTTCGGTCTCTCCCACGTCGTAGACCGGCACGATGTGCGGATGGTCGAGCTTGGCGACGGTGCGGGCTTCGGTCAGATAAATGTCGGCGACGCCCGCTTCTTCCACGAGTTTGCGGTGCGGCACCTTGATTGCCACCAGCCGTTCGAGTTGATTGTCCCGTGCCAGATAGACCAGCCCGAAGCCACCTTTGCCGAGCACGCGTTCGATCCGATAACGGCCGATCCGCTCCGGCGGGGGGAGAGTTTCGTTTGTTGATTTGGACTGAACAGGACGGATCTCCGCCGGCAGGGATGGAACCGACACGTGCGGGCCTGGAGCAGCGACTGGCCTGGAAGCCGTACGGAGCGAATCGTCGGCCCCATTGGGAGGGTTTACGACGGTTTGGTTGGGATCGTGCATGTCGAAGTATGCGGGCGTTGTGAAAACACGGCACGGCGGTCGAACAGGCCGACCGCGACATGGAGCTTGAGGATACCCGCTGAACCAGGAATGTTCGCCAGTCGATGTGTCGTCATAGATTCACTCACCACGAACGGCGGCCGAAACGGCCGATTTTCCGGACGTCCCACCATTCCGGCCCCGCACGGAGCCAAGGGGAGCGTCCAGCCTCAGAACACGCCGCCGGTCCCGATCGCCAACCTCGTTCAGCCGTCCACCGCCTCACCATCCCGGTTCGCGAGCGAGAACCGCTCCGCCAGTTCGGCTGCCGACAACCGGTCGGCATCGGTCTGCACCGACCAGGCTGCCTCTAAACGACCGGGGAGCGGATCAGCCAGCACGCCACTCTCCCCGATTTCCGCCGGTGGCGCGCCGTTTCCACTGGTGGGCGCGTCGGAATGAGCGTTGACTCGACCGCCTGGTCCCGCGCGACATGGGCGGGCACCCGCGTGAGGCCAAGCTGTACCGCTGCCTTCCAACGGGTGTGACCACAGACGGTGACGTCGTTGGAGTCGAGGTCGATCGGCCGTCAGCTCCAAAATTCCTGCACGGAATTCGCCAGGGCATCGAATGCCGCATCGCCCAGCGCCAAGTGTGCCCACCGCACAGCGTGCCCTGCCCGCCAAATCACAACTCTGCCTCGCGGTTGTTAACGCCAACAACGTCACTCAATCCGGTTCGGCCAAACATGCGTCGGCCTTCAAACCGGAGACCGGCAGGAGGGGAGAACCATGGCCGCCCAGCATCCCGCCGCGATCAGCATGGAGACGTTCGCCGGAATGTTACCGTCTGAGGGCGTCGCCAGATCGGCCGCGCTTGCGGCGGTGGCCATCACCGGGAAGATGGTCGTGCCGGACGAGATCGCTGGGCCGCGACGGCCGGCTACCTGGGCGGGGTCGCTGCAGAACGCGGAGTCGAGTGATTTGTGCTGGCTCCGCGTTTGAACCGGCATCCTCTCGTCGGTAATCAACCGCCAGAGATCCGGCAATTCCCGGCCGGCGCAGCTCGATATCGCGATTCAGTAAACACGAGTTTGAGCGACGGGCGGTCGCGGTCGGCGGCCTGCCGTTCGATGCCAGAAAAACTGCCGACTGCGAGATGTGGACCGCTGCGCGACTGTTTGCCGACTATCGTTGGAACATGTCCCAACGGGAAGATCGGTGACACCGTCTCTGACCAGGCAGGCTATGGTTGCCGGAAGTCGTCCGAAAATCGTGGCGTTCGGTCTGGTACGATCCCCTTTAATACAGCCCCGATGCAGCGGGTAGGGTTCTCGGCCGGAGCGACGGTCGGGTCGCATCGCAACGGGGTCTTCGTCGTTAGGCGGGAAGGGCGATCAGCAATGACAGCGCGGGGCGAACACGACGCATATCTCATGGCGGCACGGGCGGTCTCGACTCTCACTGTGGAACAGGTGGTTGAAGCCATTACGCGTGCCGACCTGGTGAGCGAATCCGCGCTGGATGCGGTCTTTACGGAGCTGGGGACTCGGCTCGCAACGGTTGGCAGCAACGACCTGATCCAGGGTCTCCTCGAGTCGGGACTCCTGACCCCTTTTCAGGCCGACATGACGCGGATGGGGCGGGCGGGAGAACTCGTCATCAGTCAATACGTGCTCCTCAGCCGCATCGGCGAGGGGGCGATGGGGACGGTCTACAAGGCCATGCACCGCCGCATGAAGAGGGTTGTCGCGTTGAAAACGCTCAGGCAGCAAGTCGGTGGGGATAAGAGCCAGTTCCTACAGCGGTTTTTCCGGGAAATCGAGGCGGCGGCGCGGCTGAACCACCCGAACGCGGTCGCCGCCTACGATGCGGGTGAGTACGAGCTGGGGCACTTCCTGGTGATGGAGTTCGTGGACGGCCTGGACCTTCGCAGGCACGTCGAGCAGACCGGGCCGATGACGGTGCAGGACGCGGTCTCGTCGATACTGCAAGTGGCGGAAGCGCTGGAGTATGCGCACGTCCGGGGCATTGTTCATCGCGACATCAAACCTGCCAACCTGCTTCGCGACGAGGCGGGAGTGGTCAAGTTGGCCGACCTGGGACTGGTCCGCCTGAATGCGACGGCAGACGTGAACGAATCGGCGTCGCTGACTCAGGCGGGAACCAGTATGGGGACCGTCGACTATATGTCGCCCGAACAGGCGATGGACGCCTCGCTCGTCGATCATCGGGCCGACATTTACAGCCTCGGAGTGACCCTGTTCTGGTGCCTGACCGGCCGGCCCATGTACGACGGTCCCACGCTGATGGCGCGACTGTTGGCCCATCGCCAAAACCCCATTCCGTCGTTGCGGGAAATTCGGAGCGACGTGCCCGAGAAGCTCGACGACCTGTTCCGCCGGATGGTGGCGAAATCGCCCGACGACCGTCCCGATTCCGCGGCGGACGTGGCGGACGAACTGCGGTCGTTGGAGCAAGCGGTGGAGCGGAAGACCACCGATTGGAATCCCGCGGAAATGACGGTCGTGCTGGTCGAACCCTCCCGGTTGCAAGTGGCCGTGGTGAAACAGTATCTGGGAGAACTGGGGATCGATGACGTACATATTTGCCGGAACGCCGCCGAGACGCTGGCGATGCTGACACAATTGCGGCCCCGAATTGTGGTCACCAGTTATCAGCTCACGGACGGCAGCGGAGTCGAATTCGCCCAGCGAGTGCGGGACGACATGAGGTGGTCGCTGGTGCCGATCGTGTTGATGACCGGTACCGAGCTGCCGAAATCGGTCATTGATCTTGTCGAAAGTGCCACCGCTCTGAAGCTGATTTTCAAGCCGTTCCCGAGAGAAACGCTCGAAACCGCCATGAAGGAAGCCCTGCGTGAAAGCCACGGCGTCGACGCGCGGCTCTCCGGCCTGGAACGATTGGACGTGTTGATCGTCGACGACAGCAGTGTCGCCCGCCGCAAGATGCAACAGGTTCTATCAGAGATCGGATTCGAACGGTTCACTCATGCCGCTGACGGCACCGAGGCGATTGACTGCCTGATGGGAAAGTCATTCGATCTGGTCGTGACCGACTACAACATGCCGAAAATGAACGGCTATGCACTGGTGCGGTACATCCGCAAGGAGAGCAACCAGATCGACGTGCCGGTCATCATGTGCACAACTGAATACGATCCATCACGTCTGGCCGAGGTCTATCAGCTGGGAGTGTCGGCAATTTGCAACAAATCGTTCGAACCGGAACTTGTCAGGAACATTATTGCCCGCCTGTTCATGTGACAGAAACCGGTTCCTCCAATATTACCTGGAAACCCCTGTCGGCCCGTTTGTGCACACGGTAACAATGGGGATTCGCGGTCAACGGCATCGAAGTCATTGCCGCGAGGAGGCGATTTCATTCCCTGATCGATTTCTTGTACGCACTCTTCTGTGGCGGGCCACGCGGAATGGGCGGTAACGAAAATCTAATCCACGAATTTGTCGTCGAGTGCGGCGAAGGGCTCAACCAGCTGGACGGGGACCTCGTCGAGCTCGAAGAGCGACCGTCCGACCGCGATTTGCTGGGTCGGATATTTCGCACATTGCACACCATCAAGGGGAGTTGCGGGTTCCTGAACTTTGCCCGGTTGGGCGAAATGGCCCACGCCGGGGAATCGCTGCTGGGCCGTATTCGCGATGGAAAGCAGAAATACGACTCGAAAGTGGCTGACGCCCTGCTGGACTTCATCGACATCGCGCGTCAGGGGCTCGAGTCGATTCGACAGACGGGTCAGGAAGGGGATTTTGACTTTCAGTCGACGGCCGTGGTTCTCAAAGCTCTGGCACTCTCCCCGGATGTCAGCGTAGAGGGGGCAAATCTCGCCGGTGCGACTTCCCCGGAGTTCTCAGCGTCTGTTCCGGAGGGCTTGGTTCGCAGCGCGATCGCCTTGCAGGCCGATGACACGATCGATCATGCGTCTCCGTCCGTCGTGCCACCGTCCGTCGTGCCAGCGTCCCTCGTTCCAGCGTCCCTCGTTCCAGCGTCGCCTGCGACAGAGTCTCCCGAGCAAGGGGCGCCGCAGAACAGCGTTGCCCGTGTCGGCGAACCGGCCGCATCAATTTCCGGCCCATCGGCCGCCGCACTCGACGTAGATCCCGAGAATGCACTCCCTTCAGTCCCCAGGGACAGTGGCCGAACGACCGCAACTTCGGGTCCAACAACCGCCCCGTCGAAATCCGTCGGAAAGCGTTCGACACACTCTACCGGAGAGAGGGTCAAACCGCCCGAGGCAGGTGCCTCGGACAAGCCCCGATCAGCCCCGGTTCCGTCTGCGAGAACGAAGGACGAGGGGAGTTCCGGCGGGCTGTCGTCCGGCAACATTCGGGTTGATGTCCATGTGCTTGACGAATTGATGAACCTCGTCGGCGAACTGGTGCTGGCTCGCAACCAGATTTTGCAGCACACCGCCACTCACAAGGACTCCAGCCTGTCGACGATCTGCCAGCGGCTGAATGTCGTCACGACCGATCTGCAGGAAGGCTTCATGCGGACCCGCATGCAGCGGATCGGCGGGATGTGGCAGAAGTTTCCGCGGCTCGTGCGGGATGTCGCGAAGACGTGCCAGAAGAAGGTAAAGCTGGAAGCTCATGGAGCGGAGACGGAACTCGACAAGTCGCTGATCGAGGCGATCAGCGCGCCGCTCACGCACGTCATCCGCAATGCGATCGACCACGGTATCGAACCGCCCTCATTGCGGAGGAAACGGGGCAAGCCTGAAGAAGGAACGATCACGTTGCGGGCCTATCACGAGGGGGGACAGGTCAACATCGAGGTCACCGATGACGGGGCAGGCATCGATCGGGAGAGGGTGCGGCAAAAGGCGGTGCACCTCGGGCTGTATTCGCACGACGAGTCGATCAATTTGCCGGACGAACAACTGATGGATTCGATCTTCATGCCAGGCTTCTCGACGGCCACCGAAGTGTCGGAGGTCTCGGGCCGCGGCGTCGGCATGGATGTCGTCAAGACCCAGATCGAGGCTATTGGCGGCATGGTGCTTGTCGAAACCCGTCCCAATCTCGGTACCACGATCCGGATGAAGGTGCCCCTGACGCTGGCGATCATCCCGGCGCTGATCGTCAGTTGCGCGGAGGAGAGCTTCGCCATTCCACAGGTCAACCTGCTGGAACTGGTGAGCCTGGATACCGCCACCGCCGCGCGATCGATTGAAACGTTGCACAATACGCCGGTCTACCGGCTCCGCGGGAACCTGCTGCCCCTGGTGTCGTTGCGCGAAACTCTTGGATTGTCGCCCGAGACGGACGCGGAGAACCGTTCCCAGGAACGGAAAGTAAACATCATCGTGTTGCGGGCCATCGACCGGCGATTCGGCCTGGTGGTGGACGCGATTCGCAACAATCAGGAAATCGTCGTGAAGCCGCTTGGCCCGGCGGTGCAGGGTCTGGGGGTCTACGCCGGCGTGACGATCCTGGGAGACGGGCGGGTCTCGCTGATTCTCGACGTGCTGGGGCTCGCGCGGATTTCGGGGGCTCTGTCGCAACAGCCAGCACGCAATTGGGCTCAACCGGCGGAGACCGCAGCACCACTCGACATTGGAGAGAGTGTGTTGGTCTGCGACGCGGGAGGGACCCGGCGAATCGGGATTCCGCTGACGAGTATCGAGCGGATGGATGAATTCCCGGGGTCAGCGATCGAGCAGTCGAGCGGTGGAGCGGTTCTGCAATACCGGGGAGAGATTCTGCCGCTGCTGGATGTCGGCGCTCTCGTTTACGGACTGGAACCTTCGATCACCACCCGCGACCCGTTCCGGGTCGTGATTTGCCGGCCTGCGGGACGACGCGTGGGTTTGGTTGTCGACCGTGTCGTCGACATCGCCCCCGCGCCTCGTAGCGCTCGCCCCTCACAACACTCCGTGGTGGAGTCGTCCTCCATCATCGACGGTCGCGCCACAGAGGTGCTCGGTCTGGAAAAACTAATTGAAATCCGGGAAATGGCGACATGTACTTCCGACTGACTTCATTAAGGATCTCAACCAAGCTGATCCTGATCGGCCTGAGCCTGCTGTTACCGCTGGGGGTATTGCTCTACTTCACGATCGCGGGCATCAACTCGCGGATTCAGTTCGCGGAACTCGAGATACACGGCATCGAGTTCCTCCGTCCGCTTCAGAAACTGAAGCGCGAGGTGGCGCGGCATCGATTTCTCGCGGGACGATTGCGCGACGGCGATACGGGCGTTCGCGAGTCGCTGGGAGACTCCGCCACTCGGATCGACCAGGCACTTAAGGAACTCGACGCCGAACAGCGGGTTAGGGGAGTCGACCTGCAGTTCACCGACGAGGGGTTGGGCAAGCGCCAACGCATGGCGGCACACCCGTCGGTCCTGAAACAGGAATGGGACAAGATTTCGGTTGGCGGGGAATCACAATCGGCCGTGGAAGTCGAGCGCGCCTATCGACGGACTCTCGACGCGGTGAAGGTCATGACCACGCACGCGGGGGACACGTCCAACCTGATTCTCGATCCCGACCTCGACACTTACTACCTGATGGATGTCGTCCTGCTCGCGCTGCCGCAGACGCAAGACAGACTGGCCCGCATCAGACAGGAGGGCTTCGCAACTTTCGGAAAAACCGCCCTGAACGCGGACGACAAGGTGGGGCTCGCCATTCATGCGACCCAACTGAAGGAATCTGACTTCGAACGGGTATTGGCCAGCGCGCAGACCTCGATCAACGAGGATGCGAGCTTTCACGGCACGAGTCCAACGCTCCGTTCCTCGCTGGAGCGTGTGATGGAGACCTATGTTGTGAATACGCGGGAGTTCCTGGAACTCTTGCGGGCCAACTCCGAAGCGGACAAACCCACAGTCCCGCCGCAACAGTTCGTGCAATTGGCCGAAGCCGCAACCGCAGCCAGCTTCGAATTGTGGACTGCCGCGGCGGGAGAACTTGAGACTCTCCTGCGAATCCGTATCGCTTACTGCCGCAGCATACGCCTGTGGGCGCTGGTGTTGACCGGAGGGGCGTTACTGCTTTCGGCCGGCCTGATCATTGTCGTGGCGCGGAGTATCACCGCTCCGCTCAACGATTGTGTGGGACGGCTGCAGGCTCTCGCGGCGAGAGACCTCAATGTGCAATCGAACGGGCACCTCGGAGGAGAACTGGGAGAGATCGCAGCGGCGGTGACGCAGGCGGCGGGGGGCATGCGCGAAGCTGTGTTGTCGATTCGAGAACATGCGGGACGACTGGAGAATGCGGCGGAAAGTCAGATGCAGGCGAGCCACTCGCTCAGCGCGAGTGCGGAGGAGACCTCGGCCCAGGCGAAAATCGTTTCGTCCGCTTCGGAACAGGTCAGTCGCAACACGCAGACCGTCGCCACCGGCGTGGAGGATCTGGGGACCAGCATCCGCGAGATCGCCACCAACGCCAACGAGGCGGCGAAGGTCGCCACACAGGCGGTCAGCGTCGCCAACGCCACCAACGAGATCGTCACGCGGCTGGGGACGAGCAGCGCGGAAATCGGGGCCGTTGTGAAGGTCATCACGTCGATCGCCGAGCAAACCAACTTGCTGGCGCTGAACGCGACCATCGAAGCCGCACGCGCCGGCGAGGCGGGCAAGGGGTTCGCGGTCGTCGCCAACTCGGTCAAGGAACTCTCGAAGGAGACCGCGATCGCCACGGAAGACATCAGTCGCAAGATTGACGCCATCCAGCGCGATACCCGCGACGCGGTCGACGCGATCGAGAATATCAGCGGCATCATCGTCAAGATTCACGACTACCAGAACTCGATCGCGAGCGCCGTCGAGGAACAGACCGTGACGACGCGGCAGATCAGCGGGAACCTGGCGGGAGCCGCCCGTGGCAGCACCGAAATCGCCCAGAACATCGCTTCGGTGGCCGAGGCCGCGCAGGAAACGGCGCGCGGCGCTGCGAGCACACAGCAGGCCGCCCGCGAATCGACCGACCTGGCCCGGGCCCTGCTCGATCTCGTCCACCATTTCCGGGGTGCCTCGTGATCGCTCGTCAGTACTGCTCGTTCCGGCTGAACCGATTGCTGTTCGGCATTGATGTCCAGCTTGTGCAGGAAGTGCTGATGGATTTCGAGGTCACCCGGGTCCCGCTCGCTTCGGCGATCGTGCGGGGCCTGATCAACCTCCGGGGCCAGATCATCACCGCCATCGATCTGCGTGTCTGCATGGGTATCTCCGCGGATGATTCCCGACGCCCGGTGAGCATGATCGTACGCACCGGCGAGGGAATGATGAGCTTCCAGGTCGACTCGATGGAAGACGTGGTGGAGGTGGACGCAGAGCGGTTCGAGGAGCTGCCTGGAACGGCGAAAGGGGTTGGTACCGAGCTGATCGAGGGCGTGTATAAAATGGAAGGTCAACTCCTGCACGTGCTCGACTGCGATCGGGTGCTGGAGGTGATCTTGTCCCGCAGCGTCGAGAATGTCCGTCATGGTGCGAACTGAGTGTCGGTTGCTCGTCGTCGCCGCTTCGGCCGTGGTGCGGCGGGCCGTCGCACAGTCGGCCGAAAGAGACCCGTCATTCGCGGTGGTGGAAACGGCGGGAAGCGGCAATGTCGGCTGGGCGCGTTCGGTGCAACAGCCGCCGGATCTTGTCGCACTCGACTGGGACTTTCCCGGCGACGAAGCCCCCGCGTTCCTGTTCCGTTTCCGGTCCGAATTCCCGCGTGTTCCAGTGGTGGTCTTCAGCGCGGAACCACAGCGCGTCTCCGCGGCTGCCTGTGTACCGGTCGTCGGCGCTGCCGCGATCTCTATTCGGCCTGCGAGCGCAGCGGACATCGAGACCTGGGCGCGGAGCGAGTTGATCCGTTGGCTGAAACTGGCCCAACCACCGGAACCCCTCGAAGGTCCCGTGGCGACCGACCCTGCACGACACACGCCATTGAATCGCGACGATGTGGGTCTTGATGCTGAAAGATCTGAAGACACCCGGCGCCCGTCGGCCCACATCGTCGCGATCGCCGCCTCGACCGGTGGTCCCGACGCGCTGATGACTGTCCTTTCCGGGTTACCAGCGGCGTTCCGTTGCCCGATCGTAATTGTTCAGCACATGCCGTCGGGTTTCACAACCACGCTGGCCGAGCGGTTGGCGGCCCGCACGGGGCGCCGGATCCGCGAGGCGACGCAGCCGACGGACCTGTCGGCGTCCGACGTCTGGATCGCCCCGGGAGGCCGCCATCTGGAGGTGCGGGCGTTCGCGTCAGCGATTCGAGTCTGCCTGACGGACGAACCGCCGGAGAATGGTTGCCGCCCCGCCGCCGATGTGCTGTTCCGCTCGGTCGCCGCGGTCTACGGTTCGCGGACGTTAGCGGTTGTGCTGACAGGCATGGGGCAGGATGGATTGGACGGCTGCAGGCATGTCCGGGCAGTAGACGGGCAGGTACTGGTGCAGGATCAGGCCACCTGTGTGATCGGCACCATGCCCGGTTCGGTCAGAAAGGCAGGCTTGGCCGAACGGGAGTACCCAATCTCGCAAATCGGCTTGGAGATCGGACGAAGGTGTCGCTCCGCCGAAGCGGAGGGAGTGCGATGATCCTGGGCGCACGGTCGGCATCAATCGGTTCGTGGCATAACGTTCCGCCAGCGGAGTCGCCATGACAATCCGGCGGGACAATTTCCAGGCGATTCAGACACTGCTGGCAGAGCAGACACAGAACGAGTTATCTGACGACAAGGACTACCTCGTCGAGACGCGATTGGCCCCCGTCGCAAGCACGTACGGTTTCCCCTCCGTCGATGCGTTGATCGACCGGTTGCGTGGTACGCCCGATCGCCAGCTTTTACGCACCGCCATCGAGGCCTTGCTGATCCACGAAACATTCTTCTTTCGCGATCCGGCAACGTTTCAGTACCTCGAGGAAACGGTTCTGCCCCGTCTGTGCCAGGCACGGTTGGCCTCGCGGTCGCTATCGATCTGGTCGGCCGCGTGCTCCAGCGGCCAGGAAGCCTACAGTATCGCGATCTCTCTTGCTGACCGGATGCCTCACGTCGTCGCAGGTTGGAACGTCCGTCTGGTCGGCACCGACGCCTCGTCCGCCATGATCGCACGGGCCCGCCTCGGTACGTACTCCCCGCTCGAAATCAGTCGTGGCCCATTCGCCGACCGCGTGCTACGTCACACCCGAGAGGAACTCGGTGAGTATGGCCTATCCGACTCGCTCCGCAAGATGATCGATTTCCGTGAATGGAATCTCACTGGCGGCCCGCTGTTCGGTCAGTGGGACATTGTGTTTCTGAGAAACGTGTTGATCTATTTCCCCGAAGAGTTCCGTCGCAGCCTGATGACGCGGCTCCACCGCTGCCTGAGTCCGGACGGAGTCCTTATCGTCGGCGCCAGTGAGACTGCCCAGCTTCAGGCCGACTTGTTCCAGCCGCTCGACCCCGCCTGCCACACATGTTTGTCACCAAAATAAGTTCCTCTGCGAGGGATTACGAAACTGCTATCCGACGCGTATTCCTCAGAGGTTCC
>JAIXZD010000527.1 GCA_027489895.1 Planctomycetaceae bacterium
AATGTGACCATGAAGCGTTTCTCGCTTGCCCGCTGGTTGACGAATCGGAAGCCCTGCCGTCGGAAGCCGATGCAGGCGGGTCGCGGGCTGGAAGGCCTGGAACAGCGGGTGGTTCCGGCTCTGGCGCTGATTGGGAACGTCGAGGTGTCGTCTGCTTTCCCGATTTTGAATTTCAACGACCGGGCGTTCTTTTTCGGGCAGTCGTCCACCGGGCAGGGTTTCGAACCCTGGATTTCGGATGGCACCCCCCAGGGAACATTCCAGATTGCCGATTTGAACGCCGGTCCCGGATCGAGTGTTCCGAGTCTGGAAAATGGCGATCCGATTGACAACATCGCAACGCTGGGCGTGCAGGTCGGTTCGGTGATGTATTTTGCGGCGAACAACGGGTCGTTCGGGACCGAACTCTGGCGAACAGACGGGACGGCCGCAGGCACGCGGCTGGTGTCGAACATCGCGGCGGATACGACGTCGACGACGTCGAGCAGTTTTCCCCGGAATCTGACGAACGTGAATGGTCGACTTTATTTCAGCGCGAACAACAACATCGCTGGCCGGGAGTTGTGGCGGTCGGACGGGACCGCGGGCGGGACCCGGCTCGTGGCGGAATTGACGTTGGGAGGCACCGGTGGACTGGATGTCACGGGGCGTACGGGCTCGTGGGCTTCCGTGGGGGACACGCTGCTGTTTGCCGGAGCGAATTTTGGAAGCGGGTTTGCGGGGCAGGAACTGTTTGCCGCCAACAATGCGACCAGCACGATCACGCGGCTCGCGGATATCAACCCGGGGACGGGGAGCAGCTTCCCTCAGAACTTTGTGACGATTCGCCAGCCCTCGGCAAACAGTTCCGGGCTCGTGGCGTTCGTGGCCAACAATGGAACTGCAGGGCAGGAATTGTGGTTGTCCGACGGAACGACCGCGTTTATGGCCCGGGACATCAATACAGGTTCGGGAAGTGGTCTCTTCGGAAATTTCAGTACGAACTTTAACTATGACCAATTGACCGTCGTCGGAAGCACGCTCTATTTCCGGGCGAACGATTCATCGACGGGAACGGAACTGTGGAAGACCGACGGAACGACGTTTGGGACGGTGCAGGTCGAGGATGCGGCGGCGGGCGTGTTCTCGTCGCTGCCGGACGACTTTGCGAATGTGAATGGACGCCTGTTTTACGGTTCTTTCGGGAACAGCTTCCGCCGTGAGTTGTACCGGACGGATGGAACCGCAGCGTCGACGGCCGTGATCCCCTCCGGCCTGACAGGCGTGTCGATCAGTAATGTTCGAGACACGGTGGGGCTGCAGAATTTTGCGGTGTTCGCCGTCGACACCACGGCCGGCGCGACCAATCGATCGCAAGAGCTCTGGGTTTCGGACGGAACGGCTGCGGGCACATTACCCGCGAACAGCAGTCGCGATATCAACCTGCTCGACCCGCAGCGGATTACAAATATCGGTAACTCCGCCTTCATGACGGTGGCGGGTGCTTCCGGGCAGCGGTTCCTGGCGCGATATCGCCTCAGCGAACCGCCGAGTGATCTGTTTCTGGTCCCCTCGACCGTCAATGAGGAAGTGCCCGTTGGCACTGTCGTTGGAATTCTGACGCCCGACGATATCGACCTGCCCAATGACTCCCACACGTTCCAGTTCGCTTCGGGAGCGGGCGCGCAGGACAACGGATTTTTCAGGATCGTTGGCAATCAACTGCAGGTGAATGCGCGACTGGATTTTGAGCAGAGGTCGAACTTCTCGATTCGCGTGCGGGTGACGGACCGCGGCGGCAACCAGCTCGAGAAGGTGCTGGCGGTCACGGTTCGAGACGTCAACGAGTTGCCGACGGATCTCACTTTGAACCCCGGCACGATTGTCGAGAATGCGCCCCTGGATTCGCTGGTGGGGATCTTCGCTCCGGCGGATGCGGATCGACTGCCGCAGACGTTCAGCTACTCGCTGGTGGGCGGGGCGGGGAGTGCCGACAACGCGCTGTTCAAGATCAATCCGGGCTCGAACCGGCTGCTTACCAACGCAATCTTCGACTTTGAAGCGAAGTCGACCTACAGCATCCGGGTGCAGGTGACGAATGACGACACCGACCCCGCCACGGCCCCGGTCGTCTTCGAGAAAGCGCTGACGATTCTGGTGACCAATCAGAACGAGGCGCCGATTCAGGTCACGCTGACGGGCAGCAACGTGCTCGAGAATCAGCCTGAGGGAACGGTGGTGGGTGTCGTTTCGGGGGCGGACGTCGATGCGGGCGATACGCTCGAGTTCTCCGTCCAGTCGACCTCGGCGTTTCCGGATGGTTCGTTCTTCCAGATTGTCGGAAATCAACTGGTCACGACCTCGGAACTCGATTTCGAGGCGGCCCCCATCCGCACGATTCTGATTCGCGCGACCGATTCCGGGGGACTATTTGTCGAGACGCCGTTTGTGATCAACATCCGCGATCTCAACGATCTGGCCACCACGATCCAGTTGTCGAACACGTCGATTCCCGAGAACTCGCCCGCAGGGACGAGCGTCGGAATTCTGGGCACGCCGGTCCCGGCTTACACGGCGACGCTGTTCTTCCAGCTCTCCCCGGGAATTGGGGGCGAGGACAACGCGACATTTTTTGTCGATGGGTATCAACTGCGGGTCGCGCCGGGCGCGACGCTCGACTTTGAAGCGAAGAGCGGGTTCAACGTGCGGATCAAGGCGACGGACCAGACCGGCCTGTCGTTCGAGAAGCGGTTTGTGATCACGCTGACGGATGTCAACGAGGCCCCCGGCCCGCTGACGTTGACGAATTCGACGGTCCCGGAAGCGCAGCCGGTGGGGGCGCTCGTGGGACTGCTGCGTGCCCCCGACCCGGAATCGGCCGACACGGTGACGTTCACGCTCGTGCCAGGACAAGGCTCGTCGGACAATGCCCGATTCAAGATTTTCGGGTCCGGACTGCAGACGAACGAAGAGTTCAACTTCGACGTGCGCCGGTTCTATTCGGTGCGTGTCCGGGCGAGCGATCAGAACGGCAACTTTGTCGAACAGTCGTACCAGATCACGATCACCCAGGCCCCGAAGGTGACGCCGCTGTACCGGTTGTTCAGCGAGGCGCTCAACTATCACTTCTTCACGACGAGCCGGTCGGAATTTGAAGCCGCGAAGGCGGGCGGGTTCCGCGACGAAACGACGCAACTTCCTGGCGTCCAGGTGCTGGAACGGCAACTGACCGGATCGCTGCCGCTCTACCGGCTGTACAACCTGCAGACGCGGCGGCATTACTACACGACGAGTATTGGCGAGGCGAACTTCCTGCAGGGGCTGGTCAAAGCCGGGATGCCTGGTTTTGGAACGACCCTCGGTTGGCGACTCGAAAAGATCGAGGGGTTCATCTACGACGCGCCGCAAGGGAACACGGTCGAGGTGTTCCGGCTCTACAACAGCCGCGTGGGGACGCACCTGTTCACCGAAAGCGCGGCGGTTCGCGATGCCGTTCTGAGGGCCTTCCCGACCGAGTGGTCGCAGCATGCCAGCCTGGGGTTTGCCTTCCAAGGACGTTTGCCTTCCGCGTCGGCCAGCGCAGTTTCGGCACCGGTTCTGACGGCGGCAAGTGCCTCGCCGGAACCGTCTCTGGCGCCGGCGTCTGCCGTGGTCGCGGCGAGCAATCGTTTGGAGACGCTGGTCGCGGTGACGAGCAGCGCTCCGGTGAGTGCGGCGGCGACGGCAGCGACCGCGGGCGAGACGGAACCGGCGGCGGTTGCTCCGGTGGTGTCGACTGGTTCCGTGGCACCTGAAGTTGAGTCGCTGGATGCCGTGTTCACGACGGCGCTCGTGGGTGGACTGCTCGACTAGGGCCGGTTCGCGGTGGTGAGCTAGCGGTGCATGTACGGGACTGGGCGAGGGGAAGCCTCGCGACTTCCGCTACTTCCGCTTTTGAGGGGCGAGGTAGCGGGCGAGCAGCTCGAGGTTGGTGGCGAAGGTACGGCTGTCGATGACGGGGCCGTCTTTGGGGGCCTTGGCGTGGTAGCGCAGTGAGCCTGGTTCGGTCCATGCTCCGCGAGAATCCTGGCTGGCAATCAGGCGGCGGATCTCGTCGGGATTGGGGCGGGTCGACTTCGGGGTGTAGAGCTGCGCCCGGGCGGATTGCCGGACTGCGTCATCGAGGGCGAGAAGACGCGAGAATTCCTCCCGCAACGGGGCGACATCGGAGCGGACTTTGAAACTGTAGTGGGTAGGCAGGTCGGCGTCGGACGAGGTCAGCTTGTACTCGCGGGTGAGATAGAGCGGGTTGTTGGTGCCGAGTTCGTAAAACCGGGCGAGTTGGCCATCGGGAAGCCGCGAGCGGTCGAGATAGTCGAGGGCGGGCTGGGTGGCGGTGAGAAAGGCCTTGTCGCCCGTCTCGAGGAAACAGCGGAACAGGGCCCTGACCGCGCCTTGCGATTCCAGGCCGGAGATCGCGGGCGGTTCGAACTTGCGTGCCCAGGCAGGGTGCATGTCGGCGTTGTATTGCTGTGCCCAGGCGGGTTGTGGTTCGGGCAGGCGGGCCCGAATGAGGAACTGGCCACCACGCAACGCGGCCTGGCGGTAACGGGCGTCGTCATAGGTGTGGGCGGCGAGCCAGAGCATGTCGAGGGTATCGACGAGGGCGTTGTCGTTGAGGGTGGTGTGCTCCCAGTAGTCGCCGCCGGGATACGTGCGGGGCCAGTCGGCTGGGAGCGAAGCAGCGCGGTCGGGCCAGGCGGCTGCGTCGGCCGGGCCGGTCCAAACCTGGGGCCAACCGCCTCCGGGGCGCTGCGCCTTGAGGATGTGGTCCAGGGCGTAAACAACGCACTCGTGGAGCGGTTTGTCGTTGAAGTCGAGGGCGGCATCGAGGCGGATCAGAAACCGCAGAGCCGACTGGGTTTTGTCGTCGTCGAACGAGCTGAGGTCACGAGCGCGTTTGGAGGAGCGGGTGTTGGTGCGATAGGCCTGCTTGGGGCGCTCGTCGCCGAACTCGATGCGGTCCTGCCAGCCACCGCTTTGAAGCTGACCCTGGCGGAGACATTCGGCGGTGTTTCGCGCGGCTTCGAGGCAGAGAGTCTCCTGGGTCGACTGCCAGGCCGTGAGGTAGGCGAGTCCGACCGTCGGAGTGGCTGGGGGTTGAACCCAGACTGTGTCGGGGCCGGTCTTCCCTTCCCCTTCGCTGAGCGCGAGGTCGGCACTGTAGCGATAGACGTAGCCGCCGTGGCGGGCGACGGATTTCGAATAGAAGGAGACCGCCTTTTGAAGGGTGGTGCGGGCCTGGGTTTCGAGAGGATCGCTGGCGGTCTTCTGGGCGGGGGCGGTACCCGACAGGCAGACCGCGAGGAGGGCGGACGTGAGGAGAAGCGGCTTGAGAGAGACCATGCGGGCACCTTTGCACTGGTCAGGGCGCTGGGTTGCACCAACGAATTGGTCGATCACATGGTTGACGTCGCTCTGTTGGGCAATGCGTTCCACCGACCCCTGACAGGGTCGGCTCGCCGGCTCTGGGGTGTTGATTCGGGTTCTGGGGTGCTTGGAGCGGGGGAACGCTCACGCGTTCCGCTACTCCTGCAATCTAATGGGCGGCGGGCGGCGTGGTCTGGTACGCGCGGGAGCGGAACAGGAACTCGACGATGTTGCCTTCGTGCGGCTGCAGCCAGTTGAGGGCGTTCGTTTTTACCGCCCCAACGTTCAACCGGTCGATGTTGGTCGCGTCGAGCAGTTGCTGGGCGAACTTCTCGTTCTTCGTGAGGGCCGTGCAGACGAGCGTGTAGCCCATTTCCTTCAGGATCTTCTCCTGCGGGCAGTCGACGACGGCGACGAAGGGGAACATGTACTCGGCCTTGGCGATTTCCGGCTCGGAACTGGTGCAGTGGACCACGGTCGGGCGGAGGAAGTCGTGCCGATCATGGTGCTCCCAGCGCGGCTCCTTGCGGAACTTGGCGGTCACTTCGGTGACGCCGGGCGCCTTGCAGCCCTCTTCGATCTGAGCGTTCACCCCTTCGGCCTGGCCCGGGACGGTGAAGGCAGCGAGGGCGGCCTTCGGGTCCTTCATGGGAAGCGGGCCGATCGGGGCGAGGCGCTTCGCAATCGCTTCGGCGATCGCCATCCCATGCCGCGGCGCGTAGATCGCCGAGCAGTTGATGCAACTGCGGCCGCCGTTCTGGTAGACGCTATCGACCATGAGATCGAGGTACTGTTCCCAGTTGTCGATCTCGTCTTCGCCAAACACGATCTTGCTGAAGCCGGGCCCATGCACCTGGACCTTGGGGTTACCCAGGTAACGGTCGACGGTGGCCTGGCCGCCGAAGATCATCGTGCGTCCCACGAGTTCGACGATCCGTGCCCCGATTTCCGCCCCGGCACCGGGGTAAAGGGAGATCGCTTCCCGCGGAATGCCCGCCTGAAAGAACGCTTCAGCGATGCGATAAGGCGTCCACGGTTCCTGCTGACCGGGCTTCAGGATGAGGCCGATCTGCATGGGGATGACGGGCAGCCAGAGCGTGTGCACACCGGGCGAATTCGAGGGGAGCACCATCCCGAGCGCGGGACTGTTGGCCTGGTAGCTGAGCATCACGCCCCGCTCTTCCATGCCATAGCCGCGGGCGAGAATGTCGAGCGACAGGCCGCGGGTCAGCGCGTCGATGATCTCGTCCATCCGGCTCAGGACGAAATGGTTCTTCTTCATGTTACCGGCACACATGTGGACCGGCAGGCCCGTGGTCGCGGACTGCAGTTCGCAGAATTCTTCAGGCGTCTGCGTGCCGTTGCCCATGGGGAGCTTGGCGTTGAGGTAGAGATCGGCCGCGTTCTTGACGATCTCAATCAGTTTCGAGGGGGCGATGGCGCGGAGCACGTCGCGGGCACGCTGGGCGAACCGCATGTCCATCTGGATGAGGCCCGCGTTGGCCTGATGCACCTTGGCGACCGTTTCGCCCGTTTCGAAATGGACGACGTCGACATGTTCAAGGCTCTGGTAGGGCTTGCCCCAACGGAGAACAGGAAGTTCCAGCATGGTGTCGCCTTTAGCGGTGAAGGTCGTGGTGACCTTTGAGTGCTCCATCCATCGAGTGATGTTTGGTTGCGTGAGGACGGAGCAAGTCAAAAGTCAAAAGGAAAAAGTCAAAAGTGAGGGAGTCAGGCGGTGCCTGACCAGGTCTTTTGACGGGGTTTCAGGTTCGGGCCAGACCCGGCAATTGGCAGGAGCTATCGGCGGGCCGTCGGGAGGCGGGTTGGCGGTTGGGGGCGGGTGAGCCTTTGGTGGGCAGTGCCCACCCGACAGCTAATAGACGCCGACGGTGGTGGATTTGGCGAACTCGTGGAAGGGGCGCGTGCCGCTGATTCCGTCCCACGGATACTTTTCGCAGGGCAGTTCCCGCTCGCCTTCGTCGCGCTCCATGAAGCCGGGGATGAACGTCTCTTTGGTGAGGGTGGTCAGCTTGACGCGGCCCGTCGCTCCGTAGGGAACAACCTGGTTGTAGTCCTTGAA
>JAIXZD010000363.1 GCA_027489895.1 Planctomycetaceae bacterium
GGAGGGCATGGTGGGGTTCCTGAGGATGAACTGTGAGTGTCAGGGGTGGAGTGGGGGTTGGTTCGGGGTTGCCTCCGGGCGCTGACGCTTCCGGCTCCCCTGGGAAGTTTAGGCGCTAGCCTAGAGATTCACACAGACGGGATAGTCTCCTCGTGTGCCACTGGCTTCGCCAGTGCGATGGTTGCGTGGTCCGGATCGCACTGGCAAAGCCAGTGGCACACGTTTTCCGCGCGAAACAACGTGCCGCAATTTCAGGGCACAACACTGCGGCGTTTAGGCGCTAGGGCTTGTCGTGGGGAGCGGATGCGTCCGGGGTCGGGTCGGGATCATTGTGGGCGAGATGGGCGGAGACGGCGGCGGGGTCTTGCTCGACCTGTTTGGGGATCGCGGGGTGGTGCAGGACGCAGATGGGACAGGGCGAGGTATCGAGCAGGGCTTCGTGCCAGACGGGCAGGCGCGGCTTTTCGGCGGAGGCCCAGGCGGGCGGCGCGGGGACGACGATGAGGTCGAACTCGAGTTGCCGGGCGAGCCGGACGAGGCCTTCGGCGGGGGGACCGGCGAGTTCATGCACTTCGATTTCGCGGCCGATCTTGCGGGCGCGTTCGACATCGAGGCCGAGGCTGGAGCCTGTGGCGAGTGAGCCTGGGTCGGCCTCTTCGGCATTGGGGATCTGCGCGATGGCGAGGCCGACTTCCGGGTCGAGCATCGTCAGGACGGAATCGAACAGGTCGCTGCTGTGGGGGGTGGCGTCGTGCACGAAGAGGACGCTGCTCACGCCGACGCCGGCAGCACGCAGCTCGGCCACGCTGCGGGCCTTGCGTTCGCTGATTCTGGGGATGCGTGCCCCGCCGCCGATGTCGTAGTGAACGTCCCAGTTGCGACTGAGGACGCGGATCGTGAGCGGGGCGGCGTGCCCATCGTGCAGGTTGATCCAGTAGAACGACATCTGGTCGAGCTGCTCTTCGGGCGTGTACTTGTTCGAGGCCCCGACGACCAGTTCCTGCACGTGCAGGGAGCGGGCCGTGTTGATGACGGCGAAGAGCGGGTTGTTGGTGGGAACGACGATGGGGCGGATTTCCTTGCCGATCCGCTCGGAGAGTTCGATGACGGCGGTCATCAGCTTGCGGTCGTAGCGGTCGAGTTCCGTGTCGGCCTGGGGGGCGTCGTCGGGCGAGGTGGTCTTGGCCGTCATGACGACAACGTCGGTCGTTTCGGGGTCAATCTCTTCGAGTGACTTCTGCAGCATGTAGAGGTTTTGCGGCGAGCGGATGGCGATCAGCTTGCGGTAGGGGCGGGAGAGTTCGAGCGCCTGGGTGGTGCACTGTTCGCTCGATTCCTGGGTGAACTGCTCGATGTGCTCGTGCTTGGCGCCTTTCCGCTCTTTGTCGGTGAACCGTTCGGTGAGCACGAACACGAGCATGAACGCGGCCGTGAACGTGAGGCCGGTAATGGTCGCGAGTTCCTTGGTGAACAAATTCGAGATCGCGGAGCCGGCGAGGATGAGGAAGACGATTCCGAGACCAATCGGAATTTCGATGCCCCCGATGGTGACGTTGAGGGGCACTCTGAAGCCGCGCTCGCCGGGGCGTTTGAACCGGAGCACGAGCATCGAGAAGGCGTTGAAGAAGAAGCTCCAGAGCACGCCGAAGGCGTAGGCTTCGCCCAGGAGGATCATGTCGCCACCGGAGGCGAAGATTGTGAATAACTGCAGGCCGATGATGAGGTAGAGGAGGCGGTAGGTGGTGCCGTAAACGGGATGGGGACGCAGGAGCGTATCGGGGAGGACACCGTCTTCGGCGACACGGTTGAGGACGCCGTTGGAGCCGATGATCGAGGTGTTGACGGCTCCGGACAGGATGAGGAAGCCGGCGGCGACGACGAGGGCGTTGAGGATGAGCCGGGCGTAGGTGGGGCCGATGACGTGCATGGCGAGGCCGCCGAGCAGATTGTCGGCATAGCTGCGCATGCGGACTTCATCGGGGATGAGGAGCACGGCGAAGAGCGAGACGCTGGAGGTGAGGACGAAGGCGTAGGTGAAAATGACCAGCGCGGCCTTCTTGAAGTTGGGCAGCTTGGGTGACTCGACCTCGCGATAGACCTGGGCCATGGTTTCTTCACCGCTCATGGCGAGGACGGAGTGTCCGAACGCCATGATGATGCCGATGACCCCCAGGATGGAGAGCCACGACGGGGCCTGGGCGGCGTCGCGCAGGCCTTCGGCCATTTGTGGGGCGACGTGGGGCAGGAAGCCGAGCGGGTCGACCTGGCGACCGGTGATGCTGTCGAGCTTGGGGACGGGGCGGCCCTGGTCGTCGAGCGCGGGGATCAGCTTCCCGGAGTCATCCCGGGCCCACATCTCGCGAACTTCTCCGGAGATGCGATCTGGTGCGCGAACGACCTGGTACTCGACTTTCTTGGAGAGATCGGGACGGAGGGGGATTGAGTTGGCGGGGCCGCGGACGATGAGGGTGGCGGCCGACCAGACGAGCACGATCGCGGCGACGGCCGTGGTGAAGAGGACGATGCGAACGGCTTTGGAGCTGGACTCGTGCAGGCCGACGAGGTTTTTGCGGAAGAAGTAGATCGTGATGCCGACGGCGATCGCCATCGAACCGATCCGCCGGACGAGCGACTTGGTTGCTTCGTCGTGAATGGCGAGGGTGGGGTTGGTGAGGGCGACGAACTCGAGGAGCCAGCCGACGAGGTACTGCCCCGCGGAGACACTGGAGATCGGCCCGGTGAGGATGTAGTCGAACAGGAGCGCGGAGACGGCCCCTTTGGCGGGCCAGGGGCCGAGGGCCTCTTTGACGACGCGATAGACGCCGCCGCGAACGAACATCGAGCAGCTCTCGATGTAGACGGCGCCCATGGCGAAGCTGAAGAGCATGACGCCGATGATGAGCAGGGGAGCGGCCGGTCCGACGACCTGCTCGACGATGCCGCCGATGTAGAAGGCGGTGCTGGCCATGTCGCAGAGGACGACCGCGGCGACACGCCAGTAGGAGATGAAGCTGAACATGACGCTGCCGACGATAATGACGGGAGCGGCTTGTTTGAGGCGCGAGGAACCGGCCAGAGCGGGCTTGGGATCGTCGGCGGGTTTGGGAGTCATTGCGTTTCCCGGTATGGAAGCCGGGACCTGCGGGACAATTCGCGACGGCAGAATCTGGTCGCGGTCAAACGGGTGCGCCAACGCTGGCGAGCACCACGGAGGTGTCTTGAGTCGGGGAGGAACCCTCACGGGTTCCGCTACGGAGGTGTGACTTTTTTGCCCGACGCGTCAGCGAGGGGCTTCGAGGTCACGCGATCAATTCAACGGGGAATTCCCGGTCTGTTTGTGTTGACTTGAGTTGGCGTGCGACTTTCCGCGGTTCCCCTCGCTGACGCGACGGGCTGCAAGCAGGGAAGTCGCACGCTCTCTTGGTTGTTGTGCGCTGGGGAAGCCTCACGGCTTCCGCTACCACATGGGGCGCGGGCGATTAGGGCAGTTCACGGATGCGGAGGTTTTTGAATTCGACGGGTGCCCCCTCGGATTCGAGGCAGATGTACCCGGTGGCCGGCTGGCAGTCGGTGCCGCCGGAGACTTCTTCGCCGTTGACCCACAGCCGGACTTCACCGTTGATGGCGCGGACGTAGTAATGGTTCCA
>JAIXZD010000034.1 GCA_027489895.1 Planctomycetaceae bacterium
AGCGGAGCAGGTCGCACAGGGTTAAATCCAAACAACAGAACAGCAAAGACCATCATCGGGAGGGAGTCCAACATGGCTGCGGAAGAGGGCTGGTACTACGCGAAGGGGCCGGATTCGGTCGGTCCGATTTCACTGGCGGAGCTGGTGGTCGCGCTGCCTGCGAACGGCGGCGGGAAATGTGTCGTGTATGGTCCGGGGCTGACTGACTGGACCGAGGCGCGGAGCGTTCCGGCGATTCAGAATGCCGTGCGGTCGACAACCGCAGCGCCGCCACCGGTGCCGAAGAATCGCAAGTCGGACGAGATCGACTACCAGTTGTTCGGCGAGGAGATGCAGTACGCCGAGGTGACGCTCGACCCGGGCGAGACGGTGATCGCCGAGGCCGGGGCGATGATGTACATGACCAGCGGCATCAAGATGCAGACGGTGTTTGGCGACCCGAGTGCCGAGCCGACGGGGCTATTCGGCAAGCTGATGTCGGCCGGGAAGCGGGTGCTGACGGGCGAATCGCTGTTCATGACGACGTTCTCGAACGAGTCGGCCCGGCGGGAGACGGTCGCATTTGCATCGCCCTATCCGGGCAAGATTCTGGCGATGCATCTCGATCAGTTGGGGGGCGAACTGCTCTGCCAGAAAGAGTCGTTCCTATGTGCGGCCAAGGGGGTGCAGATTGGCATCGCGTTTCAGAAGAAGTTTGGCGTGGGACTGTTTGGCGGCGAGGGATTCATCCTGCAGAAGCTGACGGGCGACGGCATTGCGCTGGTGCATGCGGGCGGAACCATCATGCGGAAGACGCTGGCCGCGGGCGAGAAGCTGAAGCTGGATACCGGGTGCCTGGTCGCGCTGTCGCCCTCGGTGGAGTACGACATCGAGTTCACGGGCGGGATCAAGAATTCGCTGTTTGGCGGCGAGGGGCTGTTTTTTGCGACGCTGACGGGGCCAGGGGAAATCTGGCTGCAGTCGCTGCCGTTCTCGCGATTGGCGGGGCGGATTATTGCCGCGAGCGGATCGTTTGGAGGGCGGCGGGAGGAAGGTTCGGTGTTGGGAGGGTTGGGGCAGATGCTGGGTGGGGATAACCGGTGAGCGGAGTGATTAGGTGCGACGACCCAGGCGAACCGATCACGCGAGCCGACCCTGTGAGGGGGCGGTGGGGAGTTCGGAGGTTGAAAACGCTTCCGTGAGATCGTCGACGCAGACCAGCTAGCGAGACGTTGCGTGAACCAACCTGCGGCATGCTTGCCCCGAAGCGGTGCAAGCATGGCACGGGGGGGAGATCGACGGGGGGGCGTGAAGAGAATCAGATCCTTTGTCGCTCCGGTTGTTGCGGTGCCGTTTGGTTGAGGACAGCAACATTCGCCATGTGATTCGCAACCTCTTGGCTCAGGCGGTGGCGAACTCAATTGCCGCGTTCGCGCTGGTTGTGGTGCCGTTTGCGTTTATGGGGCGGTGGCCGCCGCCGGAGCTGTTCATCGTTTCGTCGATCGGCGGGGCGCTGTCGCCGTTTGCGTGGCGGATGTCCCGGGCGATCTATGAGGATGCTGTCCGTCCAGCGGAGGACGGTGACGCCGAACGACCGCAATTGTCCGACACTTCGGGTAACGTGTCGGAAAGAGGTGCGGTCGCTGAGGTAGTTCCGCCGGAACCAAGTGAGTGAGTGGGTGCTGTTCGTTAACAACACCCAGCACCATTTAGTACCCGGCAGGCAAGGTGTCCGATGACTGGTACTCAGAAGCAACCGTTGCGGTATGTGACGGGGGTGCATTGCCCCGAGTGCGCTGTGATGATCGATGCCGATTCGATGAATTTCGAGCAAGGTGTCGCGCTGTGTCGTCAGTGTGGCAAGCTGTCGAATCTTTGGGAGCTCAGCACTTGCCGTCGTTCGATCGAGGAGTTGTTGAAGCGACCGCCGTCTGGGTGTTCCCTGGATGCGACGGATCACGTGTTTGTCGCCACGGTGTCTTTGCGATCGATTGACAGGTTCATCCTGAACTTAAGCGTTGCCCTGTTTTGGAACGGCGGTAACTTCACTTTTGTGACGCTAGCGATTGCCGGGCTTTACTCAAACCTTATCGGGGACCTTCCGGCCTGGTTTCCCGCGGTCAAGATGGGGCGGATGCAAATGAACGGGCGGCCGATGGGGATAGGTGACGCACTGTTCGTCTTCCTGCTTCTGATCCCGTTTGTGGCAATTGGAATCGGGATGGCTGGAGCGGCGCTGATGAACCTGTACGGGAAGATCAGAGTTGTCATTGATGAGTTCGACTCTTACGTCACAACTGGTGTGGGGCCCATCCAGTGGAAGAGGCGATTTTCCCCCAGGCACGTCGAGGCGGTCGAGGTCGGGAAAACGCCGTGGCAATCCAATGTTGGTGAGAATCGGCTGATTGAACTCAAGGCAGATCAGGTCTTGAAGTTTGGTTCCATGCTGAATGCGGACCAGATGGCGTGGTTACGCGCTGTGCTGCGAATCGCGCTGCGGCCTGATCTCTATAAGCGGCAGGCGTCTTCGATTCCGGAACTGACGTGGCTAACGCGCGGGGCGGAGTAGCGCGTGTTCAAGTCGCTCGCGGTGTTGGGATTTAGAGGCGGGTTTCTCCCCTGCAACGTGCGGTTCGGCCATTTTGAACGGATCAACTGGCTCGAGCGGAAGGGGCACAGAGAGTTTGTTCGTGCGGATCCTAGCGAGAGGTTGCGTGAACCAGCCTGCGGCATGCTTGCCCCGAAGCGGTGCAAGCATGGCACGGGGGGGCGGGAGATCGACGGGTTGTTTGAGGGCGCGGGCTGGAGGGTTGATGTGCGCTGGGGGAAGCGTCACCGCTTCCGCTACGGGTTGGTTAGGGCGGCGCGGATTACTTGGCGGGGCGGATTTCGCCGATGACTTTGGCGCCGAGGGCGTGGGCGTTCAGGGTTTCGAGCAGCTTGTTGGCGCTGCGGGGGCGGACGATCAGGACGAAG
>JAIXZD010000476.1 GCA_027489895.1 Planctomycetaceae bacterium
AATTGTTCGAGAACGACAACTACCACGTCGATGTCTCACATCTGAACGCGGTGGTCCGGATGGCTCGCGAGCTGCGTCCGGGCGATGTCGAGTTGAAGCAGGCGCTGCAGTTGGCCCAGTACGGAGCCCGGCTCGCCTCGCAGTACCAGTACGCCGGTACGCCGCCGTTCACCGAGTTTTATCCCACGCATCAGCGGTTCTTCCGTGCACTGCTGGGGGACGATGTCGACGAAGCCCTCGACTCGTTCCGCAGCCAGCTCACCGACGATGTCTCTGACACCAACAACAAGCTGACAGCGCTGACGCTGGTCGATCTCTACGAGAAGCTGGGCCGCACCCAGGAGGCGATTGATCTCGCGGTGAAGTATCTGGCGGAAGGCGTGGATGGCATCGGCTTTTCCGTGGGAGACCTCTGCCTCGAACTCGGCCGGATCGACGTCTACAAAGACCTCGCGCGGAATCACGACAACCTCATCGCGTTTACCAGCGCGCTGTGCCAGATCGCCAAGACGTCTGAAACCAACTAGTGCTGCGTCACACCTCGAAACGGGGGGTGACGCGGGTGAAGCGGCGTAGCGGAAATCGTAAGATTTCCGCCGAACGTGAACCCGCTTTGCCGGAACTCTCACGACGTCCGCTACCCCTGTTCTTGACACCCTCCTTTTGACTTAGGCGCCGCCTCATGCCTCTGTTGACGATTCGCGATGCGACCGGCGCGCAGGCCCGCATTCACAGCGACCTGGCGTTCAACTGCTTCGACTACACCACGCTCGTCGGTGGTCGCCGCATCGCAGTCCTCGACTACGACCCGGGATTTCCGACAGGAGAAGCCAAGCCCCGTCACGGTGGCATTCCGCTGTTGTTTCCGTTCGTGAATCGGATCAAGGCGGGGCGGTACGAATGGGCCGGAAAGACCTACGACCTGCCCAAAGCCGACCAGTTCGGCAACGCGATCCACGGGTTCGTTTCCGACAAGCCGTGGCGAGTCGTCGCCCAATCCCCCGAAAGCGTGACCGGTGAGTTTCAGCTCTCCCTCGATGCCCCCGATCTGAAATCCCTCTGGCCCGCCGATTTTCGTATCCGAGTGAGCTACCATTTGGACGAAGGCTGCCTCAAATCGCAGATCGTCATCTCCAACCCGGACAAGGTGCCGCTCCCCTGGTCGTTCGGAACGCACCCCTATTTCAAGGTGCCCCTCGGGATGGCTGCCACGGGAGCGAACTGCCTGGTTCAAGTCCCGGCCCGGTCCTACTGGGAACTGGTCGACTGCATTCCCACTGGGAAGATCCTGCCGGTCGATGCCGCTCGCGACCTGCGCGAGGCTCCGTCGCTCGCCGCCCTGAAGCTGGATGACATTCTCACCGACGTGACGGTCGAACAGGGCTGCGTCACAACCCGCGTCGTCGATGAAGAGGCGGGCGTGCAGATCCTGCAGGTCTGCGATGACGCATTCCGTGAGATGGTCGTCTACACGCCCCCCTCGGGGAAGAGCGTCTGCATCGAGCCCTACACCTGTCCCACCGACGCGATCAACCTCGAAGCCCGCGGCGTGAACTGCGGCTGGCAAGTCCTCGCGCCGGGTGCCCAGGCGCAGCTATGGATCGATATCCGCGCGACGGAAATCATGGCGTAGGGCCAGAGGCCCAGGGACGAAATGCCCAAATGACTAATGACTAATGACCGGGTGAAGGCCATTAGTCATTAGGAATTTGAGCATTAGGCATTCTGTTTTTTTTACTTTGTCGTGCTGCCCATCTGGCTGCGCCAGACCATGGCGGCCGAGGGCGGTGCCTGGAACAGGCCGCTTTTGGCCGAGCGGGGCTGAATCGGCGTGAGGCCGTTCGTGCTGCTGCCGCTGCGGGGCAGGATCGGGGTCGCCTGACCGGCATCGGTCGGCATCGGCACGAGGCGATCGGCGGGGGTCGGGGTGACCGTGGGCTGGGACACGGGCGTCGCCGAGATCGGGGTCGCGACGGGAATCGCGCCCTGGATTGCATCGGGCGAACCCATCACAGAGCCCACGCCGGGGACGGCCGTCGGATAGGCGCCCGTGACATAGCTATTGGTTGAGTAGCTGTTGGTCACCACCGTTCCCACGGGAACCATCGTCGTGCGGTATTCAGGAACCGTTCGCGTCACCTGCACGGGGACTGTTCGCGAGCCAACCCGGTTCTGGACCACCGTGCGGGCGACTTGTTTGGTCACCACTTTCGGGACCCAGACCTGCTGGTAGCCACCCTCGTCGACGGTCACGTTTTCGACCGTGGTGACGGGAACCTGCTCGGTGAAGGTTTCGGTCCGGTACTGCGTCTCGGTCACCTGACGGTGCGAGACGACCGTTTGCGGCCGGTATTGCGGCTGCATCGTCACCTGCGGCACGGCGGCCGGGGCAGGGCAGTAGGTCGGGCAGCAACAGCGAGGCCGAACTTTACGGCACTTCACACAGCAGGAGTCGAACACGTTCGCCACCGAGAAGATCGGGGCAACGATCAGGACGGCGGCGATTGCGACCACGCCCCGCACCACCAGATTGCCGTGAACACCGCTCATCATGGCCTCCCCTGCCAATCGGGGCCCCAAGGATGTCTTCGCACCACTAAGGAGCGAGGAATTGTGACCCGGTTCTGTCTGCTCCATCGTCGCGGTGACAGGAACTCCCATCACCCACCCTCCCTTTTTTCGACCACTGCCAACTGTTCGCGTTAGGAAAACTGGGAAGAATATGCCGGTCGCGATGGAGAAAGGGGGGGCATCGACGGACGTCTTGGGGCATGAACCGCGTTTCGCCACACGGTGGGACTTCAACATGGAAACCCGAAGCGTCAGCGAGGGACCCAGCGTAGATTCCGGGGAAATCGTGACCTGCGGGGAGCGCGGGGTCCCTCGCTCACGCTTCGGGTTTCCAAACACACATGGGCTCAGCGCAGGTCGACACTGAATCCACGGTTTTCACCGACCTCTGACAGGGTCGGCTCGCCGGGGTGACCCGTCAAAGCGTCCCTACGGTGTCAATCACGTCTCAGCCCACTCCGTTCGCAGGCTAACGATTGCTCTAGGAAAGATTTCCAGAGTGGGGTATGACCCCGGCCTCTCGACGCAGGTTCTGGGCGAACTCTCATGCCCCGGACAGGCGTCCCTCGCCTTCCCTCGACGTCAACGCCATGCATACATCGGATTCCAATGCGCGGTTGCGCGCGCCCACGGGCCAGTCCAGCCGCCGGTCATTCGCCCGCGCAGTGCTGGTTGCGATGCGGTTGGCCGTGATCGTCCCCGTACTCGTCCCCGTGTTCTCACTGGGATTGCTGTCAGGTTCGGCCTTGGGGGATGACTGGCTGCCCGCCGCCGAGGTGACCGAACCGGCGCAGGGTCTACCGGTGATTTCCGGGGCCGAGTTTGAATCGGAACAACCCGCGCGACCCGTGACTTCATCGGGTGCCGGACATACGAGCGGGCCACTCTGGACCGACCTGCCCGAGCGTTCCGCGGTTCCCGAACCGATTGTTCCCGAGCCGGAATCGAACGCCTTCTACAGCGGGACGGACTGTGGCGACGAGTGCGGCTGGGGGTGGCAGGTCCTGCCCCAGGGAATTGTCTATAAGCCTTACCTCGCCGCAGCGAAAGAATCTCGTCTCTCCACGGTCCTGATGAAAGAGAGTGAAGACGGACTGCTCTGGGATTCCACCCTGGGCGGCCGGTTTGGACTGCTGCGGTTTGGCCCGTCCGATCGTCCCGAAGGGTTTCAGTGGGACATCGATGGGGCAGGCATGGTCCGCCTCGACCCGGCCGAGAACATGGATGTCCGCGCGGCCGACTTCCGCGCGGGCACCTCCTTGAACTGGGGCTATTCCGCCCACCGCTGGCGCGTGGGGTATTACCACCTCAGCTCGCACACTGGCGATGAGTTCCTGCTGAAAAACCCGAATCACAATCGACTCAACTTCTATCGCGACGCGTTCTATGTGGGCTATTCCTACTACGTGAATCCGGATTTTCGCGTGTACGCCGAACTCGCCTGGGCCTTCCATGTCGAGTATGCCGAGCCGTTTGAATTCCTGTTTGGCTTTGACTGGGCCCCCTCGTACGCCACGGGCCTGCGCGGCGCCCCGTTCGCCGCGCTGAATGTCCACCTCCGCCAGGAACTCGATTTCAGCGGCAACCTGGCGCTGCAGGCCGGTTGGGCCTGGCGCGGGGCCGACGCCGCCAGTGGACTGTTTCGCACCGGCCTCTACTACTACAACGGCGGCAGCCCCCAAGGCTCGTTCTACGCCGACAACGAGCAGTCCGTGGGCTACGGCATCTGGTACGACTTCTGAGTTCGGCCGCCAGATGCGCCATCGAGGCGAAGTGTCCACCCGACGCCCTTGGCGAAGTCGGTTCGTGATGCCAAGGCCGGTTCTCGTCGGCCGCGTGAAAGTGCATTGGTCGGCAGCCCCCGCGCCGCACTAGAATTCTCGGTCCGAAGTTTCTTTCGCCGAGGTTCTGCCCGTCATGCGTCCGTGTCTCTCTCAGGTCTGTTGTCTCGCGGCGTCGTTCGAGGACGATGTTCAAGGCTTTGCCGATTCGGCGGGCGATGCGATCGAACTCTGGATCACCAAACTCGAAGAGTTCCTGAAGACGGGGACACTCGCGCAGGTCAAGGAGCTGGCCAAACAACGGGAACAGGCGTTTGTGGCGGCGTCGTACCAAGGCGGCCTGCTTGTCAGCCAGGGCGAGGCGCGGCGGGAAACCTGGGCGCAGTTTCAGCAGCGTCTCGATCTGCTGGGGGAATTGGGGGTCCCCACGCTCGTGGTTGTCCCCGATTTTCATGGCGCCCCCACCGAGACCGATATCGAACGGGCCCAGGTCTCGCTCAAGCAGGCGGGGCAACTGGCCGCCGCACGCAACATCCGCCTGGCCGTCGAGTTTCAGGCGCGACAGCCGTTCCTCAACAACGTCGAAACCGCGGCAAGTTTCGTGGCGTCGGTCGACGAGCCGAATGTCGGGTTGTGCCTCGACCTGTTTCACTTCTACGCCGGTCCCAGCAAATTTGAAGACCTCGCCTGCCTCTCACCGGCCAACCTGTTTCATGTCCAGGTGTGCGACGTGATGGCCCGTCCCCGCGAGCTGATGACCGATAGCGAGCGAATCCTCCCCGGCGATGGCGACTTTCAGGTGGGCCCGATTCTCGCGCAGTTGGTAAAGGTCGGCTACAGCGGGTATGTCTCGCTCGAACTGATGAACCCCCAGTTCTGGCCCATCGCCCCCCGGCAGGTCGGAGAAATCGGCCTCACCGCGCTACGCATGCAGTTGGGGCAGGCCAGTGGCGGGGTCCAGCGCGATTACCTCGGGGGGTAGTCCCAAGCCAGCCCAGAATGGGTCGAAACAGGGCCTGTTTCTGGGCATCGCCGGGCAAACCACAATCCCTAGTGGTCACTTGGCCGCGTCAACCCGTTTTAGCCACAAAATCGACGAACTCTTTGACAGGTGGCTCCGGGGGCTGTACCGTTCGACCCAGCTTAGCAGCCCGTTGGCGAACGACCCATCGCCGGGCAGTTGAGCTCCGTTCCATGGATCGGAACGGTTCTTCTACATCGAGAGCAGGGAGGCTCCTCTATGGCGACTCAGTCCGCCGCCGCGTCTGTCCGTAAACCCCTTATCGGTTTCAATGGCGACTTCCGTCCCGCCCGCAAGGACGCGATCGCCCTCTCGTGGTTCAACACCGGCTACTACGATTCGATCGTCGCGGCCGGAGGACTGCCCGTCCCGCTCACCCCGCTCGCCCAGGACAGCGACCTCAAGCAGATGCTGGAAATGGTCGACGGAATCGTCCTCGCCGGTTGCACGCAAGACCTCGACCCGACCCGCATGGGCCTCGAAAAGCATCCCTCGGTTCGGATCATGCCGAGCCGTCGCGAAGAGTTCGATCGCCGCCTGGCCCAGATGGCCATCGAGATGAAAAAGCCGGTTCTCGCGATCGGGCAGGGGATGCAGCTGGTCAACATCCTCTGCGGCGGGACGATTTCGCAGCACATCGCCGAAGACAATCCTCGCGCGCTGCATCACTTCGACCCGGTCGAAAACAACGCCCGGCATGTCATCGAGATCGTGCCCGGAACGCTCGTCGACCAGATCTACGGCCCCGGCGAGATCCGCGTCAACAGCATGCACCACCAGTGCTGCTTGAGCGTTGCGTCGCGATTCCGCGTCTCGGCCACGTCGCCCGATGGCGTCATCGAAGCCTACGAATCGATCGACCCGAAATGGTACTGCCTGGGCGTCCAGTGGCACCCGGAAAGCGAAACCGCCAGCGCCCTCGACATGCAGGTGTTCGATAGCTTCCTCACCGCGGCCAAGGGCGAATCGCAAATGCCCGCGACGATTCCGATGCGCCGCGCGGCCTAATGGCCTGACGCGGAAGGCCTAATGACTCAATGCCTAATGACTAATGGACTTTCTAGCGTTCATTAGTCATTAGGCCTTTGAGCATTAGTCATTCCCACATTACTTCTTCTGCTTCGCAGCCTCTTCCAAATACTTACCGAACTCCCGGTGACTGAACAGGCTGCGGCCCACGCCCCACGCCCGGTCTTCGCCGGAGACATCGAGGTCGGCGAACAGTTCGCACTCGACCCCGCGCCGGCTGCGAACAACCAGTTCGCCCCCCGGATCGACGATGTAGCTATCGCCGTACCCGACGCCCTCATAGCGCTCGATGGCCGGGTCTTTTGCGCCCAGAACCACGTTGTTCGCACGAATGAAGTGGATGTGGTTCTCAACCGCGCGGGCGCTATGGTCCGACCGCACCTTCTGAAA
>JAIXZD010000477.1 GCA_027489895.1 Planctomycetaceae bacterium
GGCGCGGTGAACCCGGTGAGTGCAGGGTTGGCGACCCATTCGATGAGTTTGGCCCGTCCGCCCGCCCGCCGCTCGATCTCCACGCATTCGGCGGCCGTCCGCTGGTCGTTCCACAGCAGTGCCGGTCGAATCACCTGATGGGATTTGTCGAGAAACACGCTGCCATGCATCTGCCCCGACAGACCGATCCCCTTGACCTCCGCCGGCTTGATCTTGCCTTTGGCGAGCACCGCTTTGACGGTCTTGATCGTCGCCTGCCACCAGTCGGCCGGGCTTTGCTCCGACCAGCCAGGCTTCGGCGTACTGAGGGGATAGGTCGCCGTCGCATCGGCCAGGATCGCCCCGGTTTCCGAAATGGCGAGCGTCTTCGTACCGCTCGTCCCGATATCCACGCCCAGATAAACGCTCACGATTCCCTCAAGCACTCAGGGGGTTGGTTGGCTGCAGATTCTGCGGTTTACGAATTCGGGGAGGTTTTGGCCTCTACGGCAACGCCAGTTCGCCGCACCCGCGATTCGCACGTTGCATCGACAAGTCGCTAAACTTCCTCGGGCGCGACTGTATCCCGACCTGTTGACGCGGAAAAGTCGCCCAGACGCGGTTTCATCTGGCCAGGCCAATTCTGACCAGATCACTTGAGCCTGCTACTTCGTCTCGTCGACTCACTCACGTTCACCCCCAGCTTCCATTCAACCCCGGCATCGCCCCATGGACGACATTCTCCCTGTTATCAGCCGCATTGTTCACGTCACGACCGCGATTGTTGTCGTGGGGGGGACGGCATTTCTGCGGCTCGTGCTGATGCCCAGCGCCGCCGCGTCCCTCACCGAGGAAGAACACGGCCGCCTGCGGCAACGGCTGATCTCCGTCTGGAAGATATTCATCCACACGGGGATCACTCTGTTCCTGGCGACGGGGCTGTACAACTACTGGCTGGCGATTCTGGCGATTCGTGCCACGGGTGCCCGCGACCCTCTTTACCACGGGATGCTGGGGACCAAGATTCTCCTGGCCTTCGTGATCTTCTTCGTCGCGTCGGCCCTGGTCGGGCGCTCGGCTCGCTTTGAGGGCATGCGCAAAAACGCCAAGTTCTGGCTGTCGGTGAACCTCGCGATCGCGCTGGTCATCGTGGGGATGTCGGGCTACCTCAAGGTCCGTGGTCGCCTCGCCCCACCCCCGGCACCCGACCTGTTCGAAACATCCCTCGGCGAAGCAACCCCCACACCGGCCAAGTGACGGCGCGACGCGCTTTGCGAGGAGAGCTCGAACACACAGGCCTCCCCCACCCATCTTTCAGGCACTTGTCGTATCGTCCGCAACAGGCCACGTTACCGGCCCATGCAGATAGATGTCGTCTTCCAGTCGTTCGATCTCCGGTCGAATTAACCGAGGCATCACCGCTGGTCCAGACGCCCCATGTCCTGCGATTGGGCCCGGCGCGTCGGCCCCGCCCAGAAGGCCCGGCGCGATAAACGCGTGGACTTCATCAATCAGCCGCGCGTCGCGGAGTGAGCCAAACACCTGCGCTCCGCCTTCCACCAGCAGATTCGTCACCTGTCTCTCCGCGAGGTCATGAAGTACCGCCAGAAGCGAAACACGCCTGGTCTCGTTAGCCGGGGTTGCGTCCCCGTTGACGCAGATCGTTTCCACGGCCGCGGAGCGCAGTCGGGCAACCCGTTCCGACGGGGCTTCGTCCGTGTGATAGACGAGCGTGGGGATGTCGCCGGCCGTTAATACCAGTTGTGACGTGAGGGGCAGCCGCGCGAGCCGATCGACGACGACGCGCACTGCGGTTCTCGGACCAACCGGTCGTGCGGTGAGGCGCGGGTCATCGGCGAGGGCGGTTCCGATCCCGACAAGAATCGCATCCATTCTCCCGCGCAGCGCATGGACCACACGGCGCGAGGACTCGTTCGAGATCCACTGCGAGGCACCGGTGGCCGATGCGATCTTGCCGTCGAGCGTCATCGCCCACTTTGCATGGACATACGGCCGACGTTGCTCGACCCGCGTTCGAAACGGCGCGAGGAGCCGGTTCGCTTCCGCCTCGACGCAGCCTTCGATGACCTCAATTCCCGCGGCCCGCAGTTCAGCCAGCCCGCCCCCGTCGACTTTGGGAAACGGATCGCGCGTCCCGACGACGACCCGCCGCACACCGGCCGCGATCACCGCGCGGCTGCAGGGCGGTGTCTTGCCGAAATGGCAACAGGGCTCGAGCGTGACGACCAGCGTCGCCCCTGCCGCCCTCTCGCCGGCCCGAGCCAGCGCCTGCACCTCGGCATGGGGACCGCCAAACCGCTCATGCCAGCCCTCGCCCACAACCTCACCCGAGGGCGACACAAGCACCGCCCCAACAAGCGGGTTCGGTTCGACAAACCCCTCACCGCGTCGCGCCAGTGCAATCGCACGGCGCATCGCGTCGTCCCAAGGCCCGGCAGCCGAGTCGTGAACTGTCTCCATACCGCTGAGCCTGGTGCCGCACCCGAAAAGTCGTCCAAGGGGACCAAGTCCCGCGTCAGACGACATGCTACTGGTTACCCCCGCACCACAACACGAAAGACGAGTCGAAGGCGTAGGGTGGGCACTGCCCACCGTTGCTAACCCGCGATCATCGACCAGACACCATTTCGGATCGCCCGTCGACGCAAACCAGCGATCCGAAAGATCGATCGATGGCGTGGACTGGTGAGCAATGGTGGGCAGTGCCCACCCTACGGACCCGTCGCCAGAACGAGACGTGGTGAACCGCCGTTACAATCGAACTGGGCGATCGCGCGGGCCTGCAGCGGGTAGGGCCCGACCAAGCCTCCCAACAGGCTTCCGCCGGGGACGATACTAAAAATCTGATGTTCGGCCCGCACCAGCACGGCGATCCGCGTTCCGGGGCTGCACCCGAGAGGGGTGGCCGAATCGGTGAAGACCAATGGCCCTGCCCCGGTGATCGTCCCCAGCACAACATCGCCACTCGGGGCGTTTCCGACATTCGGGTCAACAAACACCGAGAGTCCCCCGGCGAAGTTGGCATCGGCGTAGTCAACGGCTGCCTGCCGCGCCGCGGCTTCTCCGTTGACGTTGTACTCCCGCACGGCCGCGAGGGCCGCCCCATCGACGGCCGTCTGCAGTTCCAGTCGGGCCTGCCAGACGCGGCCCACATCGGCCACGAAAATCAGCATCGTTGCCAGGGCCGGCACCATGATGAGAATCCACAACCCGGCAATCCCGCGCCGAGGCCGTGGCCGCGAGGAACCGAAATCGAGACGGTGTGAACAAGGGCCGATCACGCGGACTACTCCAATGCAAACGTGGTCGTGTGCGAGATCGCGCGACCAGCGATCGAGAAGCCAAACGGTCCCAGCAGGTTCGGGCAGAACTCGCTGAGCAGGGCACCCACCTCAACCCGGACGAACGTTCCCGTTCCGGGGCCAGGCAGAGCCGAGGCTCCGCAGCTGCACGTGTTGGGGGCGCTGACGAGCGTCATCGGGACCCCTCCCGTACCGTACTGCACGATGATCTGACAC
>JAIXZD010000289.1 GCA_027489895.1 Planctomycetaceae bacterium
CCCCGAGCGTTTCGACCACGGCCTGTCGGAGAACTCCTCAAGGCCCCTCGCCCGGCCCCGCGAGTGTAGCGAAAGCCCCCCCACGCTGTAGCGGAAGTCGTAAGACTTCCCCCGCCCCCACGTTGTAGCGGAAGCCGTGAGGCTTCCCCCACCCGGAGCGCAAAGAGTCTTATTAACCACCAAGGCACCAAGCCACCAAGGAAAGGCAGACAAAGTCCCCGCCGCTGCAGTCGCCGATTTCCGGGCAACCGTCGTCATCGTTGGGGGAGCCGGAAGCGTTAGCGCCCGGAGCGAGAGCGACTCCCCTTCGCGAATAGTCCAGGAAGCAAACAAAAACGCCCGCACCCGTCCCCGTCGTAAGTCCGACCAAAGAGCCAACCCTTTCGTCAACCCGCCACATCAATTACCGCCCGCGCCCCCCCCCACTGCGGCTTGATCAGCACTTTTGTGCCATCGGTGGCACCAACCGCCGGAGTCCCCACCTACACCCTACGTTCCCACGTCAGTCTTCTCCCCAAAAGCTGATCTGCCTTTCCTTGGTGCCTTCGTGCCTTGGTGGTTCCCCCTGAACACCAACTCTTTCGCGACCGCTCTTGACCCGTTTTCACCAATCTGCGACATCACCCTCTCTCTCGAAGTTCCCCCCAAGCCACCACTCCCTGTCGCGTCTGCCGAACCTTCCGTTCGCGCGGTCTCACAGACCTGTTCCGCCCTTTCCCAAGGGCCTTCCCCGAGGATCGTCGCGATGCGCGCGTCGTACGCCTGCCTTGTGTCCGCGGCCTTGTTGGCCCTCGCCGCCCCAGGCTGCTCGCACACCCTCGAGCACCGTGTCATCGCGGCGTTCGCCAAAAGCCTCGACGAAGGCGATGTCGATACCCTCCGCAAGTACTCCTCCTCCACCTTCGAAGAGAAGGCCCTGCCCGACGAGAAGGCGATTCACTCGCTGCAGACCATCGACCTGCCCGCCGGCAAATTCAAGGTGACCAAGGTCGAAGAAGTGGACGACTCCCACCGCAAGGTGACCATCGAACTCGACAAGCCCAAGCGCAAGATCGTCTACGACCTCACCCTCGATGACGAGTCGAACAGCTGGGTCGTCGACGACCTCGCCCTCAAATCCCGCGAGGCCGAAGACCGCTCGATCGCCGAACAGGTCAGCCTGCTGATCGCCACGCGCGACTTCATCGACAGCTGGCAGTCCTCGAGCCGCGACCGCATTCTCGATTCAACCACCACCGACTTCCGCGAGGCCCTCTCCCGCGTTCCCCCCCAGTACCTTTCGGGCCTGTGTGGACGGGTCGTCAAAGACCTGACCCTCGAAAAGAACACGCCGCTCGCCACCATCGCCGAAGACACCTCCGATGTCCGCCTCCCCACCGACACCGGCGAAGTCGTCGTCCAGTTCGAACGCGACGGGCACGGCTGGCGCGTCCGCCGCGTCAGCGTCAAATCCCGGCGCGAAGGCGAAACGATCGAATCGGTCGCCGAAATGGCGATCGTCATGCAGTCAGTTCTCGAGTTCCAGGGCGCTTACGCCGCCGCTAACAAAGAGACGCTCAAGGGCATCTGCACCCCCCGCCTTTACGACGGCAGCCTCGCCATCGCCGATCTCTCCACCGTCGAACTCCCCCTCGTCTCGGCCAGTCCCGATCGCTTCGAGATCGCCATCGAAAACGGCGTCGCTCACTGCGTCGTCAAATCGGAATCCGAGATCACCAAGGTCAGTCTCCTCCGCCAGCCCGAAGAGAACCCCGACCTGCTCCCCAGTTACCGCATCGACGAAGTCGCGCTCTACGAACTGAATGGCACCCAGGACAAACGCCTCTCCGTCCTCTTCATGGGCCAGGCGCTGCTTCAGGTCTACTCCGAAGGCCTCTCCGAGCGCAACCTCGAAACCCTCCGCGCCAGCTCCACCATCGACTTCAATACCCGCGTCTGGAACAAGCTCGACCCCCTTCGCCTCAAGCAGCTCCCCCTTCCCGGCCTCAGTCCCGGACGTACCAAAATCCTCAACACCCAGTTCCAGGGCGGCACCACGCAGATCACCGTGGAGCAATCCGGCAACCCCGTCACCTACGTCCTCAACGACCAGAGCGGCCGCGTCCTCATGGACGATATCCTCACCCCCGCGCTCGACCGCCCCCAATCCCTCAAAACCACGCTCGATGTGATGATCCCCGTGGTCGATTTCACCCACGCCATCGACCCTACGGCGACCAGCGCTTCGATTCAGTTGACGGGCCACACGCTCGAAAGCCGCCTCTCGACCGATGCCGACCCGGCTCGCGGTTCGCCCATCGATACACTCCGCGGGAACTCCTCCCGCGAGTTCTGCCGCGTCGTCTGGAACCAGGTCGAACGGATCCCCCAGTTGCCACGCAGCCCGGGTGAGTTCCTCATGCAGCCCCTCAACCGGCTCGAACTCGCCTCCGACCGCGCCCTGGTGGTCCTGGGTGACGACAACAAGGGCGCCCGCATCCAGCTCCAGCGGGAACGCGGCAGCTTCGTCGTCGACGATGTCGAGCTGATCGCCGGCCCCACCGCCGACCAGCGCCAAAGCCTCCGCCGCCTCCTCCGCCAAAAACTCCAAACCGGCGGCTAACCCCCCACCGTCGGTAGCGGAAGCCGTGAGGCTTCCCCAGCCCGCGCCCTCACTTTCGACCTTTGACTTCGCGCAGCGCCTATTTCCCCAGCGTCCCCGCCAGCTCCAAGAGCTTCGCGACGATCTTCACGCTCGCCTGCTCTTCCAGAAAGCTCGACCGCGCCCGCCACGTCTCATACCCCGCCCACTCATGCTGCCGGGGCGTCGGAAGGTAGCCGCTGTAGCCATTCGCCAGCGACACCGTGAAGCACGGCTTCACCGGGCTCTTCTCCTTCAGCTCCAGTCCGATCTCCGTGAACACCTCACACGGAATCGAATAGACCAGCACCGGCCCCACCTTCAACACCTGCACTTTGACAGGCACCGTGTCGGGATACTCGGCCAGCTTCATGGTCTCCCGCGCATAGATCGCTTTCATCGTCTTGTACGGAAACTCGCCCGACATCGAGAGCACATCCTTCGCGTACGCGATGTCCTCCGCGTTCGGTTTC
>JAIXZD010000077.1 GCA_027489895.1 Planctomycetaceae bacterium
CGAAACGCCCGCCGTTAAGTCGGAAGACGACGAAGAGAGCGACGACGAAGAGGCCAAGCCCGCCACGGTGAGCTGGTTCGTGCGGGACGAGTACTTCGTGATCGGGGCGGGCAAGGGTTGGCCCGCGTCGATTCTGTCGCGGTGGGACGGGGCCGACGACCGGAACCTCGCCAGCCAGCGCACCTATCAGACGATCTCGTCGGCCTGCCAGACCGAAGGCCGCGAACCCGCCCTCGAGTTCTACGTCGACCCGATCGGCCTCATGAAGGGCATCCTCTCCAGCGGCGAGGCCGTCTCACCGCAAATCGCCGTATTCCTCGGCTTCCTCCCGCAACTGGGGCTCGACAAGTTTCAAGGCCTGGGCGGCACGTACGACCTGAACGTCGAAGGCTGCAACGAACGCATCCGCATGCTGTTCCAGTACGACCAACCCCCCTCCCGGCTGATGAAGCTGTTCCAGTTCCCCGCCAAGCCGCTCGCCCCCAGCGCCTGGATTCCCGCCACCGCCGCCACCTACGGCACGATCTCGTGGGACCTCGCGGCCGCCTACGCCGCCATCGGTGAAACGTTCGACACCTTCCAGGGCCGCGGCAAGTTCGACGAAGTCGTCGCCAGCAGCACCAAGGAACTGGGGATCGAAGACTTCAACCTGAAAACCGACGTGATCGACCAGTTCACCGGCACGATCGAATGGTTCACCCCGCTGGCCAACGACACCGACGAAGTGAAGGAACAGATCACAGCCGAAGGCGCCGAAGCGGTCGAAGCAAATCGCTTCGCCATCGGTTTCGAGCTCGCCAACGCCGACCAGTTCGGGAAGCTGCTCGCCAAGCTCTCCAAAACGCCGGTGATGGCCTCGATCAAACAGCGGGACTTCGAAGGGAACACGATCTACGAAGTGGGGGCCGACGAAGAGGGTGGCGTCGTGTTCGCGATCGTCGGGAATCGGCTGCTCGTCACGATGGTGCCCACGATCGTGGAAGACGCGCTCCGCAAAGGCGACGGCGACCGCTTGGCCGACAGCGACGACTTCCGCCGGTACCGCGGCAAGCTGCCCGACGAAGTCTCGATGCTCGGGTTCGAGCGCGTCGGCGACACGCTGGGCGCGATCGTCACGACCCTGAAAACCCTATCCCCAAAAACCGGCGACGACGACGAAAACGACCTCCCCGATTTCACCAAACTGCCCGACGCCGAAGTCATCAAAAAATACGTCGCCGCAACCATCTCCTCGCTCAAACCCCACGAGCAAGGCCTGTTCTACGAAATGTTCTCGCTCGAAACCGAGTAGGGAGCGGCACCGCCCGCCAGCGCTAGCCGCCACGTGGTACCACCCCGCCCGAGTGCGTAATAGGTAGGGCAGGCTCCTGCCTGCCTTCCCGGAACGTTGAGGAGGGGCCAACCCACTCCGGCCCCATCCAAATCAATCGAATCGGCAGCTCAGGAAGGCAGGCAGGAGTCTGCCCTACGTGACTGATGTTCTGGAGCGCCCGAATGAGTAAGCGCCGTACTCAGCTCGCAATTGCTCTGACCGCAGTGTTTATCGCAGCATCTCTCGCAACCATTGCGTCTCAGATGTTTCGGTGCGTCATCCCTGCACGAGTACAGAATCAGCTTGTCCATCAGACGCGCGAAGCTGTTGTTCACACCATTGGATTGCCCACAACCACTCTCGGCGACGACACGTGGATCTACTCACCCTGGCCCAACCAAGGGTATGTTACGATTCGGTTCGGGGCCGACGGAAAGGTTGGGTCCGTCAGTGACGAAAGCGTTTTCGGGTGCCAGTGACTTGGGTCGTTCGCCCGATTTTTCTTCCCAGGCGTTCAAAGCCGCGTCTGCGCCACCCGCGTTGTTCAGTGGGCAGTTGGACGACGCAGACTGAGCCGCCATTTTATTCACTGCGTATCGGATTTCGACAGCTCCCTTTGCTCATTTCCACTCGCCATCTGCGCCAAAGACCGGCAACGCAAGGCTTCGAGGTACATCTCCTCAAAATATGGTCGAAGAGGACGAATGAACTGCTCGTGTTCTTCGATGACATGGTCCTTGTCGGCATCCGAAAGCCGCCAGGTAAAGATCAACCAGCCAAACAAATGTGGGGTTGTCTGTGTCATCTTGCTGGTGAGAAACGATTCCGCGAGCTTTCTGGCCTTCTGGTCGTCGGTCAAGAATACCTGCCGTGTTTTGTTGGCAAATGCAATTGAGGAGAGTTCGCCTTTGCTCAACTTGCGACGACTTTCCAAGACTGTGACATCTTGTAAATCTGCGACATCGAGGCTGTACGACACGATTCTGGAACTCTCAATCTCGCGTTTCAGTCGCGTCTTGAGTACGTCTTCTTCTGACACTTCGGATGCCCGCCGCTTGTGCAGGCACTCGTAAGCCACGAATGTTGTACAGCAGAATGAACAATTCGCGTCTCGCGCGGCAGAGCACATGCGCCGCGAAGACAACAAATTCCAAAGCGCACATGTGTCCGCAACGTTTAGCGGGTGAAATTGCGATGGCTCAATCCCCATGAGCCATGCACTCCCCATACATCGATGCCACAGAGTTAATGTCCTGAGGTGAGACCAGCAGCATCTCAGCGAGACGGCCCGCAGAAACGGCACCTTGTCGATACGCTCGAAAACAGAGGTCAACATAGAAGGTCGAAAGTCCGCGATTGAGCATGTTCAGTTTTCGGGATCGCGATGCCGCGGACAGCGACGCAGGTAATTCCGCATCCACCTTGGCATCCGCTGGAACGGAGATCGCCTTCAATCGTTGGACGGTCGTTTCGTCAATCAGGCCTGCTTCGCGGAGGGCATACGACAATGTTGTAGTGCTCACCTTTAACTTGCTTGCCAATTCAATTGCCTTGTCGTTTGACCACTGATGTGCGTCTGCGATGCCTCGCAAGAAATCCGGCGGCATAAGGTACTGCGAAGCAAATGTGTTTGCCCGTACTTCCGATAGACCGGATTTGTCCCAAGTGGCGAAGGAGATGTTGACATCCTTCCCGTCATCAAGAATGGCATGCCCTGCTTCATGAGCAGCTGTAAATCTCTGCCGATAGATGTCTTCTGAGAAGTTGATGAGCACGCAACGGCCAGCAAACGGATGGCGAACGTAAAGGCCCGATATCGCTGACGAGGAAAGTTGCCGACGAAAGACATGCAGGCCAATCGTTCTCAAATCGCGGAATACATCCATTCCGACCTGATTAGGCTGATAGGCTAAATGATCTCGAAGCGCGTCGGCAGCATCAATTCCATGCGACTTGTAATGTGTTTTAGTTTCTGAAACACGAACGGTTTCCGATTCAAGTCCGGAAGCGCGTTCATTAGGACTTCTTCGCAATCACATAGGAAAAGAAATTCCTGAATCGCCCATCGGTCTTCTCGCGTCAAAGCATCTCCGGGCATTCGAAACAAGGTCTCTGTTTGCTCAAACGGGGCGAGCTTTTCATTTGACAGGAAGAACTTGTAATCGCATTTATAGTAATCAGCGATGATCAAGATGTGATCACCAGATGGTTCACGGGCACCTCCCTCGTAGGCGGAAAGCACTTCCAGCGGGATGCCGGTCCCGACAGCGACTTCGGCAGTGGTTGCTTGAAACTGTTCCCGATAGCGGGACAGCTTGGATCCGAGAATCGAAAGGTCAAGCGACATGTCCCACCTCAGTTATGCTGCCGCATTGACCTTTTCCCCGAGAAAAAAGGAATCGGCGGGTGGCCCAGTTCCGTAGGGCAGGCTCCTGCCTGCCTTCCTGGAAGGTTGCGGAGAGGCCAATCCACTCTGGCCCCATCCAAACCAATCAAATCGGCAGTATCTGCTTGAGGCGGCGACCGAACAACACCGGCGACGACCCTGAAATGAATCGCGAATCCGCCATGTTACGATACCGTGATTGACTCCCCCTGCCCGGGAAGGCAGGCAGGGGCCTGCCCTACGTGACTGGACCTGCCCGCAGTGGCACCTCGCGGGAAACAAGCGATGGCCGAATGGCTCTACACGCTACGCCAGCGGTTCACCTCGTCGCCGCAGGAGGCCTGGGACTCGTATCGTTCGTTCTCGGGGTTCGCCCACATCGAGGAATTGATCACGCTCGATTCTCTGATGTGTCCGAACCTGGTGACGGAGTTAGTCGGCGAGGACTGGGATCACAACGTGCATGAGGACTTTCACGTCACCTTGTTTCGGGATCCGGGCTATCTCAGGCGACGAATGCCCTTCGATCCGGATCGCCACCAGATTCTGGCCCTCAAGGAACACCCCGCCGAATCCGAGGTTCTGCCCGAGGGATCAATGTGGTGCGGATTCGGTCTCCTCGATTCGTATTGCGATATCAGCACATTGACGGACTGCGGGCCGGTTCCCGACGTGTTCCACCCGTCCGAGGTGAATCGCTGGGCACTGATCAACGACTGGAACCGCGCCTATCGCATTCGGGACGACATGCGGCGGATGTTTCCGGAAGACGACCACTTCCGACAATGTGAAGTATGGTTGGTCGCGCGGGTTGCTCCGGGTGGGTAGCGAACCAAGGATCGCATGCTTGCCAGGTGCCTAACCCGCCTGACGCCTCAGTTCGATCCCACCTTCTCAAGTACCAGCCGCAGTCCAACCACCTGGGATAAACGCTCGATCGCTGCCAGGGGTAGGTCCGCCTGACCCGCTTGAAAGGCCAGCAAGCTCGGCAGATCGATTCCGCAGTCCGCCGCCAGGCGATCCGGCAAGAGGACCGAATCCAGGATCGCTTTCCGGAGCCTCCCCGCCAGACTCGGTTCGCGGGCCGCTGCCTCCGCCCGATCCATCTGAACGAGGACGGTGGGCAGTTCGGCTTCCCACTCTTTCGCCAGGACATCCAGCCGGTTGGCTTCTTCTGGCGTTGCCACGTGAATCACCCGGTCACTCATAAGCACCTCAACACCGACTGTCGTTGTCCACTCACCAATCAAGTCGAAAGGCCGTGACAACGGAAATCAACACCGGATCAATCACCTCGAAGGCAACGAAGATCACTTCACCGCTCGGCGTTCATCCCTTGTACCCCGGGCGGCCGCTCGAATCGGAAATCACGGCCAGTCTTGCACGAAGCACGGCGTGCTCCACTTCCTCGACCGTCAGGCCATTGTCCCGAATCTTCCGGATCGCCACGTCCAACCAGAGAAACTCATGGTAAGGCATCGCCGCACCGCCGAACTAAAGTCCACACACTCCGCGCTGAGCTGTTGTACCGAAAGATGCTCACGGCAGGGTGGTTAGCGCCCCTCAGGAAAAACCACGGGCCATGTGCTCCCGGATCAGGCGGGCGACCGCGGGGTCGGACTCGTACATCCGGAGCGCCACTTCCCAGCGAATACGCTCGTCATCCGCCTCTGGGCCGAGTGTCTCCCGGACCTGCCGGGCGATCAGGTTGCGTGTCCAAACCAGAAACGCCTCGACCCGCGCCATCTTCTGCGCCGTCGGCATCTCGTCCATCGCGCGCTCGTAAGTCTCTTCAACCAACGACATGACGACTCCCCCCTCAAGGAAATCTTACCTCACGGGGTGGCCCTCTGAAACGACAACCAGCCCACCGGCACAGTTCCGTAGGGCAGACTCCTGCCCTACGTGACTGATGTTCCACCGGGGCTCCCTTGCGGTCCCGCGGGCGGATTTCCAAACTACCGCTGGCGTCAAGCGAAACACCTTTCACAGGGGCTGTGCCCGTTCGGGATTGGCAGTCCGTCGGAACCGATCATGACATCGAACCGCCGAACGTTGGTTGCGGCCCTCCTGCTCTGCGTGGTGACAGGGGTCGTTGCGACCCGCACGGGCCACGGCCAGACACCACCCGCGGCCGCAGCCAAAGGGGCGAAGACGGCGGCTCCCAAATCGACAACGACTTTGCCATTCGAGGACTTTCGCTTTCGCGGAAACATCGGCCGCACCATCGCAGAGAGTGATCCGCCCGAGTTCCCCCAACCCGCTCGTCCGCCCAAAGGGGCGCCGAACGTCGTCCTCATCCTGATCGACGACGCCGGCTACGGGCAGTTCGGCACCTTCGGCGGGGCCGTGCCGACCCCCGCGCTGGACCGTGTCGCCAAGGACGGGTTGCGTTTCACCCGGTTCCACACGACCGCCCTTTGCTCGCCAACCCGCGCGGCCCTGCTCACCGGACGCAACCACCACGTCGCCGGGACGGGCGTCATCACCGAAGCGGCCACCGGATACGACGGCTACACCGGCATCATCGGCAAGAACGTCGGCACGGTGGCCGAAGTCTTGCGGCAGCACGGCTACGCCACCTCGTGGTTTGGCAAGAACCACAACACGCCGGATTGGGAGACCAGCCAGGTGGGGCCGTTCGACCGTTGGCCCAGCGGACTGGGGTTCGACTACTTCTACGGCTTCATGGGCGGGGACGTCGACCAGTGGCATCCCACGCTGTTCGAGAACCATCAGCTGGTTCCCGCTTCTACCGACCCGGAATACATCCTCACCGAAGATCTGGTCGACAAATCGATCAACTGGCTGCGTCGGACCCGTTCGATCGATTCCGCGAAACCGTATTTCCTGTACATGGCGACGGGAGCAACACACGCCCCGCATCACGTGCGTCCGAAGTTCATCGCTCCCTTCAAAGGCAAGTTCGACGCCGGGTGGGACGCGTATCGGGAACAGGCGTTCGCACGGCAGAAGAAACTCGGAGTCGTGCCCGCCGATGCCGTGTTGACCGAGCGCCCCAAGGAACTTCCCGCGTGGGACAGCCTTTCGGCGGACCAGAAACGACTGTTCTCGCGCATGATGGAAGTGTTCGCCGGCTTCACCGCCGAGACCGATTACGAGATGGGGCGGTTGCTGGAGGTGGTGCGGTCGCAGCCCGACGCCGACAACACGCTGATCCTGTATCAGGTGGGCGACAACGGCGCCTCGGCCGAAGGGGGCCTCGTCGGGCTGCTCAACGAGAACTCGTTCTTCAACAATGTTCCCGAGACGCTCGAAGACAATTTGAAGCACATCGATGAGCTCGGGGGGCCCAAGCACTTCAACCACTTCCCGGCTGGCTGGGCGTGGGCGATGAACACTCCCTTCCAGTGGACCAAGCAGATCGCCTCTCACCTGGGGGGCGTCCGCAATCCGCTAGCCGTCTCGTGGCCGGCACGCATCAAGGGCAAGGGGGAAGTTCGTTCGCAGTTTCACCACGTGATCGACATTGCGCCGACAATTTACGAAGCCTGCGGGATCGAGTTCCCGGACGTCCTCAACGGCGTGCGTCAAAAGCCGCTCGACGGGGTGTCGATGCTGTATGCGTTCGACAATGCCACGGCCCCGGGTCGCCGCCGCACGCAGTATTTCGAGATGTTCATCAACCGGGGCATCTATCAGGACGGTTGGTGGGCCGCATCGCGCACGAGCGTCCCGTGGGATGGACTTGTCGCGCCGGCCAATCCGGACACGGCCACATGGGAGCTGTACCACCTCGACGAGGACTTCAGCCAGGCCAACGACTTGGCGGCGAAGCACCCGGACAAGGTGCGTCAACTGGACGCCCTCTGGTGGGCGGAGGCGGCCCGGCATGATGTGCTTCCGCTGGATGGCCGGAAAATTGAACGCCTGAGTGCCGAGCTGCAAGGGCGGCCGGAGATGGGGGGCGGCCAGAAGTCGTTCACGTATTACCTCGGAACTTCCGCACTCCCAGCCGGCACCGCGCCGAAAATTTTGAACAAATCGTTCTCGATCACTGCCGATATCGAGGTCGGCGCTAACGGCGGGAACGGTGCGGTGCTCTCGATGGGGGGTGGTGACGGCGGGTTTGGGCTATACGTCCGAGACGGCAAGCCGGTGTTCGTCGGCAATTTCCTGGGACAAACCATTTCCCGGGCGGCTGCCGAAACGAAACTCCAACCGGGGCCCGTGCAACTCCGCGCCGAATTCACTTATGACGGCGGCGGGTTAGGGAAGGGGGGCACGCTCACGTTGCTCGTGGACGGCAAGCAGGCCGCGCAAGCCAAAATGGAGCGGACCCACGCCTTCTCGCTGGGCCTGGGAGGCACCCTCGATGTCGGCGAAGACACCGGCTCCGCCGTGGACGAAGCCTACCAGCCGCCGTTCCGCTTCGACGGGACGATCGAGAAGGTCACCGTGGACTTGAAGTAACGGAAAGATCGCGAGACAGGCCGAATAAGGGACTGCGGGCTGGTTCCCAGTGTCTTTCAGCCGTCCGAGGTGGACCGCTGGGGGCTGATCAACGACGGGAAGATGAACACTCGGCAGGCGACGCCCGATTCGCCGACCACCAAGACCCAGGGACGCGAGTCGCGACTGGTACGCTGCGGGCGTTCCCCGTCCGAATCTAGAACGCGCTCCAGTCTGCTCGAAAAGCGGGAAATCGTCGTCCATCGACGAGCCCACTTCCGCTAGACTCGTCGTCTCATTTGACCGCCAGTTGCGCCACCAGCGGCAGCGTTTGTCCACGTTCCTCACGGGGTTCGACATGGCCACGGCTGTTCCCAGGAAGCGCTCGGTCCTCGTCCGCCTGGGGCTGTTGCTCCTCGTCCTGCTGCCAATGATCTATCTGCTGGTTCAGCAGCGCCAGCAGATCGCCGAAGAACAGCGCGTCGCCCTCGAACAGCGCCGGGCACGGGACGCCGCCACGTTTCCCCAGCGCAAGCCACCGCAGCCCGACCCCCTTGTGACGGCCACCTTTCCCAACGGCGTGCCCCAGACCAAGACGCGCCCCTTGACCGAGGCCCTGCAGAATCTGACCGCACAGGCCCAGCAATCCAGACTCCAGTTTCAACAACTGTTTGGTCCGGTTGGGGCCAAGCGCTTTCGCTACCGCCGCCCCACCAGGCTGGCCACCCAGAAAGACGCCTCGGAACGGCAGCTGGAGTACTGGCTCCGCGACGTGCAGTACTACCGCACCTGCACGCGGGATCACGCGGAGATACGCCCTCAGGCAGAACAGTTTCTGACCGCAGCGGCCAAGTGGCGGCTGGCACTCCCGGACGCCCTCCCTCGCGACGAACTTCGCGCGCTGGGTGTCGAGCTGCTGGTCGCCGGCTCGCAAGACCCCGTCGTCCTCCTCGCGTATGCCCATGTCATTGAGGAGTTCAAGGTCACCGATTCGATCATGGAACTTGTCCTTCGACCGGCGATCCTCGGGTTGCCCGGCACACAGTACCCCAAATGGATCGAAGTGCGACTGCGGTCTCTATTGCCCACGCTGCCGACCCATCGCGTCCTCCCTGGTGACGATCGACCGCGAACCTTCTCAGACCGGTACAACGCGTTTCAGGCCGCGCTCTACCAATGGCTCCGCGACGACTCCCAGCACAAACAGTACCTGCGGCCGATCGCGGCCAATCTCGACGATCTGCAGACTCGAAATCATCTTCGCTACGACGCGCTGCTGAGGGACATCGCGGACGACCCGGAGATCGATCCCTGGCTGCTGCACCTGATGGCCGGAGAGCACTTCTACGACGTGGCCTGGGACGCGCGCGGATCTGGCTTCGCCAACGAGGTGACGCCCACAGGCTGGGATCAATTCCAGACGCAGATAGAACGGGCGGCGCTGCACTTTCGTCACGCCTGGCTGCTGCATCCCGAACATCCCCGCACCGCCTGGAAGATGATCAACGTCGCGAATGCGAACGGCGACGAGAATCGTACCCCGGCCGACTGGATGAAGCATGCCGTGGCAGCACAACTCGATTACGTCGCCGCTTACAACGCGTACCGGAACGCGCTGTTGTCGCGCTGGGGCGGCAGCCCGGAAGAGCTGATCGAATTTGCCCAGGAGTGCGTCTCCACCGGACGCTACGACACGCTCATCCCGTTTCAGTTGCTCGAAGTGATCAAGGATTTGAAGGAGATGGAAATGATTCCATTCTCCGAGCAATTGGCAAAGTACCCGCTCCTGGAACAGTTGCTCACCGAGTTCCTCGCGGGGTACGACGCCTGGAACGACGACCAGGCGCCGCGACTCGAGACCACCTGGATTCCCGAGTTCCCCTGGCGGCTCTACCACGACGCCAAACGCTGGGACGCCGCCCATCAGATTGCCAAACGCTATCCGTTCCAACGGCCGGGCCTGTTCCTCCAACGCTGGGACGCGCTGCCCAGTCGGTACGACCTGGACCTCTCTCGAGCGAGTGGCTCTCCCGAGCACCTCGACCTGATCACCAGGCTGGACGCTCGACTGCGCCGGGCTCCCCTGAAACCGCTGGAAGAAGGTGTTCTCCCCCAGATTGAGGCCGATCTGGCCCGGCTGCGTGAACTGGGTCCCGCAGAGGAAGTGAGACCCGCCCTGGCCCGGTTCGAGGCCTTGTTCGCGCAGCGCAAGGCGTGGGACGCAGGGGAGTGGGTCACGCTGCTCGAGGGGCCACACGCAGCCGGCTGCGAGTTCTTCGCCGACCAGGTCGTCTACAACGAGGAGTCGCGCGCCTGGCAGTTGGTGGGACAGGGCAACCATGGCTCGCGGATGGGGGTGATCGCGCTCCTGGACTTCGAAGCTCCGCTCGAAATTCAATGCCGCATGCAGGTCGAGCCCGCGAACACGTCGCTCGATTTTGTCGGCATTCAATGGCGCGAGGCCGCGGGTGTCAGAACCCCCGACGACAAAGGCTGGACGACGTTCATGCAGTCACGGCCGTATTTTGGCACGAACTCGACGCCCTATAAGCAACTGTTCGTGCCGACGACCGATCCGCGCGGGTTTCTCGACCCCATCGAGATCGAGCGCATCGACACGCCCATCAACTACCGGATCCGCCTGTGGCCGAAATCGTTCGAGTTTCTGCTGGAGTCGTTCGGGTACCAGCGGCCTCTGGCCGCCGAGCTCGACCCCGAGGGACGTCTGTTTTTTGGCGAGCCAACGCACACGCAGCGGTGGCGGTCCGAGATCGGGAAAGGGGTCATCTCGTTCCACCACATCCGCGTGCGGCGCCTCTCCATCGCACCGGCCCCTGACGAAACGGCCAGCCCCGCCGATCGGCTCGCCTACTGGGACCAGCGCCACGAGCGCGACGCAACCGATGTGATCGCCCTCCGCGAACTGGCCCGCACCGTGTGCGATACCGACCCCGAGCGCGCCCAGAGCCTGCTCAAACAGGCGCTCGCCATCACCCCCGGGATGAACGACACCCAGGTGATTCTCGGCCGGGCACTCCTCAAACAAGGTAAGGCCGAGGAAGCCTTCAAGGTCTACGAAGAGGCACTATCGACTGAATATCCTCAAATGTACGAGACCCAGGTGGGTTGGTCGGAAGCAGCCCTCGCGCTGCCCGAGACAACGCCCGACCAGCTCATTCGCATTGCCACACAGCTTCTTCCGCAAGCCGATGTTCGGGGCGGCGACAAAGTGCGGCTGAAATCGGCTCAGGCTGAGGCCTACTTCCGGCTCGACCAGTTGGACGACGCCCTCAACGCGCTCAACGAGGCCATCAAATGGACACCCCAGGGCGACCCCCGCCTCGCCAACCTGAAAACCCGCCTCGACCAATACACCAAAGCCAAAGCCGAGCCGTAAAGAAGTCCCCCAATTCAACGGAAGGCATGATTTTGGCGAGTTGGCTAAACACCTCGTGCCACCGCGCCAGACCAGAGTGTGGGGTCGCTTTGACCGAGCGAATCAGTCAGATCCACACGGTTCCGTCCTCCAGATATGGCAGCCCAAATGCCGCAACAGACGCATGAACATCGCCTGCGATTGCAGAGTGTCCCGGATGATAGAGCCTGACGAACCAACCGGCTTTACCAAGAGTGATCACAGCAGGCAACCTTTTCCAGTGAGCTCTCTCTAAGCGACTCGTCTCCAGTTTGTGTCCGTTGTGCAAATATCTCCCTTGTCGATTGGATGCGGATTGACTGTTTTCACTACAGTATCGTACAGTACACGCGCATTGAGTCGAAGGGAGAGGTACATGCTGGACGATGCGTTTATCAACTGGGTAGCAGCGAAGGAATCGTCACCCAGGCAGCTAAGCGTCACAATGACTCCACCTTATGTCCGTGCAATCCGGGCCATCGCTTTTCTTCGGTCAGCTGACCACGACGGTGAGGTGCGATTGAACGGGAGAGGGGATCCGCGCGTGTCGGTTGCGAGCCTCATCGAAGATGCTGTCCGATACTACCTGCAACATCGGATATCCCCATCAGAGATCGACTTTTTGAAGAGAGTCTGTCCCGGCTTACCCCGAAATGCCGACCCAGGGTCAGGTGTTCAGCAGCGAACACTGTTCTGACTTTTCCGTGGCGATGGAAAGACTGTCCGGGTAACATTTCAGGTCTCTCTGCAGAGGCACTGTCATGACCACAACGAGTGTGATGCTATTACTGAATATTCCCCCGCGGGACGTGCAGGCGGGTGAAACTCGAGTCGAGCGTGCCCAGGCTTGGCGGAAGTCCGTTATTGAGGTGAAGCGTTCGGTGATGGATCAACTTGCCGCACATTCCGACGCGGGATCAGTCACCGACGTGCTGGGAGCCGACGACCCCCTTTTCGCAAACCTGACATTGCGAGGAGATGCGGAGTCTCTGGCAAAGTTGTTGCCGACCATAAGGCTGTATCGCGAGGTGAGCGATGTGGTCAACGAACCTGAGTTCGTCCTGCCTCAACCCGTCACCGACTAAGCCAGGGTGACCGGATGATCCGGGTAGGGTGGCCGCAGCGCGTTCCCGGAATCAACCGACACCGCAGCAACAGAGGCCAGTGCCGCAGTGCCAGTGCCGCAGTGCCAGTGCCGCAGTGCCCGAGAGTCATTGGCAGTTGCCACTCACGCCGTAATCCTGCAGTTGGACGGCGGACGACTCCCTGATCCCCCTATTTGGGCACAATCATGGAGTACCCCTGGTGAGGAGGCTTCCCAATCATTCTCCTGGCACCAACTCGCAGCATTTCCGTATAGAGATCGATCTTTCCGAGGCTCTTCGGGTCAGAATGAGCTTGGAGAACCAATGCCGCGACCCCCGCAGCGATCGGCGTTGCGAATGAAGTTCCTGACACCTGACGAGATCGGCCCTTGACGTCAACAGCCTGAACATCGCAGCCAAGGGCCAGATATTCCGGAACGAACCCCTTCGATCCGACTGCGCAATAATTCGAAAAATGCGCCAATTCTCCAGCAGCATCCACGGCTCCCACGGCGTTTACCTGCTGTCGAGCCGCCGGCTCCGCGGCGGTTCCATGACTCGCACCCTCGGCCGGACTGTTTCCAACGGCTGCAAAGCAATGAAACCCGCCGATTTCCAGGGTTTGGACAAAGTTCGTAAGAAATGCGTCGATCTCTTCTGGACGCCCCTCTTGCCTTCTGGCGTCAAGTGAAAGACTCAGAATGTCCAGGCCATCGGGACCAAAGGCGCTAGTCGCCAGCCACGTTATCGCATTCTGGACAGCGATTGGTTTCACCCCTTGTGAAAAGTCGATGGCGGCAACGGCGAGATTGCACGCTGGCGCAATTCCCGACCGGCTTCCGAGGATGGCAGCTACCGCAGTCCCGTGAGAGTAATACACGCTGGAACGGTCGCCACCCAGGAAGTCGTGAAAGGAAGCCCCATCCCCACTCACAACTCGATGGCCGGTCTTACTATTGAACGCCGCGAAAATCGGCCGCTTATCGAACTCCGAGATCGCCACCGATTCTGACAGTCCCGAGTCCAGGACACCGATACTTACGGCGCCAAACTCCTCTTTGCGAGGAAGAAGTCTCCTGACTTTCGTTCGGATCGAGGAGACGGACTTACCTCGGTTCCGATTACGATTAACTCCAGTGACCTGGGGAATGAAGAACGCCAACTCATCGTCGCCGATAACGAATGCGTCGCTGACTGTATCCTTTGCAGATTGGAGAATCAGTTGCTCGGGAAGGCTCCCATGGACAGTGATGGTCTGAAACAGTGCGTTCTCTTCCACCACGGGCCGCACTGACCCCCGCGGGGATATGGATTGCAACACTCCCTCAGATGTCTTCGAACCCAGCTCCGAGTTCCGCGTCAACTGATCCAGGAATCGTGAAGCGAGTTGACTCAGTCGCCCCTCCCCATTCACAACCCCCTGGAGAGCAGATGCAGATTTCGTCTCAGCCCGACGGGGGAAGCCGATCAGCCAATTTGCGCGGTGCGATTCGCTGACCCTGATCGGCGGTGACTCGATCCTGCTGAATGTCAGAAACCGTGCACATTTTTCGAGTAATTCCCCGATCGAGGCTGGATCGTCTGACCCCTTCTGCTCCGGATCCGTCTTCTTTCGGTCCGTATCCAGGGCCGACTGGACATCAAAAACGGCTGTGTCCCCCACCGACACGGACTCTCCTTCGCAGACAAAGGTCCCATGCCGCAGCAACTTGGTCAGATTGGCGATCCCGGAACTGTTGCCCGGAATACTCGACACACGCACCTGGAACTTCCCAGAGAAGCTTTCACTTCGCAACTGCTTTAGAAAAGTCTTGGGATCCGTTTTTTCGGACCGGCGAGATTGGCCGAAAAGTGCTGCCGCCGCATCCGCATAACTGGATCTCGATCGGCCCACTTTCCGGACGGCAGTTGCGGAGGTCATTCAACAGTCTCCATCAGATGGGGCAATCACTCTCCAGTGGCTATCCGCTTTAAAGAATAGATGTATCATATTCTTATCGCTGAATTCAAGTACTGCCGCGCAGAAAAGAACTACAGCAGAAGGCGTCATCCTGAGCGAGCGAAGTCGTTCACAATGCCTCGCGGCACAGACTGGCGTTGGGGTGCGTCATTGGCCCAAACTGGTATCCTCCCGATCCATCGTGCGACAGCGGGAGAGGTTCCGGAACCGCAGGGTCATTCTTGAGGCGCGTGTCGCATGAGAAGCGACGCGTTTCGACGGGCAGCTGGACGTTCAACGTTCAAGGAGCATGCCGATCATCTCGTGAATTGTCGTCACCCCGACGCTCGAAAACACCGCTTGGCTCCCTCATCCTTAACTTCTGGATGGTCCACTCCCAGCACTTGGCAGTCTCCATCCGTCACACTCACAACGTTCGCACATCGTCCATCCCGCCCCACCGAGCCACTGCATGCCATCCCCCACCAACTCCCCCGACATCGGCCGCGCCCTCCTCGACGGGGCGATCAGCAGTTTTCGCGCGAACAAAGGCTGGGCCGACAAGGCAATCGCCCAACTGCCCGACGACAAGCTGCGGATCGCGCTCGATCCCAATACGAACAGCATCGCCGTCATCATGAAGCATGTCGCGGGCAACCTGCTCTCCCGCTGGACCGACTTCCTCACCACCGATGGCGAGAAGCCCGGACGGAATCGCGATGGCGAGTTCGTCGACACGTTCGCCAGCCGGGCCGAGCTACTGGCCGATTGGGAGTCGGGCTGGCAGACGCTGTTCGAGACGCTCGCCGCGCTCACCGTCGACGACCTCGCCCGCAACGTGACGATCCGCGGCGAAGTCCTCTCCGTGCCACTCGCGATTCAGCGGTCGCTTGCCCACTGCGGCTACCACGTCGGCCAGATCATCCTCATCGCCCGCATCCTCGCCGGCGACCAGTGGACCACCATCACCATCCCCCGCGGCGGCTCCACCGGCTTCAATCAGACCGTCTGGGGCCAGGCCCACTACCAGTCGCAAGGACAGAAGTAGTTCTGCGTAGCGATTGCGACGGGCAACGATTGCTCATTGGTTGCCATTCGAACTGCGCGCAGCGCTGTGCACCGACCCCTCACAGGGTCGGCTCGCCTCAACACAAGACCTGTCGTCGCTTCGCGTCACGCCTGCAGCGACAGCGCATCCGGGGCACCCAACAGCGTGTAGACCTCGCGCGCCGTGACATACGCCGCTTCGAGATCCGCCTGCGTCACCGCTTCGCCGCCCCCTGTCACTGCTCCCACAACCTCCAGGCGCCGCGGGGCGACGCACGCGGCGAGTTTCCCCAGGTCGCCCACCTCCGCAAGGAAGCCGGGAGCCATGCTGCCGAACCGCTGACCCACAAACGGCTTGTCGGAAACGTACGACGCCAGACCCTTCTGCAGCCGCACCGAGACGAACTTGGGTTCAGAGACCACCGCACACAGGGCCGCGGGACAGGCCGCACCGCTGGCCACAAGCGCCACACCGCCCAGTTCAGGAAACAGCTTGTGCAGGTGATACGCGGCCACGCGCAGGTCAAACGCCCACTGCCCCAACAGCGGCGTTCCCAGCCAGACCGCCCACTGCCCGGTGTTGTGGTCCGGTGCCCGCCCAATCGCGTCCGACTTCCACGCGTACCGACCCGTCGCCCGCACCTCAACCGCCGCCACCACCTGCCCGGCCGCAAGCAGTGCCAGGGCCTCGTCCCCCGCAAGCGTCGCCCCGGCCCTCCCGAAATCGACCAGCAGCGTGACGCCCTTCGGGCTCCCTTCCGGACGAACGACCCGTAGCGTGATCTCAATCCCTTCATCCGCCCGCAGGTCGTACTCGGTCGACGTGCCCGAGATCTCCCGCGTCGCAACCACATCGGTCGGCACACGGGTCACATAGTTCCCCAGCACCCGTGTTTCGAGTTTGAGTTGCAGTCGGCGACGGGTCGCCTCCCAATGCTCTTTGTGCAGAATCGGCTCGCGATTGGCCGCGTCCACCTGGTCTCGGCCCAGTCGCGCGGCAAACTGCGGCAGCGTGACGAAATCCTCCGGGCGCGTCTCACCCGGAAAACAGCGCAGTGTCTCAGGCTCGAACACCTCATGGGCAGGGTCGGCGATGGGCGAGCCATCCCCCTCGCCCTTCAGCAGTCGCGTCATCCAGCCATACATCATCTCCCGCATCGCCTGGCTGTAGTCGTGATGCCAGTCGAACACCGCATGCTTGAGGTTCGAAGTCGCCCCAAACAACTGGTAGACCTGCTTGGCCCGGGCGAGCGACTTCTCCGCTTCGCCCACCGAGAACTGGAAGGCATCTTTCGTCGCCGAAATGACCATCAGCCCCCGCGGAGCAACCAGCGACAGGATCCCCCACTCCTCGGTGTACGACACCGCCCCCGGCACCACCTCGCACATGCAGCAGGCGGTGTTGAGGTACGCCTTATACGTGCCGACCGAACAAGTCGGCACGACGGCCGAGAACCGCTCGTCAAACGCCCCCGCGTACATCGACTGGTTGCCGCCGCCACTCGCCCCGGTGATGCCCAGCTTCGTGCCATCCACCTCGGGTCGCGACTGCAGATAGTCGACCGCCCGCATGTTCTCGAACACCTGAATCCCCGCCAGCGGATACCCCGCCGGTAGCAGCGTCGCGGCCACCATCTCGCCATGGTACTCGCCCAGCGCCTTGCCGATCGCCCGTTCCCCCGCCCCGAATGCATCGACACAGAGGACGAAAAAGCCCAGCTTCGCCAGGCCAATACACCGCGACTGCACGACTGGCTCGACCTTCGCCTGCTTCCAGTGCCCATGCACGGCCAGCACCGCCGGAATCTTGCCCGACCGCTGTTTGGGGACGTACGCCAGGGCCGTCATCCAGACGCCGGGAAACGTCTGCAGCAGCAGCTTCTCGACGACGAAGTCGCCCCCGTCCACCGTTCCCAGCAGTTGCGGCAGCAGTTCACACCGTTCGGGCGGAAACCCGCCCCAGGAATCGAGCAACCGCCGCCGAATCTCCTGTTTGCGAGTCGCCCATTCCTCAACTGTCGCGGGAACCCGGTCGCCGCCACGCAACCGATCGGTCTCGGCCAGCACAAAGTCGGCAAACTGTCGTCCCGGTTCGATCGCAGGCATGGACTCAACTCCGGAAAACAACAGACAAATCGAAAACGAAAGACCACATCACGACGACAAATCACCGCCGCGGCAGAATCACCGCACGGCCATCCGAGACTACCCCCCACTCGCCACCGTCGCAACCTTGCATCGATCCTGTTCGATGCGTAAGCCCCACTCAAAACCAACATCCAAAATCCTCGGGAGCCGGAAGCGTCAGCGCCCGGAGGCAACACGCTGCCAACCTGCCACACACCCCGTAACACCGACCCCTCACAGGGGCGGCCCGCCTGGTCTCACGCAAATCGGCACTGTCCATCGTCACAAACGGTTCCGTAAGGCTTCGTTTGCCTTTCCTTCGCGTCTTTAGAGTCTTTGTGTGAACGAGCCTCCCGGATTCGACTCCCCCGCAAAGCCTGTCTCGCCCCCCCCACTGGCGTCCAAACCCGAATCGCACTGGCCTCGGGTCGAATCGTCTGTCATAATAAAGAAGATTGATTTGTCGCTGCGGATGCGCGCATCCGTCCCGCCTTGAACCGCCCCACCGCCACGATCGGCCGCCGGGCCCCGCCTGACTTCCGTCCAACAACCCGTTGGACTCCCGTCGATTTGAGTTTGTCCCTCCCTTGGGAGCTTCCATAATGACGACCGGCACTCCGCCTGTGATTTCCCGTCCGCGCCCTCTCACCGTGGCTGTTTGGACTTGGTGTCTCGTCGCGGCCCTCGTGGCCCAGGCCTCCGCTGTCGAGTTCGAAGTGCTGCCCGCCCAGGTGACACTCGACAACTCGTTCGCCCAGGTCCAGTTGCTCGTGTCATCCGGGGCCGGGACCGCAACCGAACAATCCGCCGATCTGACGCACGCCGCGACACTCGTCTCGTCCGACACCAACATCGTCCGCGTCCTCCCCAACAACCGCCTCGCCGCCGTCGCGAACGGTACCGCCCAGGTGACGGTGACGGTCGAAGGCGTCTCGAAAACCGTCCCAGTGACGGTGACGGGTGTCGAATCGCAGCCCAACGTCGATTTCGTCGAGCAGGTGCTGCCGGTCCTGTCGAAGGCCGGTTGCAACGCCGGCGCCTGCCATGCCTCTCAGCACGGGAAGGGCGGCTTCACGCTCTCCGTCATGGGGTACGACCCCAAAGCCGACCATAGCGCCATCGTCCGCGAGCGGATGCAGCGACGCGTCAATCTGCTCTCCCCGGAAGACAGCCTGCTCCTCAAGAAACCCGTCCTCGCCGCGCCCCATGGTGGCGGCAAGCGTCTGGAAAAAGGGTCGCCCGAGTACGCCGTCTTCGCCGCTTGGATCGCCGCCGGTTGCCCCGCCCCCAAGGCCGATGCCGCCACGGTGAAGAAACTGACCGTGACCCCTGGCCGACGGGTCGCCGAGATCGGGGCAACGCAGCAACTCCGCGTCGAAGCAACCTACTCGACGGGCCGCATCGCCGATGTCACCCACTGGAGCCGATTCGATTCGCTCGACGAAGCCGTCGTGGCCGTCACCCCGCAGGGTCAGTTGACGATCACGGGCAAGGGTCAGGCCGCGGTGATGGTCCGGTTTGAAGGTCAGGCCGAGATTTCGCTCGTCTCCGTCCCCTACGGCACCACGGCCGACCTCGCCGCCTGGACGAACAACAACTTCATCGATGAGATCGCCGCCGCCAAATTCACCGAGCTGGGCATCACCCCCTCGGGCCTCTGCGACGACGCGACCTTCGTCCGCCGCGCCTATCTCGACGCCATCGGAACGCTGCCCACTCCCGAAGAAACCAAGACCTTCCTCGAAGCCTCCGAACCCGATAAGCGCGCCAAACTGGTCAACCGCCTGCTCGGCCTCACAGGCGACCCCGCCCTCGACACCTTCAACGACAAATACGCTGCCTACTGGACGATCAAATGGTCCGACCTGCTCAAAAACCGCAGCGACACCGTCGGCGACCAGGGGATGTGGGCCCTCCACAACTGGCTGCGGGAGTCGTTCCGCGTCAACAAGCCGTTTGACCAGTTCGTGACGGAACTCGTCACCGCGAAAGGCCCCGTCTTCTCCAACGGACCGGCTGCCTATTTCCGCATCGCCAATAACCCGCTCGACATGGCCGAGATGACCTCGCAACTGTTCCTGGGCGTCCGCCTCGGCTGTGCGAAATGCCACCATCACCCGTTCGAAAAGTACAGCCAGGCCGACTACTACAGCTTCGCCGCCTTTTTCCCGCGGGTCGGCAACAAGGTGAGCCAGGAAGGCGGCCTGTTCGCCAACGAAATCGTCGTCACCGTGCGAATGAATGGGGAAGTGGGTCACCCGAAAACGGGCCAGATCATGAAGCCCACCCCCCTCGAAGGCGAACCGGTGGACGACCCCGTCGACCGTCGCCTGCCACTCGCCAAGTGGCTCACCTCGAAGGAAAACGACTACTTCGCCCGGAACCTGGTCAACCGGTATGTCCGCTATCTCCTGGGCCGGGGACTGGTCGAACCGATCGATGACCTCCGGGCAACCAACCCGCCCACCAACCCCGCGCTGATGCAGGCCCTGGTCAACGATTTCCGCGCCAGCGGGTTCAACATCAAGCACCTGATGCGCTCGATCATGACGAGTCGCCTGTACCAGCTCGATTCTCAGCCGAACGCGACGAATGCCGCCGATGTCCGCTTCTACAGCCACTTTCTCGTGAAGCGACTCTCGGCCGAGCCACTGCTCGATTCGATCGACATGGCCTGCGGCACGCAGACAAAATTCCCGAACCTGCCTTTGGGAACCCGGGCGATCGAACTGCCCGATGCCGAGTACCAGAACTACTTCCTGCAGACGTTCGGCAAACCCAAGCGGGTCAGCGTCTGCGAGTGCGAACGCAACCCGGACGAGAACCTCGCCCAGGCGCTGCACGTCCTCAACGGCGACATCGTCCAGGGCAAGATCGTCGACGCCAACGGGCGGATCGCGAAGCTGCTCAAAGAGCAGAAGCCGCACGAAGAGATCGTGACCGAGCTCTACCTCGCAACGCTCTCGCGAAAGCCCTCCCAGGCCGAACTGGACGCCACCAAGCAGTTTTTGGCCGACAGCCCGACCCCGGCCGAGTGCTACCAGGACCTCCTCTGGGCCCTGTTCAACACGAAACAGTTCCTCTTCGTGAACTAAGCGTAGGGTGGGAACTAAGTGTAGGGTGGGCACTGCCCACCAACGGCTCACCAGCATCCTTGGAACGAGCGACCTTTCCGACGGGCCTCCGACCCGGCCTGGTGCTGGATCGGTCGTGCGCTGGTTGAAGCCGGGGGCAAGGTCGCACGGTCATCGCAGGCGGGTGAGCAAAGGTGGCACTGCCCACCCTACGCCTCTCGCTCAGGCGAGCCCTCGCCCCAAAACGGATTGCCTTGACCTGCCTTTCCTTGGTGCCTTGGTGCCTTGGTGGTCAACCAAAACCTCCCAACCACGCAAAGCCCGCCTCGCAGTCGCATCCATCGGACTTCATTCATTCGGGGATTGCGAAGTCTGGGGGACTTGATAAACTCCCCGAACGTGGGGGAGGAGTCCCCATGATTTGGCGACTGATTTTGACAGACGCACAGGCTCAACGTTCCCGCCGTTGGTCCCGCGCGTGCCAGGTCGCCGCACCCAGGGAAGGAGTCTGTCCGTGTCGCATCCAACGATGTCGCGCCCATCCGTGCGCTTTGTGCAGGCCTCGCGCCTCTGGGTGGACCATCAACTGGCCGGGATCGGCTCGGTCCCCGACGAATGGCTCGCCACCACACGCGATGCCTCCGTCATCGCCTGGCGGCGCCTCGTCGATCTCTGCTGCGAACAAGAGGTCGATTTTCTGCTGCTGGGCGGCGATTGCTTCGACGATCGCGACGAAGGCCTCCGCGGGCAGATCGAACTCTGTCGTGGCTTCCGCCGCTTGAACGACCACGGCATCGCCGTCTACATCTCGGCCGGGGCGACCGACCCCTGGACCAGTTGGATGCCCGCGCTCCCCCTGCCAGACAACGTCACCCGGCTCGGCCTCGACTGTGGCTCCACCGCCACCCTCGAACGCGACGGCGTCGCCCTCGCCCATCTGCAGGTCATTCAATCGCTCATCATGGCCGACTTCGGTGATGAGCAGGCCGAAGGGCAGGGCGGCGAACACATCTCGGCCGATCACTCCCTCCCCGGTGTCCAGATCGACCAGACCGAAACCGCCCTCCGCATCGCCCTGATTCGTGGCGGGCTGACCTCCTCGGACGAGGGCCTCCTTTACGGTTCGGGCCTCTGTTACCCCGCCAGCGACCTGCACCGGTTTGGCGTCGATTACTGGGCTTTCTCCGGTCACCACGCCGGCTGGAGCCACGAACCGTTCACCGGCAGCATCGCGCACGACGCAGGCGGCACCCAGGGCTTCACCTCGGCCGAGACTGGCCCTCGCGGTGCGACCCTCGTGACCGTCTCCCCCGACGGCCGGATCGAAACGCTGTTCCTCCCGACCGCACCCGTCCGCTGGGAACGACTCACCGTCCGCATCACCGAAACGACCGACTACGACGACCTCCTCCGCGACCTGAGGCTCGAGCTGCAGTCGATCGATCGCCAGGCAACCGACCGCCTCTGGCTCTGCACCTGGGACGTGAAAGGGGCCGGTCCGCTCTATCCGCAATTCCTCGATGCCAAGTGGCGCGCCAAGCTGACCCACGACCTCTACCGCCAGCCCGGCGTGCCGGAAGTCGCGGTCTGGTCGGTCGACTGGAAACTGGCGGAACTCGCCGCCTCCGCGGCCCTCGAGGTCTCGCCCCATCCCTTCGTCAACAACTACCTCGAAGCGCTGCACAATCAATGGAACGGGACCGACGAGCCTCTGCTCGACATCCTGAACCAGTCGCCCGTGAAGGGTGGTGCGTGGGACTCCCGGCTCGAACCGGTGCTCAGCGTGGCCGACCCCGCGGAAGTCCAGGCGGCCATTCGCCGCTGGGGCATGAAGTGGTTCAACCTCGAAGAAGAAGCAGCCTAGGCGCTGCGCGAAATCAAACGGCAAAAGTGAAAAGTCAAAAGTAAAACGACCTGACGTAGAGGGAGGGTTGAGAGACGAGGGGCCAACCAAAAGTGGCTGACGAACGGTTGACGCTGCCATCCCGCGGCAGTGATTCAACGGACTGACGTTCGATCACCAGCACTTTTGACTTTTGCCTTTTGACTTTTGACTTCCCCAGTCCCTGACCCACGGACGTGCCATGCGGATCGCGGAAATCCAGATCGAGCGGTTCGGAGGTTGGCAGAACCTCAACCTCCCGATGACGCCCGGACATTTGAGTGTCTTCTACGGGCCCAACGAAGCCGGCAAAACCACGCTCATGCGGTTCGTCCGCGGCGTGTTCTATGGCTTCACGCCCCATGTCACCGACCTGTTCGGCGAACAGACCGCCAAGCTGCCCCGCTCGGGCTCGCTCAAGGTCGAACGCGACGGCGCCATCGTCCGCCTCCACCGCTGCGGCATGGGCGGATCGCGCGGCGAAATCGCCCTCACCGGCCTCGATCAGCCTCGCACCGGACAAGACTGGCTGCACGACGCCCTCCGCGGCATCAACGAAAAGGTGTTCGAGAACGTCTACGCCATCGGCCTCAAAGAACTCCAGGAACTGGGCAGCCTGGCCGACGAAGATGTCTCGAAGCATGTCTACGGACTCTCGCTCGGCCCGGAAGGCCGCCGCCTGCTCGACGCCTGGAACCACATCCACACCCGCCGCGCCAGCCTCGTGAGCGACGACCAGACCGACGGTCGCCTCGTGGGCCTCTTCCGCCGCCAGGACGAACTCCGCACTCGTCTCGCGGGCCTCTCCCGCCAGAAATCGCACTACAGCCAGTTGGCCCAGGAAAAGTTCCGCCTCGACGACGAGATCGCCAGCCTCCGCAACCGCCAATCAGGCGTCGCCGGTCAACTCCGCGGCCATCAGTTCCTCGCCAAGGCCTACGCCCCCTGGCGCCGCGTTCGCCATCTCGAACAGGAACTCAAGGCGATTCCGATCATCGACGACTTTCCCGAGCGCGGCGTCCCCCGCCTGGAAAAACTCGAACGCGACATCTCCGAAGCGACCACCGCCCGCAGCGCCCTCCTCGTCGACGCCAAGGGCATTCGCTCGCGACTGGCACAACTCGCCACCGGGGGCGACCTGCGTAAACACGCGGCCGCCATGCAGGGGCTGCTCGACCAGCGGGTCCTCCTGGTCGACCTCCGTGATCGCGTTCGCGCCACGGAAGACAAGATCGCCGAAGAAGAACTGCAGCTCGACGAACTCCGTGGCCTCGTCGGTTCCAACTGGACCCTCGCGCAGATCGATCACGCCGATATCTCCGCTCCCGCCCATCACCGCATGACCGATGTCGCCCGCAAGTACCAGCGCGCCCACCGGCGGGTCAAACTGCTCCGCAAACACAAAGCCCGGCTCGACAAACACCTGGGCGAGAAACGCGACCTCTGGCGCACCGGCCTCGCCGCGCTCAACGGCCGCTCCATCGAAGAGGAAACCCTCGCCACCCGCGCCCACCTCGACAACCTCAAGAAGGTCGCCCGACTCGAACTGCACGAGGCGGAACTCGAAGACCGTCAGGTCGGCATCGAAGATGACATGGCCCGCTGCGCGCCTCGCGTCATTCTGCCGCCCTGGGTCTATCTCATTCTCTCCCTCTTCTGCTTTGCCGGGCTGATGTTCGCCGCCTCGGGATTGTGGGCAGGCATCACCCATAGCGGCATCGCCGGGGGCGTCTACGCCCTGCTCGGCCTCACCTGCACGCTGATCGCCTGGGCCTTCAAAACGCAGTGGGAAGGCGACGCACGCGACCGGCTCACCGAGATCGAAGCCGAGTCCCGGGCCAACCTCGCCGAGCTGCACGAAACCCGCGTCAAACTCTCGAAGATCACCGGACGCACTGTCGAGGAAGAAGCCCGCTCCAACAGCGTGGTCTCCCGCGCGGTGCTCGACAAGATGAGCGGAAAACCCGTCGTGACCGGAGCCAACGGCGAGACCGTGCTCTCCGAAAGCGACCCCCGCTGGTACTACTCTGGCGACGGTGCCGCCTGGCACGCCCTCCCCAAGTCTCGTCGCCATCGCTCACTCCTCCGCCGCATTCGCCGCTGGCCGGGACAGATGTGGCGTGCCTTCTGGTCGGGTCCCGAAAAGCTGCTCCGCGTGCTCGACCTGGGCTACAACTGGACCACCACCGACGAAGAGGTGGAACGCCAGCGCCGCCTCAACCAGAGACTCCGCCGCTCCGAAGCCTTGGCCGATGCGGACGCCATTGCCGATGAAGCCTTCGGCCAGCTCGACCTCGTCCAGACGATCACGCAGAAACTGGTCGACCTCGAACGCCTCGCCACGATCGGCCAGACCGCGAGGTCCATGGAAGCCCGGTTCGCAACCCTCGAAAAGCGAACCCAGGCCGCCCGGAAGGAACTCCGCAACGCCCGGCATGCCTGGGGCGAGTTCCTCAAGCAGGTCCGCTTCCCTGAAAACCTGACGATCAAGGCCGCCCACGACCTCTGGCAGCGCCTCGTCGATACCCGCGAACAGCGCTCCAACTGGAAGGCGTCGCAGCTCCATCTCGAAAACCTCAAGGACCTCTGGAACACCTGGACCCAGCGGATCGAAGAGCTCGGCCATCGACTCCAGATGTGGGACGTCAACTACTCCAACCCGCTGGAAGTGCTGGCCGGCTGGGAGAAACAACTCGCCCACCTGGCCAAGCACAAGGCCGAGCATCGCGAACTCCGCGGCCGGTTCCGGGGTCGACGCAAAGAAGCCCGCGGCCACGCCCGCCGCATCGATGAATGCCGCGTTCAGCGGAACGCGCTGCTCACCCAGGGCGGCGCCGCCAATCGCGATGAGTTCGTCAAACGGGCCGATACGATCGCCCGCCGGTACGAAATCGACCGCGAACTGACGAACGTCCGCTACGAGCTGCAGAACCTCTGCCGGGGCTACGAAGACCTCGCCCTCGTCGAAGACGACATGCTGCGGTTCGACGCGATCCAGAACGACCACTGCATCACGACGCTGCTCAACGAGCAGGCCGACCTCGAACGCGATCTGGCCGATGCCTGCGACGAACTCGCGCGGATCGAACAGGAACTGCTGAAACTGGAAGAGGACACCGAAGCGACCGACCTCCGGTTCGAACTGGCCCGCGTCGACGACGACCTCAAGCAGGCGACCGAAGACTGGCTCGCCCTCGAATCGACCACGCAGATCGTCGATGGCATGCGGCTCAAGTACGAACGCACCTGTCAGCCCAAAGCCCTGATCGACGCCTCGAAATTCCTCGACCGCCTCACCAACGGCAAGTACCGCAACATCTGGACGCCCTTGGGCGAGCAGAAGCTGTTCGTCGATACCGACGACGGCCGGGCCATTCCCGTCGAACTGCTCTCCTCGGGAACCCGCGAGCAGTTGTTCCTGTCACTCCGACTGACCGTCGTGCAGGACCTGGCCCGTCAAGGAATCCATCTGCCAATGATCCTCGACGACGTGTTCGTCAACTTCGACCAGCACCGCGCCAAACTCGCCGCCCAGGTGCTGATCGACTTCTCGAAGGACGGACACCAGCTCCTGCTCTTCACCTGCCACCAGCACCTGGCCGAAGCCTTCGACCAGCTCGGCATCCCCCCCACCCGCCTCCCCTCCCGCAAAGACATGCTGAGGCAGCACGACCTGCCCCAGCGCCTAGCCGGCTAACGCCCCGCGCCCAAGGCAAAGGGAAAAGGGAAAAGGATCGCAACCTCCCCTGTAGCGGAAGCCGTGAGGCTTCCCAAGACACACAACCCCACCAGCGACCCACCCCCACCCGGCGAGCCGACCCTGCCATGGGTCGGTGGAAAACACTCAAAGCACCGCAAGCGGTGTTGGGTGTGTACCCCATTCTGGCGTCGATCTGATCCAGGCCGCCACCAGTCGAAGGTAGCGGAAGCCGTGAGGCTTCCCCACGCGTCGCCTCGCTCTTCTGCCGCCCCCCTTCGCCCGTCGCGTGAACCCTCACGACTTCGGCGACGCCGGGTCGACGTGGCCTCCACCGAAATCAACCGGCGAGCAATCATCGCCCCGCGCCCACCGACCTCCCCCCACGCCTGCGCACTTTTGCCTTTTGACTTTTGACTTTTGCCTTCGCCCCGCGAAGCGGGGCGCTACTGCCCCAGCAGCCCCGCCGCCTTCTGCACCAACTCCACAAACTCCGCCCGATAACCCGCCGCATCCGCTCCCTTGGCCGACTCCGCCAACTCCTTGACCATCGGCAGCGTCGCCATCCCCTTATACGGGCTGTCCCGCAGCACCATCCCGAACGACGCCACCGCAGCCGACCATCGGAAGTCGACGCTCGCTTCGCCGAACCGCGCTCCACTGTCGGTAGCGACGAACTCCTGCTCGCTCGCCGTCTCACCCTCCGGCGCCTTGTGCCGCAGCCGCAGCGTCAGCCAGTCGCTCGAAGTCAGCGCGTCGGGCTTCACCGTCGTCGCCACCTGGTACTTGAGGGCCTGCGTCTCCGCCGTTTGCGGCACAGGCTGACCCGCGGGAATCAGCTCATAGAGAGCCGTCACCGAGTGACCGGCCCCAATCTCGCCCGCATCCTTGGCATCATTCCGGAAGTCCTGGTTGGCCATCACCCGGTTCTCGTACCCAATCAGCCGGTAGCCCGCCACCTTGGCCGGATTGAACTCCAGTTGGATCTTCACGTCCTTCGCAATCGTGACGAGCGTCCCCGACAGCTGGTCGACAAACTGCTTCCGCGCCTCGGCCAGCGAGTCGATGTAGCCATACTGCCCATTCCCCTTATCGGCCAATTGCTCGAGCGTACTGTCCTTGAGGTTCCCCATCCCGAAGCCGAGGATCGTCGCGAAGATGTTCGCCTTGGCTTTCTCTTCGACCAGACGGACCAGTTCATCCCGGCTCGTGACGCCCACGTTGAAGTCGCCATCGGTACACAGGATCACCCGATTCGCGCCCCCCTTGATGAAGTTCTCGAGGGCCGTCTTGTACGCCAGTTCGATCCCCGCGCCGCCATTGGTCGATCCACCCGCCTGCAGGTTATCAATGGCCGAGAGAATGACCGGTTTGTTCGTGGCCGAGGTCGAAGGCAACACCAGCCCCGAAGCCCCCGCATACACGACGATCGCCACGCGGTCGTTCTCGCCCAGTTGATTGACCAGCATCCGCAGCCCTTCGCGAACCAGCGGCAGCTTGTTCTCGTCCTGCATCGAACCCGACACATCAACGAGGAACACCAGGTTGCTCACCGGCCGCTGATCGACCGCGATCTCACGCCCCTTCAGCGCCACCCGCGCCAGCCGATGCTGAGGCTGCCACGGACATTCCGCGATCTCGATCCGCGCGGTGAAGGGCGATCCATCGGTGGGGGCCGCATCGCTGTACGGGAAGTAGTTGATCAGCTCTTCAATGCGAATCGCGCCCCGTGGGGGCAGTGATCCGCCATTGAGATACCGACGGAGGTTCGTGTACGCCGCCGTGTCGACATCGATCGCGAACGTGCTCAGGGCCGTCTCGCCCAGTGCCTGCTGAAACGGATTGTCGGTGATCACGTCATACGCTTCGGTATTGCCCTCCGTGCTCTGCCGAACCCGTTCGTCGTACAACTGGGCGATCTGGTTGAGCGCCTCGACCTGCTGCAGCGCGGGAAGCTGGATCGCCTCCCGTTCCGCCACCTGCAGTTCCTGGAGCTGCTGGAGACGGAAGTCGAACCGATCTTCTGTCTGCGCCTGGCCCACATTCATCTCTCCCGACTTGTCTCCTTCCGCGTCTTTCTTCCCCGCGGCCTTGTCGCCCGCCGCCTTCTCGGCCACCAACCCAGGCCGGTCGACGAGATCCGCCATTTGGTCGTCAGGCTTCGCATCCGGCGCGGCATCCCGGCTTTCGCGACGCAGCCCATCTTTCGCGCCCGCAACCTGCCCCGCCTTCACCTTCGCCTCGACCCTGGCCAGTTGCTCGGAGAGCTGACGCTTGCCGAACGCGTCGCTCTTGCCGTCGGCCGCCTGCTTCTGCAGTTCGACCACGGGCAGTTTCGCCTCGGCCTCGTTCAATCGCTTGGCCGATTTCCCGGCCGCAGACGCCTCAGGTACCGTCTCATCAGCCACGACGCCGCGAAGCTTCGACCGCCCCATCTGGGCTTGGGTCGCTCCCAGTCCGCCCAAGCCACCCTCGGTCCCACGAGCGGGCAGATTCAGCCCGACCCTGTCGGCCGGCGCTGTCACAGCCTTTGACTGGTCCTCCCGCTTCTTGACGCCCAGCGCCAAAGACCGTTCCTGCGGACTGACCGATCGACTGAGCGGCACGCTCGCGGCAAGTACCGTGGGAGCCGGTGCGGCCGGTGGAGGCGACGCAGTCACCGCCACCCTGCCCGGCATCGCACCCGGTTCGGCTGGCCCGGCGGAACGACGGACCAACGGCCGACCCGAACTCGGCTCCGAGGCCGCCGCCACCGGACCAGAAGCCGCCGCGGCCGACCGATTCTCCGTAATCATGTACCGCGCTTTCGCGGCCCCCGGCTTCGACGGAGTCACCGCCGTCCCGCCGGCAACCGGACTGTATCCATCGTCAAACCCACCCCCCTCAAACCCACCCTTCCTCACCACCCCAAACTCAACGTTTGCAGCGTCTACTTCCGACAGAACCAATTGCTCGCGGTCGCCCAACGACATCGCTTCCGCCGGCTGGCCGCCTCCAACGCCTGCGCCCTCTTTCCACGCCAGGTCCAACCAATCGCCATCACGAGCAGGTGCCCCCGCGGCCAATCGATCACCACCCCGAGACCCCAAAGGCGAATCCCCCCGGGGCAACAGAGCCACGCCCCCCGCAATCGCGACTGTCATCGCGATGCTCGCCCCCCACATCCGCCACCGCGCCGCCCGAGCCGCCGAACTGCCGTTCCGAGGCGGAATCGCGATCGTGCTCGCCAGCGAGGCCTCCAAGACCGGTCCCTCGGCCGGCACCCGGCTCGCCACTACCACCGACTCGCGCTGACCCGTCGTCAGGGCGGGAAGCACCTCGCCCCCCAATCCCGACACCAGATCCGTCGACAGAGCCGACAGCTCCGCCAACCACGCCCGCGCTTCGGGCGACGCGGCCACAACCCGATCGCACGCCTCCCGCTCGGCCGGAGCCAGCTCCCCCAGAGCATACGCCGTCCACCGCGGGTCGCTCGCATCGAACGCCTGAGGGTTGAACAGTGGAGAATCAAACGTCTGAGCATGTTCTGAATTGGCAGGCATGGGCCAGGTCCCCCATGAAAGAAACGTGTCGGAAAGAGAACGGGCCGTTTAACAGACCGTTGAAGAACTGATCAAAAGGCGAATTCGTCGTGTGCCACTGGCTTTGCCAGTGCGAGTTCTTGCTGGAACACCGCTGTCTCCCGAACCGTCGTCTCGAGGACCGAATCGGTGCGGGCGAATCACGGCAGCAAGCAGGTCGAAACAGAGAGCGTTCCCAGCCCACCGGCTCACACCGTCGACGTCTGCAATTGTTCGCGGAGCGATTTGAGGGCGTTGTGCAGCAGCACCCCCACGTGGTTGACGGTCAGTCCCGTCACCCCGCTGATCTCCTTGTAAGACAGTCCCCCCTGGAACCGCAGGCGAATCACCTCCTGCTGGCTGGCGGGTAACGAAGGCAGTAGCGCCAAGACCCGTCGGGCCGTGTCACTGGTTTCCGAGGCATAGTCGGGTGCGCGTCCTGCCGGGCCATCGGCCTGGGCAGCCAGCGCTTCATCGGTCATCGTCGACATCCGGCGATCCTTTCGGCGAGCGTCGATGGCCGCATTGCGGCACACCGTGTACAGCCATTCCACCACATGCCCATCCACCTCGGCCCGATCCTGCCGACACAGCTTCAGAAACGTCTCCTGGACCGCGTCCCGAGCCGTCTCCAAATCCCCCACGAGCCGCTGCGCATAACGCACCAGCGGACCCTCATGAGTCGCCAGAAGTGCCGAGACCCACGCCTCTTGCGACGCAGCCTCGGAAAAATTGTCGGCCGTCGACATGCCACCTGCCCGATTGGGTTGGGACGAACACAAGGAAAGACGAACCTGAGAGGGGATTCTTAAGGACTTCGCCAGATTATTCGAGGAGCCCGCAAAAACAGCGTCGACCGCCGACATGGGATTGAACCGCCCGCCGATCTCGGTGACGATCATTGTCGGTGGAGCCGGAAGCGCGAGCGCCCGGAGGCGTCTCAACTTCTGCTGACAACCTCCCCGGAAACAATCCACGTCCACTGCCCGCCAGAGATCGAGTCCACCATGATTCAACTCGGATCCGCGCCGCGCACGTTCACCGTGTCGATTGATCGTATCGTGGGAGAACAGGCCTCCTTCGAGGTGACGTACACGCCCGTCTCCGGTCGGGCGGACCGGTCATCACCGACAAGTTCCCGTTCATCCAACAGGAAAGGATCGTTTGTCGCCAGAGTCTCCCTCGATCGCGCCGCTCACTGCGACTGGGTGCAGGCTCCACCGGTGGCCGACCGGGCCACACTCGAGCTCGATGCCGTTCGCCGGTCGCGCGTGTTTGCCGATTGGTTCACGTGCGTCGATGACCTTGTCGAACAAGTGGCGGACTGGGCCCGTCAAGACGACTGGTCGACGCGAATCGTCGACAAGCCAATGAATGACGTCGAGATCGGCCAGTATCGGGTTCCCGCCCTGTTGCTCCAGAAACTCTCGGTGAAGTTGTTTTTTGAACCATTGCGACGCGTCGAACCGAACGTCGATGGTGCGTTCGATCTCTGCCTGATGCCTGCCTATGACGACGCCGCCCGTATTTCTGGTCGCCCCGGCCAGTGGCATCTGGAGTACGAACCGCCTGAAGGATCGGGATTGGTCGCGACTGCGAGCCGGACGTCGCTGAAATTGACCGCAGCCAACCTGCACCGGGTTTTGCGAGCGATCTTCGACCATGCGGGGTAGCCGCCCCGGCGGGGAAACGTTCTGGTGGATGCGGCGGATCAAGGATGCCGAGCGGGAACACCGCTGCGTCCAGATCTCGCTGGATCGACTCATCCACGCCGCAAGAATCGATTCGCAGGTGATCGTCGGGGAAGTGGAATTCCTTGACCTGCTCGTCGCTCGCGATGCACTCGAAGGGACCTATATCGTCCGCCTGTTCTCCGAATTCGAAACCGCGCTCCGCGAGTACCTCCGCTTTCGAGGTCTGCGACTCCCCGCCTCAACCGAAGCCCTGATCAACAAGGTCCGCGACCTGAAGAACATCGGATCACGGATCGCTGCGGCAGCGCACACGGTGCGTGAATACCG